>CANPXS010000052.1 GCA_947586625.1 uncultured Clostridia bacterium | reverse complement strand
ATTGCGTTTTCCTCCGTTTTGGCTTTTTTATTTTACACCATTCCTGAGGTTTACACAATATTCGGGATGGACTCGGAATTTCTTCGTATTCTGTTGAAACAGGCTTTTGGTTTTTAGTAACCGTTGCATCCAAAATCGGTATGAATTATCCTCAATTTTTAATGATTTACACGGCTTGTGGATTGGTTTTAATAGGAAATTCATTGATTTTATATACTCGAAAGCCAATATTAGCAATTCTATGCTATATCTGTTATCCGTTCTTTTTGGATTTAGTGCAGATTCGTCACTTTATGGCTATGGCAATATTTGTTTTTGCCTGTCGCTATCTTTTTCATTACAACAAGACTAATCTAATAAAGTATTGCTTGTTGATTTTTCTTGCAGCTACTCAGCATATCATTGCTTTAGCATTTTTGTTTTTCATTATAGTATATATACAGAATAGCAAAACGATTCTATATACTTCACTATTGCTCGAAGTGGCGGTATTTTCAGGATTACGATTTATATACAATAGTTTGTTTATTCAAAATATCCTTGAGTTAAGAAACAAAGATTATTCGGCGGGACTTTCATTTGGACAGTCTATTATGTACCCTTTATTTTATATAATATTGATAATATTCTGCTGTGTTTTGTTTTATGTTAACAGCAAAAAAGTGAATCCCAATGTGAGTAGTGTAAATAATGCGATGTTTAAAATATGTATTAGCTCCATTGTGTTTATACCATTTATTTTGATAGATTTCCAATATACAAGACTTATTAGAGGTTGTATTTTGATTGTTTATATGTATATATCAGACCAGATTTGTTTATTAAAGAAAACTTATAGATTCATTGTAACGACTGCTTTATTATTGGTTGTTTTATTGGTTAATATTAAATTATTTGGACCGGGCAGCGGGTACTACGATTCGGTTACAAAATCAATTTTCTCTGATAACTGGCTATTAAAAGCATTTCAATTTTGATTTTTAATTTTTGACTAGTATAGAGGCAAAAGATAATGCATTTCCGATTATTCAGGCGTACATTCACTTTATGATACTACTCTTGAAGCTATTCTTAATATAACAGTATTATGTGGATTTTAAGCCGAGAGTTATCAATTGTAAAATTGTATTCATTATAATAGAATCATGTTGATAATTTTTATGAAGCGATTACAGAAAACAGATTTAACTTATTTGCTAAAGAAAGGATAAGTATTGGAAAAGGAAAAAAGCCTGACTCAAAATGTGATCATTTCAATCGTTGTCCAGCTCGTCTCCCTCCTTGTCAGCTTCATCGTCAGCTTTCTCGTCCCCAAGTTTATCGACGAATATCAGTACGCTTATTGGCAGACCTACATCCTCTATGTCGGTTACGTCGGCGTACTGCATTTCGGTCTGCTTGACGGAATCGTTCTCCGTTACTCCCAATACGACTATGACCAGCTCGACAAGGCGCGGATACGCTCACAGTTCAAAATTCTTTTGGGCTCGACAAGCGCCATGGCGTTTGCGGCGGTACTTGTTGGTTCGTTGTTGACGGGCGGCATCTCACGGACAACTGTACTGTTCGTCGCGATAGGCATCGTCACGAAAAATCTGGTGACGTACAACTCCTACACTTTTCAGATCACCAACCGCATCAGCAAATACGCCGTCCTCACCATCACCCAGCGGATGAGCTACGGCCTTATCGCCGTTTTGCTCCTGCTCCTGCGCGTCAATCGGTTCGAGTTTTACTGTATCGCTGAGCTGTCCGGGGATGTTGTCGGCATCGTTCTCTCCCGTTTCTTCAACAAAGGGATGTACTTCGGCAAATCCCTCACCCTGCGCGAGGCTTTCCGAGAATGTAGAATCAATGTTTCCTCTGGAATCATCCTGATGTTTGCCAACTGGTCGGCGATGCTTTTGGGAGAGCTCGCGAAAATGATCGTCCAGTGGCATTGGGACGAACTCACTTTCGGTAAGGTCTCGTTTTCCTTCAGCCTATCGAACCTGTTCCTCACGTTCATTTCAGCGGTCAGTGTGGTGCTGTTCCCGCAGTTAAAGCGGACGGAGCAGGACAAGCTGCCGGATATATACAAAAGCATACGCAATGTGATTTCGCCGCTTCTGTTCGTCACGATGCTGGTCTATTACCCCGGCTGCCTTATCCTTGAAAAGTTTCTCCCGAAGTACAGCCAAAGTCTGATCTATCTCGGCCTGCTTCTCCCCATCATCATTTTTACCTCCAAGGTCAGCCTGCTCACCAACAACTACTTAAAGGCATACCGAAAAGAAAAAGATATGCTGCGCGTCAATATTCTGTCGTCCGTTTTCGGCGCGGTCTCCTTCGCGGTCTCGGCGTATATTTTCGATAACCTCACCGCGCTTCTCGTCTGCGTCGTCCTTTCGAACCTCATCAAATCGGTGCTGTCCGAGCGTGCGGTCGAACAGGAGATCGGGATACGTTTTACGAAAGATCACTTGATCGAAACGGCGATGACCGCGGCCTTTATCCTCTATACCAACTTCCTGCCGAGATGGGTCGCCTGCGCGGCTTATGCCCTCACCCTCGCGGTCTATCTCGCGTATTACAGAAAAGCCATTTCAGCCGTCATTCAGCCCGTATTTCATAGAATAAGGAGCAGAAAATGAAAGCCATCATACTTGCCGGCGGAGCAGGCACACGTCTTTATCCTTTGACAATGGTCACATCAAAACAGCTTCTGCCCGTCTACGATAAACCCATGATATACTATCCTCTGTCAACGCTTATGCTTGCGGGGATAAACGACATACTCATCATTTCGACTCCGTCCGATCTGCCTAATTTCGAGCGGCTGCTCGGTGATGGATCGGATTATGGCATAACGCTGTCGTACATAGAGCAGCCGTCGCCCGACGGACTCGCGCAGGCATTTATTCTCGGTGAAGATTTCATAGGCGATGAGCCATGTGCAATGGTTCTCGGCGACAACATCTTTTACGGCAACGGTTTCGGTGAGTCTTTGCGAGCGGCTGTCAATAATGCCGAGTCCGGAAGGGCAACAGTGTTCGGGTACTATGTTCCCGATCCCGAACGATTCGGAGTTGTCGAATTTGACGAAAACGGTCAAGCGATAAGCATTGAGGAAAAACCGAGTGAGCCAAAGTCGAATTACGCCGTTACAGGTCTGTATTTCTATCCGGCGGGCGTATCGGCGATGGCAAAACAGGTCAAACCGTCCGCTCGTGGTGAGCTTGAAATAACAACGCTCAACGAGATGTATTTGGGCGACGGACTTTTGGACGTTCGGCTGCTGGGACGCGGCTTCGCATGGCTCGACACAGGCACGATGGACAGCCTCGCCGAGGCGACAGATTTCGTTAAGATGATACAGAACCGTCAGGGGATCGAGATATCTGCACCCGAGGAGATTGCATACAAAAACGGCTGGATAACAAGAAACGAACTGCTCAGAAGCGCGGAAAAGTACGGGAAATCCCCCTACGGACAGCACTTAAAAGCAGTCGCTGAAGGAAAGGTCAGGTATTGATATGAAAAAATATTTGATCACCGGCTGCGCGGGTTTCATCGGCTCAAACTTCGTCTATTATATGCTCAAAAAGTATGACGATATCCTTCTCGTCAATCTGGACAAGCTCACGTATGCCGGAAATCTTGAAAATCTCAAAGGCGTTGAAGGCGACTCGCGTCATGTTTTCGTACAGGGCGATATCTGTGATAAAGAGCTTGTCACGGGGCTTTTTGAAAAATATGACTTTGATTATGTGATCAACTTTGCGGCGGAGAGCCACGTTGACCGAAGCATTGCCAATCCGGAGATTTTCGTCCAAACCAACGTCATGGGCACTGTAAACCTGCTCCAGCGTGCGAAGGAAGCGTGGTACAACGCCGAAACTAAGACGTGGAAAGAGGACAAAAAATATCTGCAAGTTTCCACCGACGAGGTCTACGGTGCGCTCGGCGCGGACGGTTACTTCACGGAAACGACGTCGATTAATCCGCACAGCCCGTACAGCTCTTCAAAAGCGAGTGCCGATCATTTTGTAATGGCGTTCCACGATACATACGGCATGCCGGTGAACATAACGCGCTGCTCAAACAACTACGGTCCGTATCAGTTCCCGGAAAAGCTGATCCCGCTGATGATAAACAATGTCAAGCATCACAAGCAGCTCCCGGTCTACGGCGACGGCATGCAGATCCGCGACTGGCTCTACGTAGAGGATCACTGCAAGGCCATCGACATGGTCGCGAGCGGCGGCAAATCAGGCGAGGTCTACAACATCGGCGGTCACAACGAAAGATCGAATATATTCATAGTCAGGACTATCATTTCACAGCTTCGCGACCGACTCAAGGACGATGGAATCAGCGAAGATTTGATCAAGCACGTCGAGGACAGACTCGGACACGACCGTCGCTACGGTATTGACCCGACGAAGATCAAAAACGACCTCGTATGGTATCCTGAAACTCCGTTTGAAGTGGGCATTGTAAAGACAATCGACTGGTACCTCGCCAACGAAGAATGGATGAACCGCGTGACGAGCGGGGAATATCAGACATATTACGCCGAGATGTACAAAAACAGGTGAAGCCATGAGTTTTTTAGTCACAGGCGTAGGCGGTCAGCTCGGGTATGACGTAATGAACGAGCTGAAAAAGCGCGGATATGAGGCGACAGGTACTGATATTCTGCCTGAGAGCGCGTTCAAAAATTACATACCGCTCGACATCACCGATGAAAAAGCGGTACATGAGAAAATCACAAGAATAAATCCCGATGCAGTCGTTCACTGCGCCGCGTGGACGGCGGTCGACGCTGCGGAAGACGAAGAAAACAAGCCGAAAGTTTATGCAATCAACGTTCTCGGTACAAAGTATATTGCCGAAGCATGCAAAGAAATTGGCTGCAAAATGGTTTACATCTCGACCGATTACGTTTTCGACGGTCAGGGTACGGAGCCATGGCAGCCGGACTGCAAAGATTACAAACCGCTCAATTACTACGGTCAGACGAAGTTAGAAGGCGAGCTCGCGGTCAGCGGCACGCTCGACAAATACTTCATCATCCGCATTGCGTGGGTGTTCGGACTGAACGGCAAGAACTTCATCAAGACGATGATAAACGTCGGCAAAACGCACAGCGAGGTGCGCGTCGTCAATGATCAGATCGGCACGCCGACGTATACATACGACCTTGCGCGGCTCCTCGTAGATATGTGCGAGACGGAGAAGTACGGATATTATCACGCCACAAATGAGGGCGGTTACATAAGCTGGTACGACTTCTGCTGCGAGTTTTACAGGCAGTACGGCTTGAAAACAAAAGTGACGCCGGTAACAACAGCAGAATATGGGCTCAGCAAGGCGAAGCGCCCGTATAACAGCCGACTTGACAAAAGCAAGCTGAAAGAAGCCGGTTTCACGCCGCTTCCGATTTGGCAGGATGCGGTGAGAAGATATTTAGAGGAGGCAAAGCTCTGATGCAGATAAAGATTGAAAAGAACGTCGGCGGTATCGAAGGGCTTTGCGTGATAGAGCCCGCCGTCCACGGCGACGAACGCGGCTACTTCATGGAGACATACAGTCAGCGCGACATGGAGGAAGCAGGGCTGAACTACACGTTCGTTCAGGACAACCAGTCGATGAGTACGAAGGGTGTCCTTCGCGGGCTGCATTTTCAGATCAATTACCCACAGACAAAGCTTGTGCGCGTGATCAAAGGCTCGGTCTTCGACGTCGCGGTCGATATACGAAAAGGCAGCGAAACGTACGGCAAGTGGTACGGCGTTGAGCTGACCGAAGAGAACAAGAAGCAGTTTTTGATTCCCAAGGGATTTGCGCACGGGTTCCTCGTTTTGAGCGATACTGCTGAATTTTGCTACAAGTGCGATGACTTTTATCACCCGAACGACGAAGGCGGTATAGCATGGAATGATCCGACGATCGGCATTGTCTGGCCAAAGGTCAAAGGTGAGTACAAAGATTCGGCGAGTGCGGAAGGATATGCGCTTGAGGACGGGACAGTACTCAGACTGAGCGAGAAGGATCAGATGTGGAGCGGCGTAAACAATCGGTAATTTGATAGGAGCCGTTAATAATGATCAAATCGAATGTTGAATTAAATGGAAACCCCATCCTCATAACCGGTTCCCCCGGATTCATCGGCGCGAATCTCGCCGTGCGCCTTCTTCGCGACCTCCCCTCAGGGCACATCATCAGCCTTGACAGCATGAACGACTACTACGACGTTGCGCTGAAGGAGTACCGTCTCGCCGAGATCGAAAAGGCAGCGGCAGGCAGCCCCGTCAAGCACACGTTCATCAAAGGCAATCTCGCGGACAAGGCGCTCGTGAACAGCATTTTCGAGCAGTACAAGCCGCAGATCGTCGTCAATCTCGCGGCGCAGGCGGGCGTTCGGTATTCTATTGACCACCCGGATACCTACATCGAATCGAACATTATCGGCTTCTACAACATCCTTGAAGCATGCCGTCACAATCCCGTCGAGCATCTTGTGTATGCTTCGTCGTCGAGCGTCTACGGCGGCAACAAAAAGGTGCCGTTTTCGACCGACGACAAGGTCGACAATCCCGTAAGCCTGTATGCGGCGACGAAGAAATCAAACGAACTCATGGCGCACGCATACGCGAAGCTATATAACATCCCCTCGACAGGCTTGCGCTTTTTCACCGTGTACGGCCCCGCCGGACGTCCCGATATGTTCTACTATTCCGCAACGCAGAAGCTGGCGGCGGGGAAGACGATACAGATATTCAACTACGGCAACTGCAAGCGCGACTTCACCTACATCGACGACATCGTCGAGGGGATCGTCCGCGTGATGCAGTCGCCTCCCGAAAAGAAGACGGGCGAGGACGGTCTGCCGATCCCGCCATACCGCATCTACAACATCGGCGGCGGCACGCCGGAGAATCTGCTCGACTACATACGCACGCTTCAGGAGGAACTCGTCCGCGCGGGCGTCCTGCCGAAGGATTATGATTTCGAGGGTCACCGCGAACTCGTCCCGATGCAGCCGGGCGACGTGCCGGTCACATACGCAGACAGCACGGCGCTCGAGCGCGATTTCGGATTTAGACCGACGATCGACATCAGAACCGGTCTGCGCAGATTTGCGGAATGGTACAAAAGCTATTACATAGACGGAAAAAGATGACATGAACTGTGAAGAAAAATTCCACAGCATATACGGACGGGATGCAGATAGTATCTCGTTCAGTCCTTACCGCATTTGCCCGATAGGCGCGCACAGCGACCACAATCTCGGAAAGATAACGGGTTTTGCAATCGACAAGGGAATACATATTGCATACCGCCCGAAGCAGAACGGCGTCGTTGAGATGACGAGCCTGCAATTCCCGAAGCGCGCGCAGTGGCATATCAAAGAGGTCGGCGCGAAAACGGGCGACTGGGCGGATTATCTGCGCGGCGCGACTTGGGCGCTCGCAAAGAAGCACAGCCTGTCAGTCGGCATTTGCGGCGTGATCGAGGGATCACTTCCGATAGGGGGACTAAGCTCATCGGCGGCAGTCATTTTAGCGTTTTTGGATGCTCTTTGCAAGGTTAATCGGATAAGTCTTTCGCCGCAGGAGTTGATCGATGTTGCTTTCGACGCCGAGAAAAACTATGTCGGGGTCAACGTCGGAACGCTCGATCAGTCGTGCGAGGTGTTGAGCAGGAAAAATCACCTGCTCTATCTCGACTGCATGGATAACAGCTACGAGCTGATACCGACGCCGGAGAACATGAAGCCGTACAAGATCGCGATCTTCTTCAGCGGACTCGAACACAGCCTCGCCGGCTCGAAATACAATATGCGCGTGGACGAGCTGCGCGCGGGCGTATACGCGCTTCAGGCGTTCGCGGGGATCGATTACGGCAAATTCGGCGAGGCGAATGCGCGCGATGTGAGCTATGAGATATATGAGGAATACAGGGACAAGCTCCCCGCGCCGTGGGCGCGACGCTGCGAGCATTGGTACACGGAGTTTAAGCGCGTCGAGGCAGGAGCCGAGGCATGGCGTAGGGGCGACATCGAAGAATACGGGCGTCTGAGCTTTGAGAGTGGATGGAGTTCTATACACAACTGGGAATCCGGCGCGCCGGAGCAGATCCAGCTCTACGAGATAATGCGCGAGACGGACGGCATCTACGGCGGACGGTTCTCCGGCGCGGGCTTCAAGGGCTGCTGCATGGCGCTGATCGATCCCGACAAGGCGGAGACGATCGCCGAGACGGTCGAAAGAAAATACCTTTCATCATTCCCCGAAATGAAGGGAAAATACAGCTTCCACATCTGCGAAAGCGCCGACGGGGTACGCGTATGAAGTGTTTGATTTTAGCGGCGGGGTATGCGACAAGGCTTTACCCGCTGACGGAGAATTTTCCGAAGCCGCTGCTGAAAGTGCGGGATAAAGCCATTCTCGACTGGCTGATCGACGATATCGACGTGAGCGGCGAAGTTGACGAATACATAGTGATCAGCAATCACAAGTTCGCGCATCATTTTGAAGCGTGGGCGGCGGGTCACAAGCAGAAGATCACCGTCGTCGACGACGGAACAAGTACGAACGAAACGCGTCTCGGCGCTGTGCGCGACATACAGTTTGCGATAGACAGCCTGAAACTGACGGGCGATCTGCTCGTTATCGCGGGCGACAATCTGCTCGATTTTTCGCTGACCGATTTTATCTCATACGCGAAGGAAAAGCGGACGTCCTGCATCATGCGCTATTACGAGCCGTCGGAAACAAAACTTAAAAAGTGCGGCGTCGTGGTAACGGACGAAAACGACCTGATACTCAATATGGAAGAAAAGCCGGAGACGCCGAGATCGCACTGGTGCTGTCCGCCGTTCTATTTCTACAAATCGGCGGACGTCCCGCTCGTGGCAGAGGGAATAGCGAGCGGCTGCGGCGTCGACGCGCCGGGCAGCTTTATCTCGTGGCTCTGCAAAAAGACGGCTGTCCACGCGATGAAGATGCCGGGGAAGCGATACGACATCGGCGACATCGAAAGCTACGGGAAAGTTCAGAACGAATACAAGGGAATTGCGCACTGATCTGTGTCATGCGCAAGAGAAAATACAATGACAAACGAAAAAACAGGGAAAAAATACAATATCGCGGTTGCGGGGACCGGATACGTCGGGCTTTCGCTCGCGGTTTTGCTTGCACAGCACAACCGTGTCACGGCGGTCGATATCGTACCCGAGAAAGTGGAGAAGATCAACGGCAGGATCAGCCCGATACAGGACAGGGAGATCGAAGAGTATCTCGCCGAAAAAGATCTTGACCTGACCGCCACGCTCGACGGCGAGGCGGCGTATGCCGACGCGGATTTCGTGATAATTGCCGCGCCGACGAACTACGACCCGCAGCAGAATTTCTTCGACTGTTCTGCGGTCGAGGACGTGATAAAGCTCGTGCTGAAAAGCAGCGACAGGGCGATGATGGTGATAAAGTCCACGATCCCGGTCGGATATACGGAATCGGTCAGGAAAAAGTATAGCACCGACAGGATAATTTTCAGTCCGGAGTTCCTTCGGGAATCAAAGGCGCTCTACGATAATCTTTACCCGAGCCGCATAATTGTGGGATGCGACAGCGGCACGAGAGAAGCGGCGGAAACGTTTGCCGGAATGCTCGCCGAAAGCGCAGAGAAGGAGAACATCGACGTCCTTTACATGGGATATACAGAGGCGGAAGCCGTTAAGCTGTTCGCGAACACTTACCTCGCGCTGCGCGTCAGCTTTTTCAACGAGCTTGACACTTATGCGGAAGTAAAGGGGCTTAGTACCGTCGACATCATCAAGGGCGTGAGCCTTGACCCGCGTATCGGCGACTACTACAACAATCCGAGCTTCGGCTACGGCGGCTACTGTCTGCCGAAGGACACAAAGCAGCTGCTCGCGAACTACCGCGACGTGCCGGAAAATCTGATACAGGCGATCGTCGAGAGCAACCGCACAAGGAAGGATTTCATCGCCGACAGAGTGCTTGAAAAAGCCGGATATTATACGGCGTCGTCGATGTGGAACGCGGAAAAGGAGCGCCCGATCACGGTCGGCGTGTATCGCCTGACGATGAAGGCGAACAGCGACAATTTCCGCCAGAGCTCGATACAGGGGATAATGAAGCGCATAAAAGCGAAGGGAGCGACGGTGATCATTTACGAGCCGACGCTCGAGGATGGCGTGACGTTTTTCGGCAGCCTCGTCGTCAATGACATCGAGCGCTTCAAGAAGGGCGCCGACGCGATCATCGCGAACAGATACGAGAGCGTTCTCGACGATGTGATGGATAAGGTTTATACGAGAGATCTGTTCAGGAGAGATTGAAAAATGTCAAAACATAAGGTGCCAAAGCTTTGCATGGTGTCGTCCTCCGAAGGACATTAGGAACAGATGCAAAAGCTTCAGCCGCTAATAGATAAATATAACGGATTTTTTGTGACGGATATAACGCAATTCCTCGAAAATGCAAGGTGTTTCATGATGCAGGCATATTTGAATGATAAGTTAATGCTTCAAAAGATGTTATTAAACAGTATTCGAACATTTAAAATATGTATCAAAGAGAAAATCTGTTGTTATCAGAAAAAATGAAATACTAATGAAAATTGATTATTCCAGTTGGATAAAGCAGTTATGGAGAAAATATTGAATAATTGTACGAGATTATAACACAAATACATAATTATTATGGATTCCGCGAAGGTAGTAAATTATAATCATTTATTATATAGCCGGTAATTATATTAACCCCGTTCAAGCTGCAATCGGGAATATTGTATATAGTAACCGCAATAAAGATGAGCTTTGAAATCAGTTTGAGATGTTCGACGTTTTCAGCTATTTCTTTGCAAGCTGCATAAGCGCAGGATTTTTGGTATTCTTTCAGTCTGCGATTCAAGTTTGGCTCGGCAGCAAGGAGTATCTCCTGCCATATTCCTTTGTCATCGCATTCTCGCTGACTATTTTTCTATTATCCGTTAGTGAGGACTCCACATGAAAACAGAATTGATCACCGGAATAACCGGACAGGACGGCAGCTATCTTGCCGAATTTCTGCTTGACAAAGGTTACGAGGCTCACGGTATAACGCGCCGTGCGTCCATCTCGAACTCGGCAACCTCGACAGCCTGCGCGACTGGGGCTATGCGAAGGACTACGTCGAATGCATGTGGCTCATAATGCAGCAGGACGAGCTCGACGGCTTCGTCATCGCGACGGGCGTTCAGCACACGGTCCGCGACTTTACGGAGCGTGCTTTTGCCGCGAACGGCATACGCATACGCTGGGAGAGTTCGCGCCCGTTCGTCCCGTCCGAGCAGTCACAGGTGCACGACGACAGGCTCTGTGTTAATCCCGGCCTGTCCTGCTATTGGCAACCCGCCGATACAACAAAAATGGGATATGAAGAGCAGCTTGAACTCGACTACAAATACATACGCGAGTGTGGAGTGAGGACGGATATGAAGATAATCTGTAAAACGGTAATGCATATTTTCAAAGGCGGAAATTGCTGATGATCATCACAAAAACTCCTTTTCGCATGTCGTTTTTCGGCGGCGGAACGGATATGAAGGATTTTTTTGAAGAATACGGCGGCGCGGTACTGTCGACGACGTTCGACAAGTACTGTTACGTCAACGTGCGTCATCTGCCGCGATTTTTTGATTATACAACCGAGCTTTGCTACTCGCAGACAGAGCGCGTCACGGACGTCGAGCAAATCAAGCACCCCGCGATCCGCAACGCGATGAAGATGCTCGACATGCATGAGATACGCTTAACATACGAGTCCGACCTTCCTGCACGTTCCGGTCTCGGAACGTCGTCGTCTTTTGCTGTAGGAATGTTGAATGCATTCCATGCGCTGAAAGGTAAATATGCGGATAAAAAACGGCTCGCGGACGAGGCGATATATCTTGAGCGGACGCTTTGCAATGAAGCAGGCGGCTGGCAGGATCAGATAGCGTCGTCATTCGGCGGACTAAACCGTATCAACTTCAATGCGGATGGATACGAAGTGCTGCCGGTCATAATCTCCCCTGACAGAAAGCGCGAACTTAACGATAATCTGATGATGTTTTTCACAGGCTTCACGCGTTTCTCATCTGAGGTTCAGGCGGCAAATGCAAAGGATCGCGGCGATAAGACGGCGCAGCTGAAAGAGATGCTTTCGCTCGTTGACGATGCGGAACACATACTTACGGACAAGCACTCAGACATTGACGATTTCGGCAGACTGCTTGACCACACATGGAAGCTCAAACGCCAGACGGGCTCGGCGATATCGACAGACAGCATAGATGCCCTGTACGCGAAAGGAATAGCGGCGGGCGCACTCGGAGGAAAACTGCTCGGGGCGGGCGGCGGAGGATTTCTCCTGTTCTATGTTCAGCCCGAACACAGAGCAAGCGTTATGAAGGCGATGAGAGATCTTTTACACATTCCGTTTGCATTTGAGGACGGCGGAACGAGGGTGATATATTATTCGCCCGAAAGCTATACGCCGTGCGAAAGATGAAAACAGTAATAATGTCCGGCGGACGGGGAACTCGTATATCGGAGTTGTTCCCGGATATACCGAAGCCTCTCATCCCGATTTGCGGCAAACCCGTTTTGGAGCATGAAATCGAATGTCTGTGCGAGCAGGGCTTCACCGACATAATTTTGACCGTCAGCCACATGGCGGACAAAATAATCGACTACTTCGGAGACGGCGAGCGCTTCGGCGCACATATTGAATATTTCGTTGAGGACAAGCCGCTCGGAAACGCGGGTGCGCTGTTCAGACTGAAAGACAAGCTGACGGAAGATTTTCTCCTGCTCAATGCCGATTCCGTTTTCAACATCGACTTCAACCGATTCGCTGCGTTTCATAAGGAGCACAACGCTCTTGCGACGCTGTTCACTCACCCGAACGACCATCCGTACGACAGCGGGCTGATCATCGCAAACAGTGTCAAGTCTGTTCAAAAATGGCTTACTAAAGAGGACGAAAGACCGCAGTATTACAAGAACCGCGTCAACGCAGGGCTTCACATCATCTCCCCTAAGCTGTTGGAAAATGACATAGACCTGCCGAAAATAGATTTAGACCGGGACATTTTGAAACCTCTCGCCGGAACAGGCAAAATGTTCTGCTATGACAGCCCGGAGTACGTTAAGGATATGGGCACGCCTGAGCGGTTTGAGGCGGTGAGCCGCGATTTTGAGAGCGGCAAAGTATTCGCAAGGAATTTGCGGAACAAACAAAAGGCGATATTCCTTGACCGCGACGGCACGATAAACAAATACGTCGGTTTCCTACGCAATATTGACGACTTCGAACTTCTGCCGACTGTCTCCGAGGCGATAAAACTGATAAACAAATCGGGCTATCTCGCGATAGTCGTGACGAATCAGCCCGTTATCGCGCGCGGAGAGGTCACGTTTGCGGAGCTTGACGAGATACACAACAAGATGGAAACGCTGCTCGGCAATGACGGCGCGTATCTCGATGCGATATATTTCTGTCCGCACCATCCCGACAGCGGATTTGAGGGAGAGGTCAAAGAACTCAAATTCGACTGCGATTGCCGCAAACCCAAGCCGGGAATGCTGCTGAAAGCCGCCCGTGACTTCAACATTGATCTCACACGGTCATGGATGATAGGCGACGGCATGCATGACGAAGGCGCGGGCGAGGCGGCGGGATGCAAAACTAAGATCATCCCGACAGACGGCGACTTATATGAAGCGATAAAAGAGATTTTGGAGATCACGGATGACAGATAAAGTGAAGGCGCATCTCGACGCGCTGGTACAAAGATATCCGCAGCTTGAAGCGTGCAGAGAAGATATTGCCAAGGCATACGAGCTGATGGAGGGATGCTTCGAGCGCGACGGCAAGCTCTTGATCGCCGGAAACGGCGGCAGTGCGGCGGACGCCGAGCACATAGCGGGGGAGCTTATGAAGCGGTTCAGAATACCGCGCCCCGTAACGCATGAATTTGCGGGAAAGCTGAAGGCAGTTGACCCGTTGCGCGGGGCAGATCTTGCAAAAAATCTCGAATGCGGACTTATGGCGATACCGCTTGTGGCGCATGAGGCGCTGTCGACCGCATACATAAACGATGTGGACGGACTCGGAGTTTTCGCGCAGCAGCTGTTCGGATTCGGAAGACCGGGCGACATTTTCCTCGGTATTTCGACGTCGGGAAACAGCAGAAACGTGATGTCGGCCGCAGTAGTTGCAAGAGCGATGGGGATAAAAGTTATCGGGCTGACAGGCGCCGATGGCGGAGAGCTTGCAAAGGCTGCCGATGCAGCGATAAGAGTGCCGGAGACGGAGACGTACAGGATACAGGAGCTTCACCTGCCGGTGTATCACTGCTGGTGCATGATGCTGGAGGAGAGGTTTTTCGGAAATGAATGAAACGGAGGAAACTGATTGAAAACTTCACTTATAGGCAGCTCGGGATATATTGCGGAATATATACTTGAGCGATTTAACAAAGAGCCGGAGATCGAGTCTGTACTAAAAATTAACAAAAGCGACAGTGCGGACGTATATCTCGATTTAGCCGATGTTGACAATTTTGATTACGGACTGCTTGACGACGTCGATTATGTAGTTTTCACCGCTGCGATATCGGGACCGGATAAATGCGCGCAGGAATATGACGACTGCCGGCGGATAAATGTAACGGGTACGTCGTGCTTTATACAAGAAGCGATAAAGCGCAGATGCAGGGTGCTGTTCTTCTCATCGGACGCCGTATTCGGCGATATCCCCGGGATGATATATGACGAAGAGTCAAAGACACAGGCATATACGCCGTACGGGAAAATGAAAAAGGCGGTAGAGGATCGTTTCAAGAATGATCCGCTGTTCAAAGCAATTCGGCTTTCGTATGTAGCTTCGGCAAAGGACAGGTTTTATACATACTGCTTAAATTGTATCAGGAACGGGGAAACCGCCGACATTTTTCATCCGTTTTACCGTAATGTGATAACTGTTTCGGACGTCGTCGATGCAGTCACATATTTTGCCTTTCACTGGAACGAGTACGAACCCACGTTTCTCAATGTTGCCGGAAAAGAGCTTGTGAGCCGTGTGAGAATGGCAGACGAACTGAACAGATTCGTCGGAGGGAAATTGAAATATACGATCTCGATGCCGGGAGAAGAATTTTTCAAAAACCGCCCGCGCATCACACAGATGAAAAGCCTATATATGCAGAGATACGGGATACTGCCCGATAATACATTCACTGAAAAAATAGCTAAAGAATTGGAGAATTTAAAAATATGAAAGCATTGATAACCGGAATCACGGGAATGGTCGGCTCGCACCTTGCGGATTTTCTGCTGGAAAACACGGATTGGGACGTATACGGCGTATGCCGCTGGCGCAGTCCGCTCGACAATGTGTCGCATCTTTTAGACCGCGTGAACAGAAAAGACCGCGTGTTCTTCGAGTACGCCGATCTGAACGATGAAATGAGCCTGATCACCGTTGTAAACAATATCAAGCCGGACTATGTGTTCCATCTTGCGGCACAGTCATATCCGCTTACGAGTTTCACAGCGCCGATCGACACGTTAAATACCAATATACTCGGCACATGCCGCTTGCTTGAAGCGTTCCGTCTTGCTATGGCGGAGGATAGGGATTACCATCCGGTGATCCATGTATGCGCGTCCTCGGAGGTGTTCGGGAAAATACCGAAAGAGAAGAAGCCGGAAACAGGCATTCACGAGGAATGTCCGTTCCATCCGGCAAGCCCGTATGCCATTTCCAAGGTCGGCACCGACCTTTTGGGCAGATACTATGCCGAGGCTTACGGTATGACGGTAATGACGACCCGTATGTTTACACACACGGGACCGAGGCGCGGCGACGTGTTCCATGAATCCACATTTGCAAAGCAGATCGCGATGATCGAAGCTGGAATGATCGAGCCGAAGGTCATGGTGGGAAATCTCAAGTCGCTTCGTACATATGCCGACGTCAGGGACGCGGTCAGGGCATATTATATGCTCGTCACCGTTGACCCGGTCGCGGGCGAGTATTACAACATCGGCGGCAGCTACACATGCGAGGTCGGCGACACGCTGAACACACTGATCTCATATTCGACGATGAAAGATAAGATCGAGATCGTCACCGACCCAGAGCGCCTGCGCCCGATTGACGCGGATCTGCAAGTCCCGGATTGCCGCAAATTCAAAGCCCACACCGGCTGGGAGCCGCAGATACCGTTTGAAAAGACGATGCATGATTTGCTTGATTATTGGAGAGAAAGAGTCGGGGGGGGGTACTTCCTTACAAGGTAAAAAGACGGTTTTCCTTACAAGATAGCAAAGATAATGGCTTCTGCCTTTCTACAATTGGGGAGGCAGCAGCATGAATATTTTAGTTACTGGCGCCGGCGGAATGGTCGGCTCACACATGGTGGAACTGCTGCATGCTCACGGTCAAAATGTCATTGGCACATACTACAAGCCCACTACAGACATAACCGAGCTTCCGTCTGATATAAAGATGATCGAATGCGACGTTCGGTATCCCGAAAATATCGAAAGGATCGTCTTTGAATATATGCCGGAGCAGATTTATCATCTTGCGGCTCAAAGCTATCCTACCGTTTCGTGGAATAAACCGTATGAAACTATTGAGACGAATATCAACGGCACGGCAGCTGTTTATGAAGCGATCAAAAAGGCGCGAAGATTTGTTGACAAAGGCTATGATCCGATGGTCGTAGTAGCATGTTCAAGTGCCGAATACGGAGAAACGCTCAATGAGCTTGAGGGCGACGAGGTCTATGTCAAAGAAACGGCAGAGTTAAAGCCCCTGCACCCCTACGGGGTGAGCAAAGTCGGGCAGGACCTGATCTCGTTCCAGTATTTCATGAACGATCACATACGCTGTATAAGAGCGAGGATATTTAACTCGACGGGAACGAGAAAGGTCAACGATGTTACATCGGACTTTACATACAGGGCGATTCAGGCTGAAAAGACCGGCATTTATGAATTGAGAGTAGGTAATCTTGAGACAAGGCGCGCGATAATGGACCAGCGTGATTTGGTAAACGCGCTTATGCTCCTTGCCGAAAAAGGAACGCCGGGAGAAGTTTACAACATATCATCGGAACATATTTACAAAATGAGAGATATCGTTGACCTTATTGAACGTCTGACCGGACATAAGTTTGAGATCAAGGTCGACCCCGCGCTGCTGAGGCCGACAGACGAAAAGATAATAGTCGGTGATGTGACAAAGCTGAAGCGAGACACGGGATGGAAACAACAAATAACGATGGAGCAGACCGTCAGGGATATGTTGGAGTATTGGAGAGCAAGAACCGGCAAAGGAGAAACATTCTTGACGAGATAGGACCGCAGCGAGGTGCAGTTCGATTTTATCGTCTACGAGGATTCTAACTATATTTCTCGCGAGGAGATCGAGAGCCTTGGCGGGTGCGTCTACATCATTCCGCATAATGCGAAGCTTCAAAGAAATGCCGAGGCTTATGACGATATACTTAAAGCCGGATTTTCAATTTATGAAAACGAGACTATAGATATATCCGGATTTGATGCCGAGCTTAAAAAGGACAAGATGAAATATTTTATTAAAGCATCGTTGACGTCTGACATACTTTTATCAAAGCTGGGTGTGGTTAAAAATGTATTATATAATAAATTATTGAAAAATAACTACACCAAAAGCGTAAAAATAAGAGCGTCATATTTGACGAGTTTGAAGATAAATATTTTAATCTTTCCGAAAAAATGGTTCTAAGAAAGAACTGTCTGATAAATGCACAGAAGAATATTCAGCTGTTTTAGTGGGAAGCGATCAACTGTGGTTACCCGGAAATATTGAGTCCTGTCAAGGTTTTTTCGCAAAATTGTATAGAATGAACTCACATCCTGCTTTCATCACTCCTCGAATTCGAGGGGTGATGAAATTTCGCGCCGGTCAGGCGGTCAAGCTTTCAGATTCGTAAAAATATTTCATGCTGGAGTCCATCCCGAATATTGTGTAAACCTCAGGAATGGTGTAAAATAAAAAAGCCAAAACGGAGGAAAACGCAATG
>CANPXS010000051.1 GCA_947586625.1 uncultured Clostridia bacterium | reverse complement strand
AAACGGGACTTGAACCCGTACGGTGTGAACCACACGCCCCTCAAACGTGCGCGTCTGCCAGTTCCGCCACTCCCGCGTATTCGCTTCACTCCCGGGTCACTCCCGCGAGCGCTTTTTTATTATACTCGCCGTGAATGTTGTTGTCAAGTCCTTTTTCAAAAATTATCCGTAAAAAATTTATGGTCGGTAAAACCCGTGCGGTGCGGGCGAAGAAACGTTTTCGTTTCCATACCCGCATGTTAAGCACAACCAACATAAACCTCAAAATTTTTTATTCCATCGCGTTACCTTTGCGCGCGGTTTTCGTCTTATTTTATGAAGGGACAAAAAACGGATCATGACCGCGCCCGACACAGCATGCTGCACATAATACGAAAGGAGTGTGTCACTTTATGGCTTCAAAAACACTTGCGGCGGATATCGACGTGAGCGGCGCCGAAAAGAATGACGGCGGCACAATGGACGACGACGCCATCGTAGGACTGTATATGGAGCGGTCGGAAGCGGCGATAGAGGCGACGCAGGCGAAGTACGGCAAGCTGTGTTACAGCGTCGCATACGGCGTGCTCGGCAACAACGAGGACGCGGAGGAATGCGTCAACGACACATACGTGCGGACGTGGAGCTCGATACCGCCCGACATGCCGAGCCACCTCGGCGCGTACGTGTCAAAGATCGCGCGCCGTCTGGCGATAGACATGTTCAGACGGAAAAGCGCCGTAAAGCGCTCGGCGAATCTCACGGACATATTCGACGAGCTGTCGGATGCGATGCCGGACAAGTCCGGCTCCGGCGACGAGATGGCGGACAATATAGTGCTGCGCGACACGATGAACAGATTCATAACGTCGCTGACGCCGGAAAACAGACTCGTTTTCATGCGCCGGTACTGGTACTGCGACTCGGTCAAGGAGATCGCGGCGATGATGCATTCGACGGACACGATAGTCAAGGCGAGACTGTCGAGAATGAGAAAAAAGCTGAAAAAATTTCTTGAGGAAGCGGGGGTGGAGATATGAAAGCGACAGTATACGATCTCATGGACGCGATAGGAAACGTCAGCGACTACGTCGTGATGGAGACAAGCGCGCGAAGCCGTCAGGTCAAAGAACGCGCGCACATAAGATGGGGTGTGACGGCGGCGTGCGTATGCTACGTCGCAGTTATGGCGCTGATCGGGATATATAAAAGCGGACTGTCGGCGATAGAGCCGCCGTCCGGCATGTTCCTGCCGGGAAAAGAAGTGATGGGACCGTCCGACACCGCCGACGCTGTCGGCACGGGCACGGACACAGATGCGGAGACGACGGAACCGAGAGAGCCGCGTCCATGCGACTCGATATTGAAGGTGCTGGAGGGCGAGGGGGATTTCCGTACAAGCAACGGCGAATACCTCGATCTTGAACATATTTATGATTACCTCGGTTACGACAAATCAGAAGTCACCATCCATTTCACGCCGATCGACATGGACGGTGAGGGGACTTTTGAAGCTGTTTTTGAGGTTTTAGACAGCGACGGCTACTTAACAGATACTGCGATACTGTACATGTATAACGGCGAGGTCTACGTTACGTCGCTTCCTCCGAGAGGTTTATCCGACTTAAAGATCGACGGTACATTTTTCTGGTGGGATATAACCGAGCATTCAGGATTTAGTAGGATCGAATCGTTTACAGACAGCGGCGAGGTTCTCGATTATTTCTTATATTGGACCCCTCTATATGGAGACGGCTGCTATTATACGGAGGATGGTGAACGTATTAAAGACAGCAGTATTGATTTAGATTATTACCTTTTTGAGACAATCGAGGAGTCTCCCAGCGAATACGTAATTGGCGTTGTTTGCCTTGTTGACAATGAGAAGGTTGCAGTAAAAGAGTTTGCAAAAAACATCGAAGAACAAAACGCGCCAGTAGCAGAGTACAAAAAAGCCGTCGAAGAACAAGAAGCAAAGGAGGACGTCACGTGGTATGATTTAGCGGATATGGACGATTTAGACCTTGAAAAATATTATGGCGACGGCTCCGCGGACGCAGATACAAGCGCAGACACAGACACGACGGAACCCGAAGCGCCGCGTCCGCGCGACTCGATTTTGAAGGTGCTGGAGGGCGAGGGGGAGTTTTACAATAATATCCGCCATAGTGACGGCACATATTCAGAGTGTCTTGTACACATTGTAGGTGATTGCTTTTATAGTCCGTATATGGGAATAGCCCTAAAAATCGCCAGATTTGCTTTGGTAGATATGGACGGCGACGGAATCGAAGAGGCTGTTTTGGATTGTACGCTTATTGATGACGACAGATATACCTATGAGACCGTGGTGCTGCATTTGTATAAAGGCGAGGTTCATAGCTATTGGTTTGTTCCGCGTGCATTCTATAACCTTAAAGCTGACGGCACATTTGAATGGTTAGACGGTCCAAACGGGGGATTCAGTAAAATCACCTCATTTACGGACACGGACAGCATTGTTGACGATTTCACTTATCAGGATTATCACAGTGATGAAGGTCCGTATTTTGTGAACAATAACACAGTTTCCGAAGCTGAGTTCGAAAAGGAATATGCTCGGCTGCGTGAGAAGGAGGATGCTGTATGGTATGATTTTGAAGGCGCTGACTTTGAGCAGTATTTTGAATAAACAAACCGCTATACAATGAAAAGCGCCCGCTGTAGCGGGCGCTTTTCAGTTTGCGGTATGTGCTCTTCACAGCGATTCGAGGAAACGGCCGAGCGCGTCCGCGATCAGCGCGTGACCGGCGTCGTTCGGATGCAGCCCGTCTATCGTGTACTTTGAGCAGTCCTCGTCCTTGTCGGGGTCGAGGGGGAGCGTGTTGTAGAGGTCGAGCACGTCGACGCCGAAATGCTCGCACGCGTTGACGATCGCGGCGGCGTACTCGCCGAGCGTCTTGCCGTTCGACGCGTTCGGCACCCCGCCCCCGAGACGGCGCGTCGGCGTCATGAACACGATGCGCGAGGCGGGGAAGCGGCGGCGCAGTATGCGTATCAGCGTGTTGACGGCGCCGCAGAACGTGTCGGGCGTGTTGTCGCGTTCGTCGCCGAACGGCGCGTTGCCGTGACCGTAGTCGTTGGTGCCGCCGAATACGACGATGACGTCGCCGGACAGGTCGAGCTCCGCCGCGCGTCCGCAGTAGTAGAGGTCGTGGCGCGGGTCGCCGGACGCGCCGCGTTGGTATGCGATGCGGGTGCCGCCGATGCCGTTCGTGTATATGCTGCCGAGTCCGCGCTCGCGCGCGAGCACGTTGTCGTAGCGGTATTTGAAGTCGCTCGTGCCCCAGCCCTCTGTTATGCTGTCGCCTAAAAATGTTATGCGCTTTCCTATAAGTTCCATTTCACTTTCCTCATTTACCCGTTTCGGTCATATATTTTTCAAAAGACGGCGTCTCCATTATGTAGCGGAGCACGTTTGCCGCGCACCGGCGAAGCTCGTCGAATGTGAGCAGTCCCGATTCGAGCGACGCATGTATATCGTCGTCGTTGTCGTCCGCGTTCGGGACGACCATGTATATGTCGTTCTGCGCGCGTATCATCTCGGCGAGGTTGCGCTTGTCGCCGTGCATGCCGACTCTGTTCGCCTTCGCCCACCAGTCGGTCATGACAAAGCCCGAAAAGCCCCATTCGCCGCGCAGTATCGTCGTCGTCAGATCGTAATTCGACGCGCAGTGACAGCCGTTTAGGAGGTTGTAGGACGTCATTATCGACTTCGCGCCGCCCTCCTTGACGGCGATCTCGAACGGACGCAGATGAATCTCTCGCGCGCAGCGCTCGCTCATGACCGAGTCGCAGTCGTTGCGATGGAATTCCTGATCGTTTGCGGCGAAATGCTTGAGCGTTGCGTTGCCGCCGAACGCGGCGATGCCGCGGCAGACGGCGGCCGCCGTCTTGCCCGCGAGCAGCGGGTCCTCGGAGAAATACTCGAAGTTGCGACCACAGCACGGGTGGCGGTGTATGTTGACGCCCGGTCCGAGCAGCGCGTCTACGCCGTGCATGACGAGCTCCTCGCCCTCAAGACGGAACAGCGCCTCGACACCTTCGTCGTCGAACGTGGACGCGAGCAGCGTCCCGTTCGGCAGAAGAGTTGCGGGCTCGCCGTAGTCGGAGCGTATGCCTGACGGGCCGTCCACGTTCGTCACTACCGGTACGCCGTACTTTGCGAGCGTGTCCGTGACGCCGCCGAACGCGGCGGTCGTGTACATCTTCACCTTTTTGCTCGCGATGCCCTCGGCTCTCACGACGGCGCACAGCTCGTCCGCGTTCATCTGCAAAACGAACTCCTCCATCGTGTGCGCGCCCGATTTCACGTCGGCGAGTTTGATGCTGCGGTCGCCGGTGCAGCCTTTGTCGCAGTCGTGGCGCGACGCTTCTATCCTGTCGACGATGTCGTAAGTGCGCGTCGGGACGCGCTCATACGCGACCTCGACGCCGTTGCCCTGATGCGGGACGACGCGGTAAAACTCGCGCACTGGCGCGAGCGCCTCCGTGCAGCGCTCGGTGACGGTGAGCTTCGGTACGTTATATGTGAACACCGGTCCCGCGCCGAGCGCGGATTTCACGTCCGTGCCGGCGAAAATGGCGTAGTCGCACGCTTCGAGCACATAGCACGACTTGTGGCCCGTCGCGCCGCTGTCGTCGTAGGACGCAAGCTCGCGCACGGGGAACGACAGTTTCACCGTCTGCGTCTGACCGGGACGCAGCTCGCGCGTCTTTTTGTACGCGCAGAGCGCGGCAGACGGTGTGAGAATTTTTCCGCCATGCTTGCAGAAGTAGACCTCGACGACCTCGCGCCCGCTCGCATTTCCCGTGTTCGTCACCGAAGCTGTGACGAAAATCTTGCCGTTTGCGGCATGCGCGTCTGTGATCTTCACGTCAAACGTCGTGTACGACAGACCGAACCCGAACGGGTACATGACGCGGTCGGGCGTGAACGTCTCGAACCAGCGGTAGCCGACGTAGACGTCCTCCTCGTAGACGTTGTAGTCGGGCGAGCCGAAATTCTTATGCGACGGATAGTCCTCGATCGCGTACGCGATCGTGTCCGGCAGCTTGCCGGACGGCGATACGCGTCCGCTTATCACGTCGGCGACGGCGGCGCCGCCCTCCTGTCCGCCCTGCCAAACGTACATGACGGCGCCGACGTGAAACTCGTCGACCCAGCTCATGTCGATGATGTTGCCGGAGTTGATCGCGACGGCGACGCGTGAGAATGCGCCTGTGACGCGGCGCAACAGCTCGCGCTCGTCGTCGGTCAGATACCAGCTCCCGCTCTCGGGCGCGTTGTCCTTGTCCTCGCCCGCCCATCTGCCGAGCACGACGAGCGCGGCGTCCGCGCATTTTGCGGCGTCGGCGACGTCGACCTCGTCGGGGACGTACTCGAGCTGGAACCACGGCTCGGTCGCCCAGCCGTGACCGGCGTCGAACGGATGCTCGCGCAGCCACGACGTGTATTTTTTGTGCGTTTTTGGCTCTAATTTGACGCGGCTTTTTTTGATGCCGTCGATGACGGATATTTTATACGGCGGGTGTACGCAGCCGCCGGAGCCGGTGCCCGCGGCGAGATAATCGTATGCGGTGCGCCCGTATACGGCGAGCGTTTCGCCCGCCGCGACGGGCAGAACGCCGTCGTTTTTCAGCATTACTATGCCCTCTGCGGCAATTTTGCGGCAGAGACGCGCGAATCGTTTATCGTCCATTTGGAAATCCCCCTTTATAACACGATTTTACAATACGGCGCGCGCATTTGCAATAGAAAATCGAATTTTGCACGGGAAATCTTCACGAGACGCGTGAAAAAATGCCCCCCGCCGTGGCGGGGGACATCACGATTAGTCGACCTTTCAGTTGTTGCCGGAGCAGCAGCAGAAAATTATAACAAGAGCGATTATGAGTATCCAGCAGATGTTGCCGTCTTCAAAAGCTCCGCCAAGGCAGTTGCCCATGTCAGTACCTCCATGTATTTTGTCGGATAGCGAAGCGCCGATTGCGTTTGCGCACCCGTTTACATGATATGACACGCGGGGCGAATTGTTACTTCCGCCTATGACAGCTCGAGCGAGTCCGACTCGAGGAATTCATGCGCGGACAGGACGCTGTCGGCGGGGAACGACGCCGAAGCGCCGCACTTCGAGCAGACTACGCGTATCGCGTCGTCGCCGATCTCGACTCTGTAATCGCCGCCGTCCTCGCAGCGGCAGTGTATTTTGCCCTCGTCCTGCATGTCGTGTACGACGAAATTGACGATATCGTATACCTGCGGGTCGGGGAGCACGCCGCGCTGTTTCGAGCTTCCGCGAACGCGCTCGAGGTCGTCGGCGGCGTCGTCGCCGAGCAGTTCGAGCAGCTCGCGCTCCGACCGTTCGAGAGAGGCGAGCACGTCGTCTTTTTTACCGATAAAGCATATGTCGATGCCGGTGTACGCGCACGGCAGCGACGTCGGCTCGCGGCGGAAGAACATTTCGTCGGAGAGCGTGTACGTGTGCGGCGTCGGGCAGAAAAGACACGGCACCGTCAGCCGCACGCGGCGGTCGCTTCTGTAATTTATCGTCATTTCGCTTCCGCCGCACGAGCAGCGCATGCGTATCATGTCGGCGGACAGCGAGAACGCGCCGACGATGCTCACGACGCCGACGCCGCAGACGGGGCAGCGGTATGCGACGGTAGTTTCCTTTTTGTCAAGTACCATTTATAAAAACCTTTCGTGCTTATTATGTCAGCCTATGTCAGCCGTGATATATGCGCGAGACGCGCTTCCCGATAAGGCATACGAGCTCGTAGTTTATTGTGTGCGCGGCGTTTGCGAGCGCCATTATGCGGTCGTTGTTGTCGCCGCCGAACAGCACGACCTCGTCGCCGACCGAGACGTCGATGTCGGACACGTCCGCCATGCACTGGTCCATGCAAATTCGCCCGATTATTGGCGCGGACGCGCCGTTCACGTATATGCGTCCGCCGTTGGCGAACGCGCGCAGGAATCCGTCCGCATACCCGACGGGTATCGTCGCGACGGTGATGTCGCGCGGAGCCTCGTATGTGTAGCCGTAGCTGATGTGCTCGCCGCGTCTGACGCGGTGCAGATGAGAGACGATGCTGCGAAACGTCATGACCGGTTCGAGCGGGACTCCGTATTTTTCGCCGTCGTAGTTTTCCCACGGATAAAGTCCGTACAGTATGACTCCGGCGCGCACGGCGTCGAGGTGCAGATCGGGTCGGCGCAAAAGCGCCGCGCTGTTGCAGACGTGACGCATAAGATGCAGTCCCGCCGCCGACAGCCTCGACTCCACAGCCTTATATTTCCCGTATTGTTCCTCCGTTATGCCGACGCCGGACTCATCATCGTCGGCGCACGCGAAATGGGTGAACAATCCCTCCGGCTCCAGACCCTTGTATGAAGCCGCGCGAAGTATCGCGTCGGCGGCGGAGTCGGGATCGCCGCAGTCGTAGCCGATGCGGTTCATGCCCGTGTCGAGCTTGAAATGCACCTTCACGCGGCAGCCGCACCTGACCGCTTCGTCGGAGAGCGCCTTCGCGTACTCGGGCGAAAACACCGTCTGCCTTATGTCGAGACGCGACAGGATGTCGGCGTTCTCGGGCGGCGTGTAGCCGAGAATGAGTATTTGCGCGCCGTCCTGACCGCGTCCGAGAAACGCGTCGCTCAGCTCCGTCGCCTCCTCGATGCACGAGACTGCGAACAGTGTCGCGCCGCATTCGTATAGAGCCGGAGCGCATACTCTCGCGCCGTGTCCGTATGCGTCCGCCTTGACGACGCACATCACACGCGAGCCTGACGCGTGCTCGGCGATAGCTTTATAGTTTCGGCGCAGCGCGTCAAGGTCGATGTCGGCCCATGTCTTGTGGCGCATGCCGTTATAGTCTGTCATTGTTCGTTATCCTCTGTACCCGGCGTGACGGGGGAGCCGTCGGCCGTGAATTTATATTCCGCAATAGTAAGCGATACCGTGCCGTCGGCGGACGATATCGACGACGGCACTTCCGCGCCGCCGTCGAAGCGGACGAGAACGTCGCCGCCGCGCGGATGCGGCAGCGTCAGCGTGACGGAGCCGCCGTCCTCATCCGCGGACGATAAGAGCCTTGAGTCGAGGCGGAACATGTCGGCGATGTAGAGAAACCGCCCGGCGGCGTCGCTGCTGACGGGCAGCGTCAGCGTCCCCGACGACATTGTGACCGACGGCGACTCGACGCCGCGTATATCGACTTTTATTCCCGCGACCGTGTCGGGCGACGTGAACGCTATCGCGACATGACGCGCAGCGCCTGTGCCAGATACGTCGATTATAACGCTGAACGTGCCCGTGTCGGTCGCCAGCGTCGACGTTATCGCGGCGGGGCGGCCCTGATACGCAAGCGGATCGGCGGCAGTTTCGGCGCATGACAAAAGCGATGCGCAAAGCAAAGTTAATATCAGCGCTGCATATATGCGAACACGTCTGCGGAATTTCATGAAAAGCGAGTCCTCCGAGCGCAAAAATCAAGGCGCAGCCGCGCTTATCGTGACCGCGCCTTGATTATTTATACTCGGGAACGATGCTTTTTAGACGTCGTTATTTGCCGAGCTGCTCGCCGGAGAAGTGGAGCTCGGTCACGACGGTGTTCTTATTGTAGTATTCGAATATCCCCATCGTCTTATCGATCATATCGAAAAGGATGGCAGAGTCCTCGCCGCTCTCGTTTTTGTATACGCCGTAGTACACGTTCGGATGCGACGGGGAAGAGGAGTGGTTCAGAACGTTTTTGATGCCCATCGCGTCGAACTGACGGCGGTATTCGGGATCGTTATACGGCGCGACCGCGGAGAAATCCTTTATCTTCATTTCAAGGATCAGCTTTTCCGCGATCTTTTCGTCAGCGTGGGCGTCGTTTTTGTCTGTCTTGAACTTCTTGCCGTAGTAACGCGTGAAGCGTATAGTGCCGGCATTGTATATTTCATACCGCTGGTCATAGTTGACGTAGCGCCATGTGCCGTTTATGAGCGGTCGCGCGAGTATCATGAACAGCGGGACCGATACGAACGCCGCGTACGACAGAAATACGAACAATACGGCGATGATGGCGACAGGCACGATTATGTAGGCGGCGCGGACGAGCGCGCGCTTTGTTTTATACGAACCCTCCGGCTTCTTCGGTACGGCGTAATCTACGTTGTATTTGTTTTCTCCGCTCATGATAAAGACCTCTCGATTTTATTTTTTTATTGTATTATACAAACATTATTCCACAACATTCGCGATTTGTCAAGTGCTTTTCACAAATATGCGGGCAATGCTTTGCCCAAATGCCGCTTCTGCGCCGAAGCCGCCGCTGTCCAAGCCCGCATGCACAGCATCTCGACTCAGCCGCCTTTTCCCCTCATCTGCCTATATTATATCACAAAAATTGCGATTTGTCAAGTACTTTTTCACAAATTTACGCACTTTTTCACGTAATCGCTCAACCGTTGCCATAACCAGTATCTCCGCTCACCGCGGATGTATATACAGTTTGCACCCACCGGCAGCTATCTTTGCTCACCTGACGTGGTGACGTCTTTCACACCTTCGAACAGGTTTTTGACAAGGGGGACTTTCTCGCAAGAAAGAGACGGTACGGGATGAGGACCCTTTCTTTTTAAGAAAGGGTCCTCCCCCGAACCCCCTCTCCAAAAGAACACCGCGTCAACATATTGGCATAACAGCCCCCTCGCGACGGGGCGATATCGCCGCCCAAACGTCGTGTCTGCGTCGGACACTGGGAGCGCCGCGCATCGCACGAGCGCGGTGCGTATAGGCGAGACTGGGAAGCCTGACGGCACTTTGCCATTATTTAGGCGGTGGCAGCTTTGCTTCGCGAAAATGTGTGTGTAACGTCTTCTCGTTACACTCGAAGCCGTCCTACACTTTTCGCTTCTCGAAAAGTGTAGCGAGGTGGCACCCTTACCGCTCGTACACGTTCCCGTGCGAGCACAAAACGCCGCCGTCGCTAATGTCGATGACGCCGAAGTCGCCGCCCCTCGCGCTGCCGGGATTGAACAGCGTCACCGCACGAAAGCCGCCCTCGGCGGGATAATATTTTTCCTCGCGCTCGTGCGTGTGACCGTATATCACAACGTCAAAGCCGCGCGCCCGCGCCGACAGATAAAGCTGCGTGCGCGAAAGCTTCACCCCGTACTTGTGACCGTGAACGACGAGTATGCGCACGCCGCAGGCGATGATCTCCTCTTCGAGCGGGAGAGACAACATAAAATCGCAGTTTCCCGCGACGGCGCGGAACGTCATGTCGGGAAACTCGGCGGCGAGGGCGAGGAACTCGCCCGCGCCGTCGCCGGCGAACACGGCGTAATCGACGGTGCCGCGGTTGCGCGCGAGCGCCTCTCTCATCGCAAATGAGCTTCCGTGCGAATCGGAAAAAACGAGCAGCTTCATAAAAACAGTGCCTCCGCGAGTACGTTTTTGACGTCCGCCGCATATAATGAGCTTGAGACGGCAAAAACCGTTATTCTGCAATTTGTATGTGAGGAAACGAATATGAAAATTGATAAAAATACGGTCGACAAGCTCCTTCGCCAAAACGACGATCAGCTCTGGCGCACGGTACAGATGATAGCGGCGCAGGGAGGCGTAAACCTCGCGGGCGTTTCGCGTCCGCGCGACATGACAAAGCTGCGTTCGGCGCTCTCGACTCTGACGGACGGCGACATAAAGCGCGCGATGGAGATAGTCGACTCGTATAAAAGGACCGGAAAATGAGCGGGGACCGCGTCAGCTATAAGCCTCTCGTCGACGCGATAGGGGGACTGTTGTCAAATCCCGCCGTCCTCGAGGGACTGATCGCGGGCGCGTCGGCGATAGGGGCGTCGCGGAAGTCGAAAAACGACGACGACACGCTCGGCGGCATACTGTCGGCGCTGCCGCAGTTTTTGCCGCTCATCTCGCTGTTTGCGTCCATGCAGCAGCAAAAGCCGCAATTACAGAACAGTATGACGTCGGAGGTATCACAGACGTCGCCCGACGCTGTCAATGCAGCCGACGCCGTCGCCGCAAGCGCCGGTATAGATGATGCGGCGGCGGACACAGATGCAGATGCAGATACACATGCAGACGCGGCAGACAGCGCGCCCGTCGGGACGGCGGACGCGTCGGACGTATCTGTATCGTACATAACGCCGCAGGAGCGGCGCGAGGATCTGCTTCTGGCGCTCCGTCCGTTCCTCTCCGACTCACGGCAGCGCGCCGCGGACGCGATGGTGCAGGTAAACAAAATGTCGGGCGTGCTGTTCGGGCGCGGGGAAGGGGGACTTTAATTGATGTATGTCGGAAAGAGTCCGTCGGACGATATGAAGGTGCCGGATCAGTACCACGGCGTCGCCGTCGACGGCGACGGGGTCGTGAGAGGCGTCGGAAACGACGAAGAGCTTCGCCGCGCCGAGGAGATGTTCAGACGCGGATATGTGTTCGAAAGCGACGCGGACGCGGGGGCAGAAAGCGTGCCCGAAATCAAATCCGAGCCCGACAATGCCGAAAATACGGCAGGTCCGCGCGGGAGCGCAGACGCTGTGCACAATAACGCGGACGCGCCGCCTGCATCGCCTGCGGAGGCTGTGTCCGCAAGACCCGCGCCGAAGAAGACGGGAGGGCTGTTATCGGAGCTTTTCGGGCGGATAAGCTCCGAGGACATTATCCTCATCGGGCTCATCATCATACTTTTCGGCAGCGGCGCCGACGACGAGCTGCTCATCATGCTCGCGGTGCTGCTCATTTGCTGACATAGGCAGCGACGTGAAAAGCGCACCGCGGCGCTGCTTGAGCTCGCTCGGGTGGTATGCGCTCGCACGCGCCGACAGCGAAAATGCGACTTTGCCGCCGTCCGCCTCGATCTTCGCCCGGTGACCGAGCGCGCGAAGCGTATGAACGGCAAATACCGCGTCAGCGGCGCGCGGACCGAACAGTGCTGCTCCCGCGCCGCCGATGCCGGTGCGAATATCCGCCGACACGCATATATCGGCGTTCGAGCGGAAGTGCTCGACCTCGATATTTATCTCGCCGCGCGACGCATATCCGACGGAAGAGCACATCGCGGCGAGCGCGAATATGAACTCGCGCCTCTCCGTGAGCACGGCGGAGCCATCGTCGACGGAGCCGCCGACGCGGCAAACGATGCCGTGCCTTATCGTGCGAAGCTTCAGCGCGATCTTGTTCATGAATTCGTCGATTATGGGCAGAAGCGGCTGTTCGGACACGGCGCGCAGATACGGCCTCGGACAAAATGCGACTGCGCGCTCGTAGAGCTGCGTCAAAAGACTGCCGGAGCCGCTGTCTGTTGCGCGGTCATATTCATCGTCAAACGACTGTGCGCCGCAAAGCGTCCCGCCGTCACCGTAAACGACATATACGCGGCATTCACCGTCGTATTCGAGCGTATACGTGCCGTCAAGGTCGATCTGTCGCTCTCCGAAATAGAGCATACGCCCGATATCGTTTGAAAGCGCGGGGAACCGCGCTTTCAGACTGCTCCCGCACGGAAATATGCCGCCGGGCGACGATATGATATTAAACGATTCGTCGGCGACGGCGAATAAGGCGGGGGGGGGGTTACTTTCATCATTCGACCGGACCGTCAGTTTCGACATCTGTCTCGACCCCGTCAGTTTCGTCGCCGCCGCCCTCGGTATCGTCCGGTTGCTCGGGTGCTGATATTACGTAATAGCTGTAAATGCCGTTTTTGATGAGCGCGTCGACGGCTTCCGATTCGTTATATTTCACGTCGCCGCGCAAAATAAATCCGAGACTGTAAAGCGACACGCTGCTCTTTATCGACGACGAAGCCGCGTCGAGCTCGTCGAAAATATGCGACGTCCGCACGGTGTCGGTCACGTCGAACGGCTCGCCGCCCTCGCCGTATTCGGTGTGCGTCCTCGTTTCTTCGCTGTAGGACCAGTCGAGCGATGTTGCGTCGACGGCGAGACAGCCGGCCGCCTGCGCCAACTCGTCGAGCAGGACGGGATTTTTAACGTCAGAGAACGACGAGAACGGCAGCGCCAAAACGAGCTTTATGTCGGGCGAGGACGAACGTAGGCGTTCGATGACGCCGAGTATCTCGTCCTTGTCGACGGAGCCGCCGTCGGATACTCCCGTCAGCACGACGACGTCCGCGCCGAGCGAATACGACTCCGATATGACAGCCGTTTCGTAGAGCAGCGTCGCCTCGGCGATAACGGGGTCGTCGATCGTTTTATACGTCATGGCGTAGTATACGGAGACGCGCGCGTGAAGCGACCGTTCGGCGGCAGCCGCTCGGACGGCAGATACTGCGTCGCCGAGGTTCGGCAGGGACGAGTCCGCATCCTGACGCGAAAGCGCGGCGGCGGCGTCGGAGCGGAAGCGGAGCGCGCCGTTTTCGTCCGTCAAAGGGATAGTGACCGAATCGTAGCCGCAGTCGAATATGGCGAGCGCCTTTGACTTTATCTCGTCGGGGCCGTCGCCGCCGTCGACGTAAAGGCACCCCGAGCGCACGTTGTCGTGGACCTGTGCGGCGTCGGAGGCGCTGCCGGGTATCATCGCCGCGCCGTTATCTGGCGCGCGGCTGACGCCGCCGCCGTCGGTGTCGTCCGACATGTCGTTCGGCGTCACCTTTCCTTTTAGATAATTTCCGAGTATGACCGCGCCGATAGTACACGCGGCAATAAACAGGACGAAGAAAAGGACGGTGACGTTTATGTGCAGCTTCTTTTTGCCGTAACGCCGTTTTGTTTTTCTTCGCTTATACTGTATCGGCGCATGATACTGCTGCATCGCGCACCTCCGTTTTCGTTAATAACTGAAATCCGACATCGACAGCGTGCTCCACGCGGGCGCCTCCGCGACGGTGAGCGACGCGGAGCGCTCGTTCACTATCTGCCAGAACTTCGATGTAAGATATGCTTCTCCGAGGTCGGATATGTTCGCGGCGACATATGCCGGGTCGATGGGGCAGCGCAGGATTATGTGGAATCCGAGCGGCGACTCGACGACGCCGGACATCTCGCCTACCTCGAGCGCGAACGCGGCGTCCTCGAATTCCTCTATGAGCTCGCCGTGCGCGAAATAGCGCCCCGTCGGGTTGACTATCATTTCGGGGTCCTCGCCGTAGCGCGCGACGAGCTCGTCGAAGTCGACGCCGAGATGAGCCTGAAGCAGTATGTCCTCAGCCTTTTTACGGTTTTCCTCTATGTCGTCGCCCGCGTCGTTCGATATGAACACCTGCTTCGCGCAGCAGAACTCGCCGTCCGTTATCGCGGCGGCGACGGCGGCGCTGTCAGTGTTGATCTCGCCTGCGTCGACGAGCGCGTCATACAGCCGCGACTCGCACTCGAACTCGGTCATGACGAATGTGAACACGGAATGGTTCATGTATGCGTCCGACAACCCGGCGAGGTATTCGTCCCTGCCGCCCATCTCGTTTTCGATGTAGTCCTCGACAGACTTGTCGACGGCTTTTTTTATTTCGTCGGAGTCCGTGTCTATGCCGTAGTCGCCGCAAAGCGACATCACCGCGTACATGCGGAGAATTGACGCGCGCGCGTCGTCGTCAATATCCGCAAACGCGCTTTCCGCGTCGTGAGTCTGCCAGTACGCGTCGTCGCCGCCGTCGACGCCCAGCTTGAAATTCATGAAAAAGTACCTGTAAAGCTCCATCGGCACGTCCTCGCCGCCGATATAGAGAACGGGCGCGAGATCCTCTTCGGTGCTTTCGGGAAAGTTGTATTTGCCGCCGCACGAGGTGAGCAGCAAAAGTATCGCCGCGAGAACGGCGGTGAACGATCTTATTTTATTCATACGACAGCTCCGTCAAAACAAAATTCCGACTTTATTATATCTCGAATGTGCCGTACAAGTCAACAGTTTTTGCAATAAACGCATATATGCTTGTTGAAAGGCGCGTGCGGACGTGATAAAATATTATCGAAAAAATTTTTGAATTCTGCGAAACGTTCGGCGTGAAAAAGTTGTCTTTATGGGTGAAGGGCATTGACGACATGGGGAAGGAGGCGGCGATATGGACGACTCAAAGATAGTGGAGCTGTACCGAAAGCGCGACGAGTCGGCGGTCGAGCGCACTATGGAGAAGTACGGTCACGCGTATTATGCCGTCACATACGGCGTACTGCGCCAAAAAGAGGACGCGGAGGAGTGCGTCAACGACACATACGTGAAGCTGTGGGAGGCGATACCGCCCGAATCGCCAGACGACCTCGGTTCGTACGGGTGCAGAATAGCGAGAAATCTCGCGCTCAACGTGAAAAAAGCGATGGGTACGAAAAAGCGCGCGCACGCCGAGGTCGTATACGACGAGATAGCGGAATGCGTGCCGTCGGGCGAGAGCGCGGACGCGATAGTGGACAGAATGGCGCTTTCGCGCGCGATTAGCAGATTTTTGTCGTCGCAGTCGCCGCAGAAGCGGATGATCTTCATGCGCCGCTATTTCTACATGAACACGACCGCCGAGATAGCGAAGATACTTCATACGACGGAGCCGACAGTTAAAATGGCGCTCCACAGAATGAGGGCGAAGCTGAAAAAATATCTTGAAAGCGAGGGTATCGAACGATGAAGATAACGGCTGACGAGATAATCATGGCGATGAGCGACGTGTCGGAGCAGCTCGTCCGCGAGTCGATAGAGGGGAGCGGAGAAATGAAGGAGCATTTCAGGTCGCGGATAACGACGTGGGCGGCGTGCGGCGCGCTGTTTGTAACGGGCGGCATAATAGCGCTCGTGATGAGCCTCGGCATAGGCACGGGACACGGCAACGTCCCCGGAAATACGGCCGACGGAGGCATCACGCCGTCGGCGTCGTCGGACTCCGTGTCAGACACCGACACCGACACCGATGCGGTCACATCCGACATTGGCGCTGCCGAAACTACATTGACTACGGAAACGACGGGCGCTGCGGACGAAACGACCGACGTGCAGGAGGTGTACGAGGCACAGTCGATCATGGCGAGCTCGCAATACCTCGACGACGACGAATACATCGCTCTCTGCACCGAGCTCGGACGCGGCGGCTATGCCGACGGGACGTATCCGGTCATGACGGCTGATGAATTCGGAAAGACCGAACAAAAGTACGGACTTTACGGCAGCTCGTGGCCTGCGTCGGTCTATCCGGCGCTCAGCGGCACGGACGATCTTGCCGTATACGTGCGCTCGCCGGGCGAGGGCGTAAGATGGAGCGTCGGCAGCGTTATATACGACGAGACGACGAACACGCTGAATGTGTCACTGACGGTCGAATGTACGGACGGCGACAAAATAAAAACGGCCGCCGACATCGCGTCCTGCGCCGACACGGGATATCTTTTGTCTGTCGACGCCGGAGGGCAGCTGCGGCAGCTGATCGAAGGCGGCGCGAAGATAAAGGCGTCGCTGGACACGGTGACGAGCGTCGAGTCGTTCGAGGCGTCGAGTGAGGAACTCGAATTTGAGATATACGGCGACCACGCCGAGGTGACGGGCTATTACCATTCTTTCAGCGGTGATGTTACGATACCCGAGACTGCGTGCGGCAAGCCGGTGACCGTGATAAGGGACGGCGTGCTCGACGGCGTCGAGAGACTTTTCGCAAGGGCAAGGACGGGAGCGGAGACGCTCGCGCGCGCATTTGCCGTAGAACACAGGCTCATATTTATCGAGCTTGACAGTGACAAGGCGCCAGACCACTATTATCCGCCGTATGTGCAGAACGGCGGGTTCGGCATACGCGACACGTCGGGCGACAGATGGATAGCGGAGGATGACGACGGCAGGATATCGGAGCTGTTCGCCGGTGTTATGGCGGGCGGCAAGGCGGACGATGAGCTCGTCGAGCGAATGCTGTTCCGTTATCTCTGCATACTCCAGACCGTCGGCTGGACAGAGATGGGCGGCGACAATATCGAATACTACACGTACGGCGGCGTCGACGCGACATACAGCTATTCGCCGCCGACGGACAAAGACAGATATGACGTTTACAGCAGCGATCACGGCCCGTATTGGTACGATGCCTGCGCCAAACGCTTCGCATACGGCAACCTCGACACGTACGACGAGGTGAACGACTACATCCACTCGCTCTACACGGACGATATGGCGGACCGCTATATGGACGGAATGTTTCTGAACATTGACGGCATGGCGTATAAGAGGCAGAACCAGGCCGGCGGCTACGGCTCGCCGGTGAAGGTAACATACGACGTGCTCGCCGACGGAGAGAGACTTATCCTGCGCGAGTACCTCGACTGCTACGACGACTACGGCATCACGTTCGACGAGCCGTATCACGATTACGTATTCGTCTTCGAGAACGGCGGATGGAAGATGACGACAGATTATTGGGATCTTGTGTTCGACGTATATCAGTATACGGCATATTATGAGATGCTTGCGAAAAAGAACGGAGAGACGCCGGACGATTACTTCAGCCTGAGCGAGAGCGCGAAAAGTAAGGCTTATTACGCCGATCTGTTCACCTCTGACAGGCGCGAGGACGGAAAATATCTTATCCGTCTCTACAACTATGTGTACGCCCCGGATGAGGAAGAATATGTGTACGAGCAATATGAGCGCGAGCATCTGCCGAAGCTGAGGGAGGATTTGATAGCAAAGATAGGCAAGGAAAACGTCGACGTGCCTGACAAAAAGACGGGACGGACGCCGTATGAGCAGGCGAAAATAGACGACTGGAACGAACACGCCGCAAGAATGTATGAAAAAGAGCGGGAGATGTGCCGACAGTGGGCGGACAATATCATAGACAAATACGTGACGGACAAAAACGACGTCGTGTATATTGGCGCGGACGACGCCGAGATCATACTCTACGCGACGCCGGAGGAGATCGAAAAGTACGCGGCAGCCGACGATATTCTGTCTATTAATGCCGTACACGGCTGGGGCGTATATACACAGCAGTAAAATAATGTAAAGGTGCGTGCGGGACGCGCGAAAAAAGTGCGTCCGCACGCTCCTTTTCTCTTGCAAAGCGGGCGCGCGTATGATACAATCAAAAAGAAGCGTACAATAAATCGAAACGGAGTATATATCATGGGACTGAACAAGCCGACGGTCGATCTCGGAACGATAATAGACGAATTTTCGCTCGACATAGCGTACCTGCCCGAGGACGGGCGCGAGCGTCAGGTGACGATAGCGGAAGTGAACCGCCCGGGACTCGCGTTCTCGGGATATTTTTACAGATTCGAGCCGGCGCGCATTCAGCTCGTGGGCATCGTTGAGCACACGTACCTCGAGACGATGGAGCCGGACAGACGTAAGACGATGTTTGCCGACTTCTTCTCGCGCCGTCCCGTCGCAGTCATAATTACGAGCGGCAACAAGCCGTCGGACGAGGTGCTCGAAATAGCGGAATACTATGAGGTCCCGCTCTTGACTACCGACAGGCTGACGAGCGAGTTCATGGCGGCGCTCATAGCGTCGCTCAATCTGCATCTCGCACCGCGCATAACGATACACGGCGTGCTCGTAGAGGTATACGGCGAGGGTGTCCTGATACTCGGCGACAGCGGAATCGGCAAGAGCGAGACGGCGATAGAGCTCGTCAAGCGCGGCCACCGCCTGATCGCCGACGACGCCGTCGACATCAAGCGCGTGTCTGCGGTCTCGCTC
>CANPXS010000050.1 GCA_947586625.1 uncultured Clostridia bacterium | reverse complement strand
GGTTATCCCGACCTACACCCTTAGCAGGGGCGCCTCTTCGGCCTCTTGAGTACTTCTCCCTGTCAAGCTTCTCACTTGCACGGACTATTATACACAAAAACTGCCCGCGTGTCAATCCGTATTCGATGTTTTCGCAAAATTTTTTTCCGCGCCCGACGCCGCTGCCATTCGCATCCGCCGTTTCCATAATCTTTGAGTACCAATTTCCCGCGTTCGGGATTATAATGTTATAGAGTTACCGAACCAAAGGTGAGACTATGGAAACAATACGTATCAGCGAAAAAAAGATCAAGATCATGCTCTGCCAGACGGATATGTGGCGCTACGACCTGTCCGTGCCTATCGACATAACGTCAGAGGGCGGCAAGCACCGCCTGCGGCGGCTGCTCCGCGACGCGTGCTGCGGCGCGTCGGGCGACGGCGCGGACGCTGACTTCGACCCTGACTCCGGCGAGCTGCTCGTTCAGATCTACGAATCGCGCTCGGGATGCGAGCTGTTCGTTACGCGGTGCGGAGAGGGGAGAGGGGATGCAGCAGTGACGGAGTCGGCAAGGACGCAGCCTAAGAAGGCAAGGATCTACGCGCGGCGCGAAAATGTGTACAAATTCGGCGACATGAACGCGCTGCTCGCGCTCTGTTCGCGAGTCGCAAAACGCGGTCGGACGCGCGCCGTCTCGACCGTGTACGAGGAGCGCGGTGCATACTTCCTTACATACGACGGCGACATCGGCGCGTTGTGCGCCGAATACGGCGGCGAGGATCTCGGCTCGTCCCCGCTTTTGTTCGCGTACCTGACCGAGCACGCGTCGCGAATATGCGGCGGCGACGCCGTCGGCGTGCTGTCGGCGCTGTATTGAATTTCGCCGCAGTAGTTTCACCACACTTTTCGTGAAACGAAAAGTGTGGTGCTGTCACTTGGACGGCGGGATTATAAAAGAGTAGTAAAAGTTCTTGAAAAAGAGGGGTGCAGGGGGGAGAAAACTTCTTACAAGAAGTTTTCTCCCCCCTGCAAAAACCACAAAATAGATCTCAAATTATATATCCCGCGATGGCGATGAACTGAAGCACGCTGCCCGCCACGACGAACAGGTGGAACACCGAATGCATGTACCTGTGCGTTCTGCCGGCGCCGTAAAGGACCGCACCTATCGTGTATGCGATGCCGCCCGCCAAAAGGTAGATGAGCGCCGTCATCGGGATCGACGCGAGCGCAGGCTTCGCCGCCGCGACTATGCACCACCCCATGCCGATGTAGCATATCATCGAAAATACGCGGTAACGGCGCAGGTCGATGGCGTTTAAGACTGCGCCGAGCACGGCGAAGCCCCAAACGACGCCGAACAGCCCCCATCCCCAGCCGGGCGAGCAGCGGCGTATCCGCGTCAGCACTATAGGCGTGTACGTGCCCGCGATCAGAAAATATATCGTGCAGTGGTCGATTATCTGCATCACCTTTTTCGCCGTACCGGGACGCAGCCCGTGATATACGCTCGACATCGTGTAGAGCGCTATGAGCGACGCGCCGTATATGGACGACCCGACGACGGCCCACGCGTCGCGGTGCCACGCCGAGATAAGGACGCAGACGACGAGCGCGACGATGCCGAACGCGGCGCCCGCGATGTGCGATACGGTATTGAAAAGCTCCTCGCCGCGCGTGTAGTCGGGCAGTTTGCGCTCGCGGAGCGGTATGCGTTTAGAATTTGTCATTTTGTGTGACCGTCCCCATGTGTTTGTTTGTGAGACGATTGTATAACGGCGTCGTCAAAAACGCAACCTACTTCGCGCCGCCTCATCTCGACCGTAAAAAACGGCGCGGTAGAGAGCGAAAACGCATCTCTACCGCCGGTAGAAAACCCTTATTTTACTGGTATTCGCGGCGCGCAGCGCGAGCATATCACCCGAGATATTCGATGACGCTGTGCGCGGCGACGTTGCCCTCGCCCGCCGCCTTCACGTACTGGTACGGACGACCGGTGCAGTCGCCGGCGGCGAACACGAACGGGATGTTGGTCCGCATCTCCCTGTCGACGGCGATGCGACCGTCCTCGACCTTGAGCTTCGGCAACAGCGTCGAGAGCGACACAGACTCGCGCAGACAGAACACGCCCGACACATTCGTCACCTCTCCGTCCGCACTGCGCACGGCGCACACTTTTCCGTCCTCGCCCGATATAACCGCTGCGGCGCGCGACTTCATCATGACGATGTTGTCGGACGAAAACTTCGCGCCCGCGTACGTCGGGTAAACGTACACCTTCGACGCCAACCCCGCAAGGTAGCGTACCTCATGTTCGAACCGCGCCGACGAAATAATGACGGCAATATCGCGTCCGCGGTAAAGACCGCCGTCGCACGTCGCGCAGTAGCTGACGCCGCGTCCGACGAGGGCTTCTTCGCCCGGGAGCGTCCCCGCCGCGGCAGCGCCCGTCGCAAGTATGAGCGTGCGCGACTCGTAATAGTCCGCGCCCGCGAACACGGCGCAGCGGTCCTTCATCAACGCCGCCGAGCTCACCATCTTGTCAGTTATCTCTATCCCCATCTTTTGCAAATGTAAAAGATGCGCGTCCGCGAGTGCGGCGCCCGAAATGTCGGGCAGCCCCGGATAGTTGCGGACGATCTCGGCGCGTCGGAACTTCGCGCTCAAATCAGCGTCGCCGATAAGAAGAAAGTTCTTTTCATGTATTTTCAGATTTATCGCCGCCGACACTCCCGCGGCGCCCGTTCCTATTATTATGCAGTCGTATAACATGTTTCACCCTCCCGGCTTCGATAACAGTTTATATCTTTTCCGCGCCGCTGTCAAGTCATAGTATGGCGGGCGCGCGAATAAACATAACGCGGAGGTGAAATTCACCATGAGCGAAAGCATCAAAACCGTGACGCGCCGCGCGCACTTTCACGCGGACGGCGTGCTCACATCACGGCTCACGATAACGACGATGTCCGATATGGACGACGCGATATCCGCGTTCGCAAAGCGGCACGTCGACGCAGTAACAGACGCGTTTTCGACCGTCGTTGCCGAGGCTGCGGACAAAGCCTTCGACGCGTACCGCTCGCGCGGACGCGCCTACAGGTTTCGCCCGTACACGCTTGACGTCGTTTACGAATACTCATCACCGAAGTCGAAGCGCGGAAAATCCGTACTCACGGTGACGGTCACGCTTTCGTCGTCGCGGAGCATTATCGCGTCGAATACGAGCGCGCACACGTTCGCACGCGGCGCATACATCGGCGTCAGACGTTGATATTATACAAATGCATAATGTATTACACATCTGCATAAAACGCGGCGGCACCGTAATGTGCCGCCGCGCGCGTTTCAACATCTATTGCTGTACTGCCCCTCGTCGGTCGCCGTTTCTTTCTCCTGACTTTGCGGTTTCCATCCGCCATGCAGATAAAACATCACCGACATTACTGTCGAAACTCCCCATCCGATAGGCCACGACAGCCATATTCCCGTCGAGCCGAGCGATGTTTTCGACATTATGAACGCAAGACCCGTGCGGAGTAATAGGTCGGTGAACGTCGTCGCCACGAACTGCTTCATCATGCCCGCGCCGCGCAGAACGCCGTCAGCGGTGAGCTTCGTTGCGACGACGAAGTAGAACGGCGCGACGATGCGCAGAAATTCCATTCCCGACCGCAGCGCGTCCGCGCTCGGGTCGTCGAGGAATATGAGCAAAAGATAACGGCTCAGAACGACATACAAAATCGAGATCGGTATGCTGAGCGCGAGCACGAGGCGGAGCCCCGCCGAAAAACCCTCGCGGACGCGCGAACGCTTGCCCGCGCCGATGTTCTGCGCCGTAAAGCTCGTGATGCCGTTGCCGAGCGTCGACAGCGACGTTACGACGAGGTTGTTCAGCTTTATCGACGCCGAATATCCCGCCATCACGCCCTTGCCGAAGCCGTTTATGACGCTTTGGAGCACGATATTGCCGACGGAGATGAAGCTCTGCTGCATGATACTCGGCACCGCGACCGCCGATATCTTGCCGAGCATCGTCCACGAGAAAAGCGGCGCTTTCCCGTTCGATTTTATCGTGCGCAGACGGCGCGTCACGAACACGAGCGCCAAAAGGCACGATACGCCCTGGCACAAAAACGTCGCCCACGCGACGCCGTCGACGCCGCGAGTGAACACGTTTTTCATTCCCGCCGTGAACAGTATGTCGACGCCGATGTTCGCCGTCGACGAGCACATCAGGAATATAAACGGCGTCTTAGAGTCGCCGAGGGCGGAGAATATGCCCGTCGCGACGTTGTAGTAGAACACGAACGGCAGACCGAGTATGTATATGTCGAGGTACAGCTTCGACATCGGGAATATGTCGTCGGGCGTGTTGATGAGGCGCAGGAGCTGCCCGTCAAGGAGCAGTCCCGCCGCCATTAAAACGGCGCACAGAACGCCGCTCGCGATAAGAGTTGTGTAAACGGCGGTTTTCAGCTCGCGGTAATGCTTCGCGCCGAACATCTGCGACACCGTGACCGAACAGCCGATGTTGCACCCGAACGCGAACGCGATGAAGATGAGCGTTATCTCGTATCCGTTGCCGACCGCGGCGAGCGCGTCCTCGCCGACGAATTTGCCCGCGACGAAGCTGTCGGCGATATTGTAGAGCTGCTGGAATATTATGCTGCCGAACAGCGGTATGCAGAACCGCCAAAGTACCGAGTTCGGCTTTCCGACCGTCAGGTCCTTATTCAATCTTCATCATCTCCCCCGCCGCACTTTCCGCATCCGCTGCAGCCGTTGCACGTCATACGGCTCGCACACATGCGGCACCGCGCCGAAAATGTAGGTTTATATAAATACTCGTCCGGTATCTCAAATCCGAGACTGTCCGTCAATCGGTATCGCACGCGACGCCCCGCATAGTTCATGCCGGACTTGTACGCCATGACGCTCTGCAAACGCTTGTCCGGCATGTGGTACCGTTTTCCGTCCTTGATCAACACGGTGCCCGTCTCGATAAACGAAAACGTCACGTCGTGCGCCACACATTCCGCGCGCAGGCTCTGCACCCACTCGAACCGGCACGGACGCGCACCGTCGTAGTTTTCGCCGCCGCACATCACCTGCTCGATCTGACCGCCCGCGAGATATTTGTCGAGCGTGACCGCACCGATGAACGGCGCGCACATAACGCCCTTGTGCAAAAAAGGCAGCGACAAAAGTATCGGCATCCTCTCGTCTGCGCGCCTCTGGTTCTCGCACGTGACGTTGAAGAATATGTTCTCCCACCCGCCGCCCCAGTCGGAGGGCAGACAGTCAAAAACGCGCTCTGGACGCTTCGTCAGAAGATAAAATATCACGTCGGGCCGCTGACGCATTATGTCCCACGCGCCGTCCCGCCAGCCGTCAGCCTCGGGAAGAAAGAAATCCGACGTCATGCAGACGCGTATCGTCTCGCCCGATCTGACCTTATACCCGCCGTCCTTCGTTCTTTGCAGCGGATAGTCGAAGCCGGATTTCGTCCTGTAGATCTCCGACCCGTCGCGGCCGCGTGTTTTGTCGAGGAAGTACATGTAGCAGTTCGCGCACCCCTCGCTGCACTTGACACAGCCGTGCCACGGATTCCATATATCGTGCATCGACATGCGCCCGCCTCCCCCGACTTTTTTCGTTCCACATATTTTACCACGCGCCGTGCGGCGGTGCAATACCGAAATCGCGCGGCGCGCGAAAAAATCTGCGCCCGTACTGGACAAAGCGTCGCGTTTGTGCTAAAATAACAGTAGGGAAGAACAAATTATGAAGAAAACGCATAGGAGGCGTGACATGTTCAGTACGATAAAATTCGGCGGCAACATATGCCGTCTGCGCAAGAGCGCGGACATGACGCAGTCGGAATTGGCAGACAAAATAGGCGTGACGCGCGCCGACATCAGCCGATACGAGCTCGGCGACAGCTTTCCCGACGTCTCGATACTCGTCCTTTTGGCGCAGACGTTCGGCATCACGACCGAGGAACTCATCAACGCCGGCGAGCCGTCGCCGGGCGAGCTTAAGATACTGAACGGCATCGCCAACGGCGACGAGGTCAGGGCGAACGCCATCGACGACATCGCGGGAGTCGCGCCGCTTTTGAAGCCGAGCGTGCTTGAAAAGCTCGTCGACAACTTCTCCGCGCACGGCATCGACATCTCATACGTCGTTAAACTCGCCGAATATCTGAACGACAAAAGTGTCATGACGCTGCTCGAGGAATCGACGCCCGACAAGCTCAACGAGGAGCTGCTCGGCAAATTCGTGCCGCTGCTCGACGACAGGTCGAAGTCCGCCATACTCCAACGCATACTCGACGGCGAGCTCGACTACCGCTTCATACGCGTGCTTTTGCCGTACGCGTCGTACTACATCGACTCGCAGGTCGAGGCGGCGGTCGTGGAGGGCGCGCTTCCGTGGGACGCGCTCGACATAATGCGCGAGGCGCTCGCGGAGCGCAGAGAGCGCGAGCGCGACGACTGACATACAGTAAAATATTATTGCGGGGGAAGCCTTACGGAAAAGGCCTCCCCCGCATACGTTTATTTAATTATCGGCGTCACAGTATCAGCGCCGCGAGCGCGCACAGCATAACTCCGACCGCGGTCGGGATCGCGGCGGCGGCCGCCGTCCATTTGAAACTGTGCGTCTCCGCGTAAACGGTCGAGAGCGTCGTCGCGCACGGCCAGTGGAACATGGCGAATATGACCGTACACACCGCCGTCCGCACCGTCCAGCCGTTTGCGATAAAGAGCGTCCGCAGCGCGTCCGCAGACGCGGCGTCGGCGAGCGTCCCCGCCGACGTGTACGCCATCACCATTATCGGTATGACGATCTCGTTGGCGGGCAGACCGAGCAGAAACGACATCAGTATCACGCCGTCAAGGCCGATCGCGGACGCCGGCGCGTCGAGCGCACGTTCGAGTAGGACGAGCAAACATTCGCCGCCGATGTTGACGTTTGACAGCAGCCATATGAGCGCGCCTGCCGGAGCCGCCGCGCAGACGGCGCGTCTCAGAACAAACAGCGTTCTGTCGAACACGGACCTGACGAGTATCTCGCCGAATTTGGGTCGGCGGTACGGGGGAAGTTCGAGCGTGAACGACGACGTCTGCCCGCGCAGCACCGTCCGCGACAAGAGCCACGTCACGCAAAGCGATACGATGACGCCGAATGCGATCACGGCGGCGAGCGTCAGCGACGATGCGAGCGACCCCGCCGCGACGAACATCACGAGCAGCGTCGTCAGCATCGGGAAACGGCCGTTGCACGGCACGAACGAGTTCGTCAGTATGGCGAGCAGACGCTCGCGCGGCGAGTCTATGATGCGGCAGCCCGTCACGCCGACGGCGTTGCAGCCGAAGCCCATGCACATCGTCAGCGCCTGTTTGCCGCACGCGCCGCACTTGTTGAGCGGCAGGTCGAGATCGTATGCGATGCGCGGCAGATATCCGACGTCCTCAAGGACGGTGAAAAGCGGAAAGAATATCGCCATCGGCGGCAGCATCACGGACGTCACCCAAAATACGACGCGGCACACGCCGTCGACGAGTAGCGAGCGCAGCCATTCGGGCGCGCCGACCGACGTTATTATCCGCGACAGCGGCTCCTCGAGCGAGAACAGCACCGACGAGAGCGCGTCCGATATGACGTTCGCCCCCGACACCGTTATCCACAAGATCAGCGCTAAGAAAAGCAGCATCACGGGAAACGACGTCCACCGCCCCGTGAATATTTTATCAAGTATGCGGTCGCGGCGATCGGGCTCATCGGGAGCCGTCACGACGCCGCGGCATATCTCGTGCGCTTTTTCGACAAGGCTGCACGCGATGTCGTCCCGCATAGCGTCGTCGCCCGCCACCCCCGACGCGATGTCGCGCACGGCGCGCCACCGCGCCCCGCCGCCGTACCCGGCGTACTTCTTCGATATTTCCGACACGGCAGCCTCCGTCGCCTCTCCGTACCTGACTATACCTGCGCCGCCGTCAGAGCCGCCGCCTCTATCCTCCGTTATATCGTCGAGCGCATCGACGAGCGCGCGCAGTGTGCGCTTCTTTTTCGCCGTCACGCCCACGACGCGCAGACCGAGACGCGACGACAAAAGCTCTGTGTCGACGTATATGCCACGCGATTTCGCCTCATCGAGCAGATTGACGCAAACGATCACATTCTTCGTCAGCTCCGTTATCTGTAAAACGAGGTCGAGATTTCGTTCGAGGCACGTCGCGTCGCACACGACGACAACGACGTCCGCGTTCCCCGATTCGAGCAGGTCGCGCGCCGCCGCCTCGTCCGCAGACCCCGCGAGCAGCGAATACGTCCCGGGTATGTCGAAAAGCGTGTACGTGCGGCGGTCGGACGAGAACGTGCCCTCCGCGTTCGCCACGGTCTTGCCGGGCCAGTTGCCCGTGTGCTGCCGCATTCCGGTCAAAGCGTTGAAGACCGTGCTTTTTCCCACGTTCGGATTGCCCGCGAGTGCGACGCGCCTGCATTCGTTTTCCATATGTCAATATCCGCCTTAAATATGTGGCGGCGTCGGTATAACGAGCGCCGCCGCTTTCGGTGACATGATATTCGCGCGCCGATCGTTTTGACACCGACATGCGTCGGTATGCGTATCATTTGCGATGTGCCGGCATATATTAAGTTGACGGACCTTCGCGGCATAAAAAGCCGCGTTTCCGCCGCAAAGAAAACGATATCGTCGCAAGGAAAGGAACGGATCATGAATAACGAAAAATATCCGCCCGAGGGGTACAGGATCGGAACGGCCGAGAACAGAGCGTACACAGGCTCGCTGTCGGGACTCGAACGCGCGATGGAGACCGGAGCCATATGTGAGGCGCCCGCCGTCATGTGCGACAGCGAGGACTACAGCCTGCGCGTCGAGCTCGGCGGCGCCGTCGGGATAATAAGGCGCGAGGACGTCGGCGTGCCCGGCGACGGGCGTGAGATCAAGAATATCGCCGTGATAACGCGCGTCGGCAGAGCCGTCGCGTTCAAGGTCACGCGCATCGACGCTTCGCGGACGCCGCCCGTCGCGTACCTGTCTCGGCGCGCGGCTCAGGACGAATGTATGCGTGAATATATTTCGACGCTACGTCCCGGCGACATCATACCTGCGAAGGTGACGCATCTCGAACGGTTCGGCGCTTTCGTCGACATCGGCTGCGGCATCGTGTCGCTTCTGCCCGTCGACGCGATATCGGTGTCGCGGATATCGCATCCGCGCGAGCGGCTGTCGGTCTCGTCGCGCATACACGTCGTTGTGCGCAGTATCGACGGTATCGGACGCGTCAACGTGACGCACCGCGAGTTGTGCGGGACGTGGAGCGAGAACGCGGCGCTTTTCTCGCCGGGACAGACGGTGGCGGGCATCGTGCGGTCGGTCGAGAGCTACGGCATATTCGTAGAGCTGACGCCGAACCTGACGGGACTCGCCGAGCCGCACGACGACGTGACAGTCGGCGGCAGCGCGGCCGTTTACATAAAGAGCATGATACCGGAGCGGATGAAGGTGAAATTGGCCATCGTCGGCGCGTACAGGGGCGAGCTTTTGCGCGACTCGTCGCCGCCGCGATGCTTCATCGACGTCGACAGCGTCGGTCACATCGACCGCTGGCGCTACTCGCCCGACTGCTGCGACCGCGTCATCGAGACCGTGTTCGACTGACCGCGCGGCGGCGCGGCACCGTGCCAGTGCGTTGACGGCACGTTTATCTTCAAACGCAGACACGACGTATGGATGCGGTTTGTTCGCAAAAATATAACACCGCGCGAAGCTGTTCGCACACAGCTATGGCGCGGTGTTCTTTTGGAGAGGGGGTTCGGGCGTAGGTTGGCGCGAAGCGACAAACTACCACCGTTCTCTTGTAAAGAAAAGGTCCTCATCCCATAAATTCTCTTTCTTGCGAGAAAGTCCCCCTTGTCAAAAACCTATTCAAAAGTGTGAAAGACGTCACCACGTCAAGTGAGCAAAGATAGCTGCCGGTGGGTATGTGCCGCACGATGAGCCGCGGTGAGCGGCAGTTCGTCGCTGACGCTACGACCTGCGACACGTTTCCGCTTCGCGGAAAGTGTGGGAGAAACCAGTTATGGCGACGGTTGAGCGACTGCGCTGAAAGCGTAGGATATGCAAGCTGTGGCAACGGCTTGCCGTTTATTTTTACAGCGCTTTCGTCTCGACCTCGTTCTTTGCCATTGCGACGAACTCGTCGACGCTCATGACTATCGCCTTGTTTTCCTCCTTGCGCGAACGCACGGAGACTGTGCCCGCCTCCTTTTCGCGGTCGCCGACGACGAGCACGTACGGGATGCGCTGGAGCTGCGCTTCGCGTATCTTATATCCGATCTTCTCGTTTCTGTCGTCGAACTCGGCGCGGAATCCGAGCGCGTCGAGCTTATCGTAAACGGACTTCGCGTAGTCGTTGATGTCGGTGCGTATAGCCATGACCTTAATCTGCACGGGCGCGAGCCAGAGCGGGAACGCGCCGGCGAAGTGCTCGGTCAGAATGCCGATGAAGCGCTCTATCGAGCCGAACACGACGCGGTGTATCATGACGGGGCGGTGCTTTTCGTTGTCGGCGCCGACGTATGTCAGGTCAAACCGCTCGGGCAGGTTCATGTCGAGCTGTATCGTGCCGCACTGCCACGTTCTGCCTATGCAGTCGCGCAGGTGGAAGTCTATCTTCGGACCGTAGAACGCGCCGTCGCCCTCGTTGACGACGTAGTCGACGCCGAGATCGTCGAGCGCGCCGCGAAGACCGTCCGTCGCCATCTCCCACATCTCGTCGGTGCCGATCGAGTTTTCGGGACGCGTCGACAGCTCGACGTGGTACGTGAAGCCGAACAGCTTATAAACGCTGTCGATGAGGTTGTAAACGCCCTTTATCTCGTCGCGTATCTGGTCGGGACGCATGAAGATGTGAGCGTCGTCCTGCGTGAAGCAGCGCACGCGCATGAGGCCGTGAAGCGCGCCCGACAGCTCGTGGCGGTGCACGAGACCGAGCTCGCCGCATCTGATCGGCAGGTCGCGGTAGCTCCATATCTTGCGCTTATAGACGAGCATTCCGCCGGGGCAGTTCATCGGCTTGATGGCGAAGTCCTTGTCGTCTATCTTTGTCGTGTACATGTTTTCCTTGTAGTGGTCCCAGTGACCGGAGCGCTCCCACAGATCGCGCGAGAGCATCATCGGAGTCTTGATCTCCTCGTATCCCGCCTTTCTGTGGACGTCGCGCCAGAAGTCCTCGAGCAGGTTGCGCAGCACCATGCCCTTCGGGAGGAAGAACGGGAAGCCGGGGCCCTCGTCGTAGATGTCGAACAGGTCGAGCTCGCGTCCGATCTTTCTGTGGTCGCGGCGCTTTGCCTCCTCGAGCATCGTCATGTGCTCGGAGAGCAGCGTCTTATTCGGGAACGCAACGCCGTAAATGCGGCGCAGCATCTTGTTTTTCGCGTCGCCCTCCCAGTACGCGCCGGTGAGGGAAGTGAGCTTGAACGCGCGGACTGCGCCCGTCGAGAACAGGTGCGGCCCTGCGCAGAGGTCGACGAACTCGCCCTGACGGTAGAAGGATATCTCCTCGCCCTCGGGGACACGCGCGATGAGCGCGACCTTATACGGCTCGTCACGCTCTTCCATGAACTTGACGGCCTCGTCGCGCGGCAGCGTGAAGCGCTCCATTTTGTAGTTTTCGTTGACTATCTTCTTCATCTCCGCCTCGATCTTCGGCAGGTCGTCCTGCGTGAACGGCTCGTCGCGGTCGATGTCGTAGTAGAAGCCGGTCTCGATGGCGGGACCTATCGTCAGCTTCGACTCCGGGTAAAGGCGCTTTATCGCCTGCGCCATTATGTGGCTGGCGGTGTGGAAGAAGGCGTGCTTGCCCTCCGCATCGTCGAATGTGCAGAGCTTGACGGTGCAGTCGCCGTCGAGCTGGTGCGTGAGGTCGACGGTCTTGCCGTCGACGACGGCGGCGAGCACCTCGCGGGAGATGATGCCCGCTTCCTTCGCCGCATCGTAGACCGAGATCGGACCCTCGCCCGTATACTCGGCGCCTGTTGTGAATTTGATCGTGATCATGATTTGTTTTAGTGGGGGGACTTTTAAGTGGAAGCAGCGTCTCCTTCGGAGCCGCACGAGTTTCTTTCAGAAACTCGGATCCCCCGCACCCCTTTCAAACCTTTTTATGAATTTTTTTATTTGAAATCGGCTGGTTGCCGGAAATCAACGTAAAGAGAAAACCGACAATAATGTTGTTGCGTAAGCAACAACATTATTGTCGGGGTGCATGACATATCGCCTTGCACGGTTCCACCCGTACTTTTAACTTGTTTGCATCTTATATTTCGATAGGTGTCACCGGAAAAGTGGTACCCGCACGTCAAACGACGACGCGGTCACAGCGGCGCATATGTATGCGCCCCGCGCGTTCTCTGTGTCTTTGAACTGTACGGACTTGTCTTTGCCTGAATTTTTATGACCGACCGGCGCGTCTTGCGCGCGGATGGTTCCGAATTTTATAATCTCGTGCTCGCGCGTTTGCGGCGGTTGTACTCGGAATGAGGGTTCACTATCTCGCGCCAGTCGAGGTCGCCGCGCTCGAGAGCGTGGATTATGACCTCCGCCGTTGCGATGTTGGTCGCGAACGGGATGTTGTGTACGTCGCACATGCGGAGAAGGTTGTATTCGGCCTCGTCGAACTCAGTCTTCGGAGTCGATGAGCGGAAGTAGAGAAGAACGTCGATCTCGTTGCAGGAGATGCGCGACGTTATCTGCTGCTCGCCTCCGTGGCTGCCGAGCAGCAGCGTTTCCACATGGAGCCCTGTCGCGTCGGAGAGGACTGAGGCCGTCTTTGCGGTCGCGCATATGTTGTGCTTGGAGAGCACGCCGCAGTACGCGATGCAGAACTGTATCATTAACTCTTTTCTCGTGTCGTCAGCGATTATAGCGATTTCCATGACTGTTACCTTTCTCGGACGAAAGTCCGCGGCGGCACTTGATATATTAAAAAGATAGGAACCTGAGTCAAGGTATCACAGTTTTAAACTTGGAACGAGGAACTAAAATTAAAATATATGAAATGCTTTGTTTCTGTGTTGTCGTTCTTTCTTTATTTATTCGGCGATCTTACGCCGTAGTGTTCGGCTCACATAACAGCGGTGTCCGTGCGGCATTCGGACGCCGCGCGTCTTATGCCGTGTATTTTGACGCCCTCAAGAAGCGGTATGTCGTACCCCTCGAGCCTCATTGCGATGTTGTAGAACGCGCGCGGCGACGGCGAATCCTCGACTGCCGCTGCCGGCATACCGAGCTCCTGTCCGCGCCTCATAGCCTTGTCAAACGGTACGACGCCCAAAAGCGGCACGCGCACGCCGTCTATTATCTCGCATATGCGGGGACGGCGCTTGTCGGCGGTGAAGCCGTTCACGACGAGATGCAGACCTCGCACGCCCTTGTGCGACAGCTCCTCGCCAGTCCGTTCGGCGGCTCTGAGCGCCGGCGTCGACTGCGTCGACACGATCACAGCCTCGTAAACGACGTCGCCGTATATGGACAGCGGGAACTCGATTCCGCCCGACGTGTCCATTATGACGCGTTCGGCGCCTACGGCGCGCGCGCATTTCATGACGGCGGCGGCGACGCTCTCCGGCGTCATCGCCTCGCCGCTCGGCGGGACCGTGCAGTAGTAGAGACGCTCGCACCGCGGGTCGCGGAGTATAGCGTCCTCGGGCGGCGACCGTCCCGCGTCGACGTCGGATAAGTCGAACAGTCCGACGCCCTCATATCCGAGCATGAGGTCTGCGGTGCGGTTCTTCGTGTCGCAGTCGGCGAGCAGAACGACGCTGCCCGTCAGCGCCATTGCAAAGGCAAGATTGACCGCGACGGTCGATTTGCCGACGCCGCCCTTGCATGACGTTATAAGGTATACACAGCATTCGTCCATAGTCGTATACCTCCGGATGACGCGTCTTTTCCGTGTCCTGCCCGGCTGTTTTCCGAAAAAGCCATTCTGCGAGAATATTGTAGCACACATTCGAGCGTTTGTCAACAAATAAAGTGTGTAATATTAACAATTTCGTCGACGGTTTTTGTCACGGGGGAAAAATAGTTGTTGTATTTCGCACCGTCATATGGTAAAATAATACGCGGGACGGACGTCGCGGAACGTATGTCCCGAACATAAAATGCAGAGTGACGGAGAACTGTTTTCCGAGAGCAGGTATAATATCGATACATGATTGGAATATTCGACAGCGGGCTCGGCGGGCTGACGGGTCTATGCGAGCTGCGGCGCAGGCTGCCCCTTTGCGACATCGTCTATTTCGGCGACACGGGGCGCATACCGTACGGCACGAAGTCGGCGAGCACGATAATAAGGTATTCGATGCAGGACATGGCGTTTTTGTCGACGTTCGGCATCGACGCGGCGCTCGTCGCGTGCGGCACGGCGTCGTCGACGGCGCTCGACGATTTGCGGCGTAAATACTCGATACCGATATTCGGCGTCATCGACCCTGCGGCGAAGGACGCGGTGGCGGCGACGCGCACGGGCAGAATAGGCGTTATCGGCACGCCGACTACAATAAAGAGCGGCTCGTTCGAGCGCGCAATAAAGCATCTCGACAAGAGCGTCGAGGTGACGGCGGTCGCGTGTCCGCTGTTCGTGCATCTCGTAGAGGACGGCTTCACGACGCCGGGCGACGAGGTGACGAGAGCAGCGGCGAGGCGCTATCTCGCCCCGCTCGTAGGCAAGGTAGACGTGCTGATACTCGGCTGCACGCACTATCCGATAATAAGCTGGGCGATAGAGGAGGCGCTGCCCGGAGTTCATCTCATCAGCAGCGGACGGTCGGCGGCGGACGCGCTCGCGGATGCGGTCGGCAAAACGCAGTCGGGGAGCGGCAGCGTGCGCTGCTACGTGAGCGACTCGCCCGAGGGCTTTGAGGCTGCGGCGGGCGTTTTCCTCGACGGCATAGACGTCGGGAAAGCCGAGCAGATAGACATAAGCAAATACTGACGGGGCAAAGTCCCCGAATTATATCGCGCGGGCGAGATCATACGAACAACGTCCGCGGGGATACATAAAAAAGAGGACATGTGAAATGGACAAGGAAACGAATAAACTCGGCTACGCCGTCGTCGGACTCGGCATCGGACGCGCTCACATGGAGGCGGCGTCAAAGTCCGAACGCGCGTACCTCGCCGCGTACTGCGACATACGCGAGGACAGGCTCGCGGACGCGAAGCGCCGCTATCCCGACGCTAAGTCGTACCGCGATTTCGACGAGCTGATACGCGACCCAGACGTCGACGTAATAAGCATATGCCTGCCGTCCGCGATGCACGCGGAGTTCGCGGTGCGCGCGATGGAGGCGGGCAAGCATGTGCTGATCGAAAAGCCGATAGACATAACGGTCGCGGCGGCGATGAAGATAGAGGAAGCGCGCAAGCGGTGCGGCGTCACCGTCGGCGTCGTTCACCAGAACAGGTACAACGTGCCGATGGGACCGATGAAGGAGGCAGTCGACTCGGGCAGGCTCGGCAAGCTGTTCCTCGGGATGTTCGCGGTCAAATGGTATCGTGAGCAAAGCTATTTCGAGAACAGTTGGCACGGGACGTGGGATATGGACGGCGGCGGCTCGCTGATGAATCAGTCCGTTCACACCGTCGACCTCATGCAGTGGCTCATGGGCGACGCCGAAGAAATAAGCACAGTCATGAACATATGCAATCACGACATCGAAACGGAGGATCTCACCGTCTCGACGGTGAAGTTCAAATCTGGCGCGGTCGCGTCGCTCATAACGACGACGTGCGCGTACCCGGGGATATCGACGGATATACAGCTTTACGGCACGAAGGGCACTGTCGAGGCTGACGCTGACGTGCTAAAGACGTGGAAACTCGCCGACTCCGACGACGAGGACGCGGAGGAGGAGGAAATGCTCGAGAAATGCTCGGGCAACGGACACGCCGAGGCGCGCGACCCGTCTGTTTTGACGGGTCACAGGGCCGTCGTCGAGGACATGATAAGCGCCGTTCTCGACGGTCACGAGCCGCGCATAATGCCGCTCGAGGCGATGAAGAGCGTCCGCATAATCGAGGCGGCTTACGAGTCGGCGCGGACGGGAAGACCAGTAAAAATTTAACGTATAAAGGCGAGGTGTGCGATGGGCATAATCAAAACGGGACTCGTCTCGGTCACGTTTCGGTCGAGGACGAGGGAGGAAATATCGCTTCTTGCGCATGACGCCGAGCTGTGCGAGATACAGTGGGGCGGCGATATCCACGTCCCGCACGGCGACCTCGAGGCCGCATACGACGCGCGCATCCTGTGCATGCTCGCCGACATCGGCACGTACAGCTACGGCTCGTACTACCGCTGCGGCGGCGACTTTGCGCAAGTCGCGGACACCGCGTCCGCGCTCGGCGCGAAGAATATACGCATGTGGGCGGGAACGAAAGGCTCGGGCGACGTGAGCGAGGACGAGAGACGCGCTGTCGTCGATGCGGCGCGCGCGGCTGCGGACAAGGCTTGCGCTCTTGATATGTCGCTGTCGTTCGAGTTCCACGGCGGCACGCTGACGGACATGCCCGACAGCGCGCTGCGGCTGCTCGATGAGATCGGCAAACCGAACGTATACACGCACTGGCAGCCGAATCAGTACCGCGACCTCGACTACAACATAGACGCGCTGAAACGCGTCGCCGACCGCGTCGACATCGTCCACGTCTTTGCGTGGGAGGGGGAGCGCCGTCTGCCGCTTTCGGCGCATATGGACGCGTGGCGGCGGTACTTCGACATTTTGTCGGAGCACGACGTCAAATGCGCGATGCTCGAATTTCTGCCGTCGGAGACGAGGGACGACCTGCTCCGCGACGCGGAAACGCTTCGCGAGCTCATAGAGAAGGCGTAATGATCACAATGGAAAACGAGAGAAAAAAAGCTGTTTTTATTGGCAGCGCGTATAATATCGCGCGCGTATACGAGGGGACGGCGGAAAAGCTCGCCGAAACGCTCGACTTCGTCGAGCCCGTCTATGACGGCGGGCTGCCGCGCTCCGACGCCGACTACATTTTCACGACGTGGGGCATGATGCGGTTTTCGAAAGAGCAGATCGCGGACCGTTTCCCGAATTTGAAGGCGGTGTTCTATGCGGCGGGTTCTGTGCAGTCGTTCGCGCGCGAGTTCATCGCGTCGGGAGTCAAGGTGTTCTCGGCGTGGGGAGCGAACGCGGTTCCTGTCGCGCAGTTCACGGTCGCGGAGACGCTGCTCGCCCTCAAGGGCTGGTTCGCGTCCGTACACCGCTCGGGCGATACGTGGAAAAATCACGGCGCCGCCGGCATTTACCCCGGCATCATGGGCGGAAAGGTCGGTATAATCGGCGCCGGCATGATAGGCAAAATGGTCATATCATCGCTGTCATCGGGCGAGCTGCGCGTCGAGGTGCTCGTTTACGACAAATTCTTGGACGGCGAGGCGATATCGAAGCTCGGCGGCAGAAAAGCGACGCTCGAGGAGATATTCTCCGAGTGCGACGTGATATCGAATCACCTCGCGAATCTCCCCGCCACGGTCGGTATGCTCGGATATGAGCTGTTCTCGCGCATGCGTCCGGGCGCCGTGTTCATCAATACGGGGCGCGGCGCGCAGGTCGACGCCGACGGCATGATACGCGCGCTTTGCGAGGACAAGTCGCGCATCGCGGTGCTCGACGTGACCGACCCCGAGGAGCCGCCGAGCGCGGGCAGTCCGCTCTACGCGATGGAGAACGTCTTTTTGACGCCGCATATCGCGGGGTCGATGGGGAACGAAGTGCACCGCATGGCGGAGTACATGTACGACGATTTCAAGCGCTATGAGGCGGGGATGCCGACGATGTACGAGGTGACGGAGCGCATGCTCGACACAATGGCATAACGGATTTCCGCAGGGCGGAAATCCGTCTTACACTTTTCGCTTCGCGAAAAGTGTGTGTAAACGGTTCGCAGCGGGGCGGAAAGCCGTCTTATACTTTTCGCAAAGCGGATGACGCAGGTATCTCGCCGCAGGTGCGTCGAGATACGACACATTCACACTTATGCGGAGACGAAGTCGAGCATCGAACGGGACGAATAGATATAAAATCAACGCACAGGTATAATTCAAAGTAAAAAAAGTTAGTAAAAGTTTTTGAAGGGAGGTTCGGAGGGGAACTTTTTCTAAAAAGTTTCTCTCTGAATATAATAAAATCATGCCATACAAATTCACATGCGCGACGAAAGAGGCGCTGGAGAGGACGGCGGCGGAGGTCGGCGTCGGTATCGCTGTATCCGACGACATATCGCCGCTGGCGCGTCCGGTGACGGTGCGCGGCGTTACGGCGAAGAACAGTCTCGCCGTGCATCCGATGGAGGGCTTCGACGGCGACGCCGACGGCGCGCCGGGCGAGCTCACGCGCAGACGGTACGAGCGGTTCGCGTCGGGCGGCGCGGGTCTATTTTGGTTCGAGGCGACGGCGGTGTGCAGGGAAGGGCGCTCGTCGGCGCATCAGCTTTGGATAAACGACGATAATGTCGACGAGTACAAGCGCACGGTCGAGATGATGCATTCGCTGTCCGACGGCGCGCCCGTCATATGCCAGCTCACGCACTCGGGCAGATTCTCAAAGCCCGACAACGTGCCCGAGCCGCTAATAGCGTACCACAACCCGCTCTTAAACGAGCGCATGACGGTGGACGCGTCGCGTCCCGTCGTCACCGACGATTACCTCGACGCGCTGCACGACAAGTACATGCACGCGGCGAA
>CANPXS010000049.1 GCA_947586625.1 uncultured Clostridia bacterium | reverse complement strand
CCGCTGAGAACAAGTTTAGCGTAATCCAGCGGGGCGTTGTAGACAAGCCAATCCAACTCTGATCGTCCATTCATGGTCGTTTCGATGCCGTTCTCCACAGCAGCACAGTCGATGGCGAGCATTGACCCATCGGAAAAGCAAATCTCCACACAGCCGCTGTCGATATTGAACTCACAAGATTTTAGTCCTTTCATGGTGTTTCCTCCGTAAAACAGTTTGATTTTTAACCGATCCTGTACGGCGGTTGCCGTTCATTTCATGGTTACTGTTTTACGAACACTGCCCATTCGGCGGCTTCTTCCATTTTCTCGCGCTCACCTTTCAAAAACTTTTACTACATGTTTTGTTTTACGACGTCCAAGTAAACGCGACGAGCCGGAGGCTTCGCGGCTTCACCTACGCGAACCGCGCTCGTGCGATGCTCGGCGCTCCCGGCGTCCGACGCAGACACGACGATCGGACGGCGATATCGACATGACGCGAGGGAGCTGTTCGCAGGAAATAATAACGCGGTCTGCGCCCTAAGCGATTTTTGCCGCCGACTGGATAACATCGACGGCACGCTGTGCCGCTTTCGGGATTGTTAAGGGCCTCTTTCCCGGCATTGGAAAGAGGTCCTTAACACGCGTGGCTCCTTCGTGCGAAGGACGACGTTTCCCCTTTTACGCAAAAAGCAATAAAAGGTAGCTGCCGGTGGGAACAGGTAGCACGATGAACCGCGTGTGAGCAGTATCTCCTCACTTCGTTCGGAGCTACGACACGTTTTCGCTTCGCGAAAAGTGTGAGAGATACCAGTGAAGGCAACGGTTGAGCGGTAACGCGAAAAGTAAAAAATAATACATAAATTTGTGAAAAGCACTTGACAAATCACGAAAAATGTGGTATAATATAGGCAGCTGAGGGGACAAGCGTGGTGTGCATCGTGCGCGCAGCGCGCATTTCACATCTCAGTCACATAAAATTCGCGAAAAAAACAGCGCCGGGGACTGTTCTTTTTGGTCACGTTGTGCTATAATAGACTGTCAAGTTATATTCCCGCAAAAATACATCAATAAATCGATTTGAAGGGTTCTTAGGGCGCTTTTTGCAAAGTCACCCTAAGTCAGGGGCAAAAATGGACAAAACCGAAACAGAGTACATGATCGAGGTTGAGGATCTCGTCAAGCGGTACGGGCAAAAGTACGCCGTCGACGGGATCAGCTTCAAGGTAAAGCGCGGCGAGGTCGTGGGATTTCTCGGACCGAACGGCGCGGGCAAATCGACGACGATAAACGTCATAACGGGCTTTCTTTCGAGCACTTCGGGCCGCGTGATCGTCGAGGGACACGACGTCCTCGACGAGCCGACGGCGGCGAAAAAGCTGATAGGGTATCTGCCCGAGCAGCCGCCGCTCTATCTCGATATGACCGTCGACGAATATCTGAATTTCACATATGAGCTCAAGGGCTGCCGCTACAACCGCAAAAAGCATCTTGAGGAGGTCTGCTCCGTCACAAAGATAGCGGACGTGAGAGACCGGCTCATCAAGAATCTGTCGAAGGGTTACCGTCAGCGAGTCGGTATAGCGCAGGCGCTCGTCGGCAATCCGCCGCTCATAATCCTCGACGAGCCGACAGTCGGTCTTGACCCGAAGCAGATAATAGAGGTGCGCTCGCTCATACGCGCGCTCGGCGAAAATCACACGGTTCTGCTCTCGACGCACATACTCTCCGAAGTGCAGACGGTCTGCGACCGCATCGTGATAATCAACAAGGGCAAAATTATCGCGGACGAGAAGAAAGAGGACATCGTGCGCGCCGCCGAGGACGGAAGGGCGTATGTCGCAAAGATATGCGGTCCGACGCGCGAGGTCACGACATGTCTGCGTTCGCGTCCCGGCGTCATACGCGTCGAGAGAAGCGGCGAGCGCGACGGCGACGCCCATTCATACGTCATCGAATCCGAGCCGGGCACCGACGTGCGCAAGGCGATATTCTTCGCGCTCGCGCAGAATAACTGGCCTCTCGTCGGGCTCGAGCCCGTCGGCGAGGACCTCGAGGACGTGTTCATCAAGCTCGTCGACCGTTCGGACACGAAAAAGCCGGGCAAGCAGAACAGAAAGCCCGTCATCGACAACTCCGACATAGAGAGAAAGGAAGGCTAAGCGATGGGAGCCATTTATAAAAAAGAACTGCGCGCGTACTTCACGACGCCCGTCGGCTACATTTTCGTCGCGGCGCTGCTGCTTTTGTCCGCGGTCGCGTTCTCGTTTACGACGCTTCAGGTGCAGTCGTGGCATACGACGCAGTATTTCACGCTGACGCTGTTCATATACGTAGTCCTCGTCCCCGTTCTGACGATGAAGTCGTTCTCCGAGGAGAGGCGCACAAAGACGGAGCAGATGCTCTTAACGTCGCCCGTAAGCCTTACGGGCATGGTGATGGCGAAATACTTCGCCGCGATGACGCTGCTCTCCGGCGTCGTGCTCGTGACGGCGATTTACTGGATACCGCTTTACGAATACGGCGAGCCCGAGACAGCGGTCTTAATCGGCAACATGATCGCGCTCATACTCGCGGGCAGCGCGTTCGTCGGCGTCGGTCTTTTCATCTCGTCGCTGACGGAGAATCAGATGGTGTCGTGCGTCGTCACTATCGTCGTCATACTGCTGTTTCTCGTCGCGACGTTCGCGAACAGCTACATCAACTCTCCCGCGCTCCGCACGATGCTTCGCTGGATATCGGTGTTCTCCCGCTTCGGCAACTTCAATAACGGCATATTCGATATCGCGGCGGTGCTCTACTACCTCTCGATAACGGCTGTCGGCATATTCCTCACGGTGCGTGTCTACGAAAAGCGCCGTTGGGGCTGATGGGAGGTCGAGAAAAAATGAACAAAAGCATAGGCACAAGCCTCGTTATGAAGGGAAAGAAGCTGCGCTACGGCTCGGCTTCGGCGGCGTTCACGGTAGCGTTCGTCGCGCTCATTATAATAATAAATGTAATATTTTCAACTCTTGCGTCGCACTATATGTGGTATATAGATATGACGCAAAAAGAGATATTCTCGCTGTCCGAACCGGCGGAAGCTGCGCTTGAAAACGTCGAGGACGACGTTCTCATCACGTTCTGCATGCCGAAGGACAGGCTCGAGGAAGATCAGTCGATGTTCTATATCCACAACACGGCGCAGCTTCTTGAAAGCAGGTTCGACAACATAAAGATCGAGTACCGCGACGCGCTCACCGACATCGACTATCTGTCAAAGTTCACGACGACGTCGTCGCCGTACGTGTACACGACGAGCGTCATCGTGTCGAGCGGCACCGAGTACCGCAAGATGGCGTACTCGTACTTCTTCATCACCGACACAGACACGGATACTGTGTGGGCATATGACGGCGAAAACAAGTTCGCATCCGCGATACTCGCCGTGACGGCGGACGAAATGCCCATCGCGTATTTCACGATCGGTCACGGCGAGGATATAGTGACCTCCGACAACTCCGCGACCGCGTTCGTCAACATCATATCCGAGGCGGGCTATGATGTAAGACCGATAGATCTGTCGACGGAGGACATAGACCCGGCGGCAAGACTGCTTCTCATCGTCGACCCGCAGTACGACTTCGGCGGCTACTATGAGGAGCACAAGGGCAAGTCGGAGATAGAGAAGATAGACGAGTTCCTCGACGGCAGAGGCTCGATGATGGTGTTCGTCTCGCCCGAGACTGTCGGCGGACTTACAAATCTGACCGAGTTCCTCGAGGAATGGGGCATAAAGTTCAATCCCGGAATGATGGTGGAGGACCTCGAAAACTCCGTCTCCGTCGACGGCTTCTCAGTCGTCGGTCAGTACAATACGGCCGAGGACGAATTAGCGTCGAGCATATACTCGGGCATCACGTCGATGTCGAGTCAGCCGAAGGCGATATTCCGCGAGGCGACGCCGATATCGCACGCGTGGGTCACGGACGATCATTCGACGACGGACCTCGGCACGCGCATGGTCTCGGACATATTCGTCACGTCGCCCGACGCGAGACTGTATAAGGACGGCGTCCCGACGGACGCTGTCGACACGTACAGCATGATGACGATAACGCAGGAATATAAGATCATAGACAACGAGGACTACACCTCTTACGTTATCGCGGCGGGCACGCCCGACTTCGTGTCGTCGGAAAATCTTATAAGCACGACGCGCACGAACCGCGACGTCATACATTCGTGCCTCATCGCGCTCGGCAAAAAGAACGTGCCTGCGGGCATCCAGTTTAAGACCTTCGCCAACTACGACCTCGATATAACGACGGCGCAGGCGTCCGCATGGACAAAGGCGCTCATAATCACGCTGCCGCTCTGCACGGTCGCTGTCGCTGTGTTCGTGTGCGTGCGCAGACGGTATAAGTAAAAAGGACGGTAAACGGTTCAGATGATAAAAAAACAGAGGATACTGATAATCGTCCTTTGCGTCGTCTTTCTCGCGATGCTCGCCGTCTACATGTTCGTTCTGCGGCCGATGACGAGCGAGCCCGCCGAAACGGAGGCGCCCGGCATCGACACGTCGGACGGCGAGGTGAAGTCGGCGGGGAACACGGTCTTGATGTTCCCGCAGATAGAGCGCAAGGACATACAGTCGATAGAGGTCCACAACTCGTACGGCTCGTACTCGTTCTCGTACCATGCCGACCTCGACGATTTCCTTCTCGACGGCTATGAAAATCTCGCCTTCGACGCGGCGAAGTTTTCAAGCCTCGTCGTCGGCTCGGGATATACGCTCGTTATATCGAAAGTGACGCAGGATGCGACGGATGAAGAGCTTGCAAGCTACGGTCTGCGCGACGAGGACGAGCCCGCGTGGTATAAGCTGACGACGCGCACGGGCAGCTCGCACACGGTAAAGATAGGCAAGAAGATAATCTCGGGCGGCGGCTATTACGCTATGTGTGATGACAGAACGGGCGTTTACATCATCGGTGCCGACATCGAAAATACGCTGCTCGCGCCGATAGAGGACATGGTGTCGCCGATGCTGACGGCGGGCGCAGGAATCTCGACATATTTCTACATCGACAACTTCACGATATACAAGCACGGGGAGAAGTTTATATCGTTCCGCGCGATACCGAAGGAGGAGATGGACGACGAGCTGCTCGACAACGCGCTCATTTTGTGCGAGTATCCGGCGGAGTACGAGCGGTCGAACAACTACGACGTGACGCTGCAAACGCTCGCCGCGTATGAGGGAGACAGCGTCGCCGCGCTCGGTCTGACCGAGGAAAACCTCGAAAAGTTCGGACTTGCCGACGAGCCCTACGTCATTGAGTACGATTATCAGGGGTTCAAGTTCCGTCTCGTCGCGAGCGAGCCCGTCGACGGCTTCTACTACGTTTCGACATCGATGTTCAACGACATCGTCAAAGTGCCGGAGACTGATTTCGAGTTTTTGCAGTGGGATCTGATGTACTGGGTCGCGACGCGCTTCTTCCAGCGCAATATCACGTTCGTGAACAACATCAAAATCGAGAGCGCGGATGTGAACGAGACGTTCCGTCTCTACCATCACCCCGACGATGACCCGAATCTCGTCGTTATCGGCGACGGCTGCGGAGAGATAGACGATGTGGCGAATTTCCGCAATTTCTATAAGACGCTCTTGCTCTGCGACTTCAAGGACTACGCGCCCGAGGACGTGGAGGTCGACGACGACGACCTGATGTTGCGGTACACGGTGACGACGAACGGCGGCAAGGTGACGGAGTATGCGTTCTACCGTTACAGCACGAGGCGGTGCCTTTTGACCGTCAACGGGTCGGGGCAGTTCTATGTGCTGACGGACAGCGTTGAGAAGATCATAAGCGACGCGGCGAAGGTGCGCGTCGGCGACGCGGTGGTAGCCGAGGATAAAAATTAAAAAAGGGGGCGGCAGCCCCCTTTTTACGTTATATCCTGCGAGGAAAGCGTGGTGTAGCCCAAGTGACGGCAGGGCGCCGTCATAGCGTCGTGTCTGCGTCGAACCGTGTCGCGCCGAGCATCGGTACGAGCTCGGCGCGCGTAGATGAGAGTGGGAAGCCTCCGGCTCGTTGATTGCTAAAAAGTAGTAAAAGTTCTTGAAGATAGGGAGGACAGAGAGAAACTTTTTTATTCGGGGACCCCTTTTTGTAGAAAGGTAGGAGTTTTGTCGCTTACGCTCCAAACCTCCAACACTTTCCGCTTTGCGGAAAGTGTGGCAGTTCCGAACATAGTGAGGAGATGCTCTTCGCACAAAAGCGGACCGATTAGTGCTTATCTTAAGCTATCTCCATAAATACTGTTTCCGTTTACTTAGCAAAAAAACTTGTAGTAAAAGTTCTTGAAGATAGGGTTCGGGGAAGGAACTTCTTACAAGAAGTTCCTTCCCCGAGAAATTTATTTAATCTCAATCAAACTCTCATTCCACATGGACGGGGCGTCGTAGCCGAGGAGGTTGACGACGGTCGCGGCGACGTTGGCGAGACCGAACGTGCCGGTGTCGCTCTTGAGCGTGTACTTATCGGCGTTTTCATTGTCGTAGACGATGAACGGCACGCGGTTGAGCGAGTGGCTCGTCTTCGCCTTCGGCTTGCCGTCCGCGGACAGCTTGGGCTGCTTCGTTTTCTTGTCGAGCTCGTACATCTCGTCCGCGTTGCCGTGGTCGGCGGTGATGAGCGCGACGCCGTGCACCTCGTCGACGACGTCGAGGATGCGGCGAAGCTGGAGGTCCATGCCCTCGAGTCCGCAGCGCGTCGCCTCATAGTTGCCGGTGTGACCGACCATGTCGCCGTTCGGGAAGTTGACGCGCAGGCAGTCATACTTGCCCGAACGCAAAGCCTCGAGCAGCGCGTCCGTTATCTCCGCGCACTTCATCCACGGACGCTGCTCGAACGGCACCACGTCGGACGGAATCTCAACGTACGTTTCGAGCTCCTCGCTGAATTTGCCGCTCCTGTTGCCGTTCCAGAAATATGTCACGTGTCCGTACTTCTGCGTCTCCGATATCGCATACGAGCGCACTCCCGTCGCGGCGAGGTACTCGCCCATCGTGTTCGATATCTCCGGCGGCGCGACGAGGTAATTCTTCGGTATGTGAAGGTCGCCGTCATACTCGAGCATACCGGCGTAGACTACGTCGGGCACGCGCTTGCGGTCGAATTTGTCGAAATCGGGTCCGCCCTCGAACGAGCGCGATATCTCAAGCGCGCGGTCGCCGCGGAAGTTGTAGAATATAACGCTGTCGCCGTCGTTGACGGTGCCGACCGGCTTGCCGTCCTCGGCGATGACGAACGCGGGAAGGTCCTGATCGAGCACGGGCGCCTCGGCGCGGTACGTCTCGATTGCCTCCTTCGCGGACGCGAACTGTCTGCCCTCACCGAGCACATGGCACGCCCAGCCGCGCTCCACCATCGACCAGTTCGCCTCATAGCGGTCCATCGTGATGTTCATTCTGCCGCCGCCTGACGCGATCTTCACGTCAAAGTCCGCGTCGCGCAGACCCGCGATGAACGCCTCGAACGGCTCCACATACTCGAGCGCCGACGTCTCGCCGACGTCGCGGCCGTCAAGCAGCGTATGAATGCGCACACGGCGCACGCCGTCCGCCTTCGCGTGCTCTATCATCGCCTTGAGGTGGTCGATGTGCGAATGGACGTTGCCGTCGGAGAAGAGGCCGAGGAAATGCAACGTCGAGCCGTGCTCCTTCACGTTGCCGACCACCTTCTGCCACGTCGCGGACGCGAACAGCTTGCCGGACTCTATCGACTGCGTCACGAGCTTGGCGCCCTGCGCGAACACCTGACCGGAGCCGAGCGCGTTGTGACCGACCTCGGAGTTGCCCATGTCGTCGTCGGTCGGAAGACCGACTGCGGTGCCGTGAGCGCGGAGGGTGATGTTCGGATACGTTTTCATCAGCATATCGAGCGTCGGCGTATACGATTCCGACACTGCGTTGCCGTCGCCGGCGGGGGCGAGTCCGACGCCGTCCATCACTATCGTGAGGACGGGACCGCGGACGCCCGCGAATTTTTCGTTTTTCTTCAAAGCCTGCATAAGTTTATTCCTTTCGGGACCGCAAAGCGCGGGATTTTTCTCCTATATTATAGCGCGGCGCGCGCGAAGTTGCAAGTACAAATCGCAAAACGCGCGCGAAAAAGCCGCCCGGCGGCGCATTTACCGTTTGGGCGGCGGGTACGGCGACTTTTCGTCGGTGAGACCGAGCAGGTAGTCGGTGCTCGTGTGATAGAACTCGGCGAGCTTGATGAGGACTTCGGTGGGGAGCTCGCGCCTGCCTATTTCGTAAAAGGAGTAGCAGACCTGCGTGCAGTTCAGATATTCCGCGATCTGACGCTGCGTCAGGTCGCCGTCCTCGCGCAGATCGCGCAGACGTTTATACATATTCTGCCCCCTTTACGCTTTATGAAAAAAGTATATCCTAAAACAAAATGTTTTATTGACATTTAATGCAACATGTATTATAATATGTATAAAACAAATTGTTTTAAGAAAAGGAGTCTTTCACATGAAAGCAAAGAAGAAATTATTGTGGCTCGCGGTCGCGGCGACGCTCGCGGTGTGTGCCGTCGTCGGTGCCGTTATCGTCAGCGCGGCGGAGACGAGCACGGGCAAGGACGGGGTGTTCAACGGCTCGCCCGCACACGTCGACGAAAACGGGAATTTGTACATCGACGAGATAAACTTCCCGGATGAAGAATTTAGGTCAAACGTACAAGCAAAATTTGACACCGACAAAGACAATTATTTGACAAAAGAAGAAGCATTAAATGTAACAAATATTTATGCCTATGATTACACCAGCCTTTCCGGAGTCGAATTCTTTATTAACTTGAAAGTTCTCGATTGCGGTGAAAATTACTGTGAAGAATTGACAGAAATAAACGTCACAGCAAATACTGCTCTTACTGAACTTGATGTCTCTCAGTGCCGTATAAAAAAATTAGATGTGACCCATAATAAAGCTCTAAAAAAACTGCTTTGCGATTCGTGTGGTCTTTCAGAACTTGATGTAAGTCAAAATACTTTACTCACTAAGCTAAATTGTGCAAACAACAGTATCGCAAAGTTAGATTTTTCCAAGAATACATTACTTGAAGAACTTGATTGTGGATATAACAATAAAATCAAAGAGCTCGACCTTTCTAACAACACTCTTTTAAAGTCTCTCCACATCTCATATTCCACATTAGATAAAATCGATCTGCATCCGCTGCCCTATCTTGAAAGATTATCCTGTGAAGGAAATAATCTGACCGAACTGGACGTTTCAAAAAATACCGCTCTTATTGAATTATGGTGCGGTGGATATAAGCCAAAGCTTACAAAAGTCGATGTTTCAAAAAACATTTTCTTGGAAGTTTTGCATTGCGAAAACGTTCAATTGGACAGTTTGGATCTTTCTAATAACAAGAAATTAAGAGATCTTTGGTGTGATGGATGCGGTTTGAAGGCACTTGATCTTTCAAATAACACGGAGCTGGATTTTCTTTGGTGCTATAATAACGAACTTGATGAACTGAATTTATCTGCAAACACAAAGATCGGTCATATTGTTTGTCATACCAATCATCTTACAACTCTTGATTTAACATCATGCAGTACGGCGCTGACGCAATCTCACTCGGGGAATCCCGTTGACGCATCAAAACAGACATACAATAAGAAATTTATCGTTGAAAAAACAGACGAGGGGCGCTATTCCTATAATTTAGCATCTATATTGGCAGACAGTAAAAAGTATGTTACAAAAGTTGAAGCGGTTGTCGGTGAGGAAAAAAATCTTTTGACCTACAGTACAGACACAGGTATTGCAGAGTCCGACAAATTAGCTGACAGCGTAATTTATACAATCTCAATCCCCGGCGCAAAAGTAACTATGGATGTAACACTGACAAACATAGTTGATAAAGACGAAAAAGTGCCCGAAACAACGGTACCGCCTGAAACTACGGCTCCTAAACCCGCCGAGACGACGGCTCCCAAGCCTGCCGAAACGACGGCCGCTCCCGTTGAAACTACAGCTCCTAAACCCGCTGAAACGACGGCCGCTCCCGTTGAAACGACAAAAGCCCCCGTCGAGACTACGAGGACTCCCGAAACGACAAAAACGCCCGAGACAACGCCCGAGGTGACGCCCGCGGAAACGACAGCGCCGAGTGAGCCGCCCGTGCTCGAGGACAAGGACGAGAGCGTCACCGTCGAGTTTCCCGCGTCCGAGGCGAGCGCGTACAGCGATGTCGAACTCACCGTCGAGCGTAACGCCGACGATGCAAAAAAAGCCGCCGACAGCGCGTTCGCGGGCAAGTACGAAAGCTATGTCCCCTACGAGATCAGCCTTACGAAGAGCGGCGAAGCGTTTGCGCCCGTTTCGTCGCTGACCGTCAACGTGCCCGTGCCGGAGGGCTGGGACGCGTCGAAAACAGCCGTGTATTATGTAGCCGCAGGCAGTCAGCCCGTCGACATGAATGCGTCCGCGTCCGCGAACGGCAAGTACGTCACGTTTACGACGACGCATTTCAGCACGTACGTGCTCGTCAATATCGCGACAGCGATGCCGGAGACGACAGCTCCCGTTGAAACAACCGCCGCGCCTGCTGAAACGACAGCTGCGCCCGCTGAAACAACGGCAGCGCCCACAGAAACAACAGCTGCTCCCACAGAGACTACCGCCGCTCCCGCAGTGACAACGGCTGCGCCGTCGAGCGGTTCGACCGCAAAACCGCCTGAAACCGGCGACGGCACCGTCAACGGTGTCGCCGCGATAGTCGCCGCGATGTGCACATGCGCCGCAGGCGCCGTCGTCGCATACGGCGTGCGGAAGAAAAAGTAACCGAGCATAACAAAAGCCCGCCTTTCGGCGGGCTTTTCCCTTTCATTTATTCCGCTTTCAGATGCATCACCACGCACTCGCCGTCGCGGCGGCTGCCGGTAAGATTCAGCCCCGCGTTCATCAGCGTGCCGCCCCTGTACCTGCGTCCCGTTTTCACGTCGGTGTAGACGCGGTCCGCGTCGAGTCCGCGCAGACGCACGAACGACACCGGCGCTATCATCGTGCGCACGCACACGTATGTGAACAGCGCCTCGCTCCTGTCGGGCATGACGTATTCCCACGCGCACACCTCGCCGCCGTGCGTCTCGGTGCCGGGCAAAAGCAGACGGTAGAGGTCGCCCTCCATCACGATGTGGCGCACGGCGCGGTAGTCCGCTATCTGCGCCTTTATCTCGTCGCGCTCACGCTCCGTCATCTTGCCGGGGTCGAGCTCGTAGCCGAACACGCCCGCCGCCGCGACCGCGCCTCTTGTCGACAGCATCGTCTCGCGCCCCGTCTGATGGTTCGGCGACGCCGAGACGTGGCAGCTCATCGTGCACGCCGGATACGCTATCGACGTCCCGTACTGTATTTTCAGCCTCTCGACCGGGTCCGTGTCGTCGCTCGTCCAATACTGCGGGAAATAGTACAGCATCGCGGGGTCGTATCTGCCGCCGCCGGACGCGCAGCCCTCCATCATAACGTCGGGGAACGCGTTCGTTATCCTGTCGAGCAGCTCGTAAAGTCCGAGCACGTAGCGGTGGAACACTTCGCCCTGCCTGTCCTTCGGCAGAAGCTCCGACGAATACTCGGTCAGATTGCGGTTGAAATCCCACTTCACGTACTCGACGTGCGCGTTCGACAGTATCTTCGACATCGCGTCGAATATGTAGTCCCTCACGTCCGCGCGGGAGAGGTCGAGCACGTACTGGTGACGCGCTATCGACATGTCGCGCCCCTTCGTCTGTATGCACCAGTCGGGATGCGCGCGGTAAAGGTCGCTGTCGCGGCTCGCCATCTCGGGCTCGAACCACAGTCCGAGCTTTACTCCGAGCGCGTTGACGCGTTCCGCGAGCCTTCCTATGCCGCCTGGCAGCTTTTCCTCGTTGCAGACCCAGTCGCCGAGCGAGCAGCGGTCCGAGTTGCGCACGCCGAACCAGCCGTCGTCGAGCACGAGCATATCGAGTCCGAGCTCCGCCGCTTCCCTCGCTATCGACACTATCTTGTCCGCGTCGAAGTCGAAATATGTAGCCTCCCAGTTGTTGACCACTATCGGACGCGGCGCCTCCAGCCACTTCTTTTCGAGCAGATGCTCGCGCCAGAAGCGGTGGAGCGCACGCGACATGCCGCCCTCGCCGCAGTCGGAGTAGACGAGGACCGCCTCGGGCGTGTCGAAGCTCTCGCCCGCCTCAAGTTTCAACTCGAAGCTCTCGGGATCGACGCCGCACATGATGCGCGTCAGTCCGAACGCGTCGACCTCAACGTCGATCGAGAAATTGCCGCTGTAAACGAGCGAGAAGCCGTAAGCCTCGCCCGTCTCCTCCGTGCAGTCATGGGACAGAAGCGCCGCGAACGGGTTGTGATAGTGACCGGACGCGCCTCTCGTGCTCGATATCGACGTCGTGCCGTGACCGAGCGCACGGCGCTCGACGTGCTTCTCGCGTCCCCAGCAGCCCCACATGTGAAGGAGCCTGTACTCGTCGCGCGTAAAATCGACGGACGCGCTGTAAACGCGCTCAAGATACATCGCCTCATCCGACGTGTTCGTCACACGCGCGCGGCGCGTTATTATCGGATGATCTTTGTACGCCGTGTAATAGAGCGTTATCTCCGCCCCCGTGACGTCGCGGCAGACGAGCTCGAGCGTGTCCGCGTCGCCGTCGTCCGCCTTCGTCGCGGGCATACCGCGAAGCGACGGCTTGCCCGCATATATGCGGTGGCGCAGATAGCGCAGGTCGGTGACGGAGTTGCCGTCCGCGTTCTTTATTTTGAGCGCCGGTATGCGGTAGTCGCCGGAGCCGTACGCGGGATACTCCGCCTGCATCGTGTCGGGCGAGAATCTCCAGTCCGGCACCGACGCCGAAAGCGGCACCGTCGAGTCGTGACCCTCGCGCACATAGAGATAGCGCAGATCGTGCTCGTCCACGTGCGCGCCGTAGTACATGCCGAGCACATACCCGCCCTCGCCGACGGCGAGCACGTACGTCGAATTCGACGTGTCGAGCTTGAATATGCGTTCGTTTTCGTAGTATTTTATTGACATAGCGATATGTTCCTTTCGTGTTTTACACTTTGATTCTACCATACCGCGCGGACATTTGCAACATCTCAATTTAATAAAAGTGGAGACGAAATCGAGCACCGAACGATACGCACCGATATAACATCGGAGCAGAGATAATCGCCCTAAAAATAAAGTCAGGGAAAGTTTTGAAGGGGTGCAGGGGAAACTTTTTCAAAAGTTTCCCCTGCAAAAGCCGCCTTGACTCAAATCGAAATATATGCTAAAATCAAATCGGGGGGTGAGGACATGAAGATATTCTGCTGGGACTTCGACATGACGCTCGCGTATCCGCGGCTGACGAAACGCAGCTCCGTCGTCGAGGCGCTGCGCGAATATGTGCACACTCTCGACGCGGGGACCGCGGAGGCGATAAAGTCGCGTCTGCGTCTGCGGTACCCGTGGAACACCTCCGACCCGACGATGTCGCGCCTGCGCGGCGAGGCAGCGTGGGACTGCATACGCAGGCAGATATACGACGCCTTCATCGCGTGCGGCGTCGACGACATGACCGCGTCCGAGGCGGCGGGCGCCGCCCGCGCCGCCATCGCCGACCACCGCCGCTACTGCCTATACCCCGACGCCGCCGATACGCTTCGCTCCGTCATCGCGCGCGGCGCACGCAACGTGCTTCTGACAAACAATTATCCCGAGCTGCCCGACATCATCGAGGCTCTCGGCATCGCCGCATATTTTGACGAAATAATTATTTCGGATCTTGTCGGCTGCTCAAAGCCGCACCGCGAAATATTCGACATCGCGCGCGCATGTTTCCCCGGCGCGCACTTCTATATGGTCGGCGACAGCGTCGTCAACGATATCGAGGGCGGCAAGCGCGCGGGATTTACGACCGCGCTCGTCCATGCCGGGCGATCGCACAACGCCGACTACTGTTTCGACAGCCTTGCGCAAATCATGACGCTGTTGTAAACGATCATACCGACTGCGGACCGTTGATGTCCGCAGTTTTGTTTTATTCAACGTCCAAGTGATGGCGACGCCCACACTTTTTGCTTCGCGGAAACGTGATGAAACTGCCTTTGCTGTTCCGTTATCCCACAGCAAGTAAAATACGGGCGGGGAGCACCGCTTCCCGCCCGTATTTATTATGTTTGTTTGCTTTGCTTATGCAGCGTAAGAGCCCCAGAACTCGATCTCTGCCATGTTGCAGTAGCCTTCGTCCGGTCCGACGTAACGGATGTACTTGTATGCCACATCCTGATATTCCTCGGGGATATCGACGAACGTGAAATCACCCGCATGGTTTTCCTCGATCGTGTGGAGCAGAGTCCATGTCGTGCCGTCCTCGGATGCCTCAAAGTAACCGTCCTTGTTTCTTTCAGCGCCGTCGCCGGAGCGTGCGAGCCAACGGATCTGAGTGAGCTTTACGCCCTGCTCAAAGTAAGCGCCGACATAACCCGTCTTCGTGGTGTCGCCGTCCCAGTTGTCGAAGTCGTACATGCCGTAGTTCATGTCCTCGTTGTTTTCATCGCCGCAGTTCTCATCGCAGTCATAGAACGTGTCTTCCACCATATCGAAGACCATCGTAGCGATAGAGCCGGTCTGGTTCTGCCATGTGCCCTTGCCGTCGTGGATGACGTTCTCGGGAGCGACGGGGAGATATATCGACGTCTCATCGGGAGCGCCGTATCCGAAGCCGCCGTCTTCCCAAGAGAGAACGGAGAGCGGAAGTACGTCGTGCGTCTCAGCGTCGTAGGGATACATGTTTTCCTCGGGCTCGCCATCGGTCTCGGCGGGAGCAGCCGTCGTCTCGGCGGGAGCAGCCGTCGTCTCGGCGGGAGCCTCGGTGCCGTCCGTGCCGGCGGGAGTTTCGGTGCCGTCATTGCCTGCGGGAGCGTTCGTACCCGTGCCGGCGCCGGCGTCGTCTGTCTGCTTGTCGTCGCCTTCGTTATTGCATGCAGCGAAAACGAACATAACTGCTACGAGCGAAACGACAAGAAGCAGAGCAAGAAACTTTTTCATTGTCTTTTCCTCCAAAACAATTGATTTTTGGTTTTACACCGTTCCATAGTATACATCTTTCGCTGAAAGATGTCAAGTATTTTGCGAAAATAGGGCGGACGGGAGCGGATTTTTTGAAGAAAGTCCGACGCTTTTTTCATCTTCCACCGTCTTTTGCGCGGACGTACCCGTTTTCAAACGAAATAATTTTATTGCGTGCCGCGATCCCGCGTTTTTGAAAATTCCTCCGCAAACAGAAGCAGCGCTCCGCGCTCGTTTTCAACGCGTCTCGTTATGACGCATTCGAGCAGCGCGTCGAGGACTTCTCCCATGCGTCTGCCCTCAGGGATCCCGATGCCGATCAGATCCGCGCCAGTTATATCGAGCATGCGCACGTTCACGCATTCGCCCCGCGTCTCCATCTCATGCAGACGCGATATGACGCCGGCGGCGTTTGCCCCGTCCATGTGCCCGCACAGCGACATCATCTCGACCGCGCGCACCGTGTCGTCATAGCTGTGGCTGCGCAAAACGTGCCGCAGACCGACGTCGTCCGTATCGAACCCGCGCGCAAGCTCGAGCGTGCTTTTGACCGACGCGTACAGCTTCCCCTCGGGCTTCAGTCGCGCGAGCGCCGGCAGCGATGACAAGTCGCCGAGCAAAAGCGCAAACCGCAGATTGAGGTCGCAGCGCGAGCGCGATATCGCGTCCACGGTAGCCGCCGTTACCGATATTTCCGGCATGACGACCTCTATCACGTCCGAAAATTCGCCCGTCACAGACGGCGCGCCGCCGCCCGTCAGCATACGGCGCAGCTCGGACAGTATCCGCTCCGCGGATATGTTGGCAAGCAGCGACTTTTTCTCATGTATCGCCGCCTTCGTCGCGTCGCCGACAGTGAATCCGAGGCACGACGCGAACCGCAGCGCGCGCAGTATGCGCAGCCCGTCCTCGTCGAACCGCGCTGCGGGCTCGCCGACACATTCGATAACGCGCCGCTCGATGTCGCGCCGTCCGCCGAACAAATCGCACAACCCTCGACGCGGACTGTACGCCATCGCGTTCACGGTAAAATCGCGCCGCGACAGGTCGTCGGCAATATCACGCGAGAACGTCACGCTCGACGGGTGGCGGTTGTCGAGGTATTTGCCGTCAGTGCGGTACGTGGTTATCTCGAGCGGCTCGCCGTCGACGAGAACGGTCACGGTCCCGTGTTTGATGCCCGTTTCGATAAGGCGGAAGCCGTCAAACGTCGCCTCGATCTCGCCCGGCGTCGCCGACGTCGTTATGTCGTAGTCGTGGGGCAGAACGCCGCAGCAAAGGTCGCGCACGCATCCGCCTACGGCGTATGCTTCAAACCCCGCCGACTCGAGCATATCGAGCGCGAGCGTCACCGTATCCGGCAATCGGAACATACCGACGTCCTCCTGTAGAAAAAAAGTAATAAAAGTTCTTGAAAGGTTAGGAGGTGCGGAGGGAAGGGAAACTTCTTTCAAGAAGTTTCCCTTCCCTCCGCGTTAAATAAATCCCTCACCCTAAATACCGGCACGCGGCGAGGGCGGCGGCGGCGCCGTCGGCGACAGCGGTCGCTATCTGGCGCACCGACTTCGTGCGGCAGTCGCCGGCGACGAAGACGCCGGGCGTCTCGCAGAAGCAGGACTCGTCGGAGAGGATATAGCCGCCGTCGTCGAGGGAGGTCACCGACTCGAACGGCTCGTTTTTGGGCGCAAGCCCTATCGCGACGAACGCGCCGTCGCAGTCGATGCTCTCACGCGCGCCCGTGTCCGCGTGCTCGATCACGAGCCCGCCGAACGAACCGTCGGCGGCGGTTCTCACCTCAGCCACCGTGACAGAGCATATCACGTCTACGTTATCGCGTGACGCGACAGCATCGCGGAGCGCCTGCTCGCCCGTCAGCGTCGGCAGATTTTGCAGTATCGTGACGTGCGCGCACACACCCGACAGCATCAGCGCCTCCTGCAGCGCCGAATTGCCGCCGCCCACGACGGCGACGTCGCGTCCGCGGTAGAAAGCGCCGTCGCATACGGCGCAGAACGATATCCCCGCGCCGATGTGGGCGTCCTCGCCCGGCACGCCGAGATGGCGGTGCTCCGCGCCCGACGCGATTATGACGGCTCTCGCCTCGTATACGGTACCGCTCTCGCACTCGACGCGCTTATAATACTCCGGTGCCTCGCCGTCGGTGACGCGCGTCACCTCCTCGACCTCTATCTCAACGCCGAGGTCGAGCGCCTGACCCACCATCCTGTCCGCGATCTCGGCGCCCGATACGGACGGTATGCCCGGATAATTGTCTATCTGCGGCGAATACGTCATCTGACCGCCGAACGCGCCCTTCTCCAGTATGAGCACGGACTTCTCCGCCCGCCGCGCGTATATCCCCGCGGTCAGCCCCGCCGGCCCCGCGCCGATTATTATAATATCTGTCATAAGTTATGGCGGGGAGAGGAAAACTTCTTGGAAGAAGTTTTCCTCTCCCCGCACCCCTCTCTTTTCAAGAACTTTTATTACTTTTTTTGCATTTTATTTTGAAAAAAATTGCGGGAAAAGTCTTTGAAAGGGGGGCGCGGGGGGAAACCTTTCTTCAGAAAGTTTCCCCCCCGCGAAAGTCCCCTGATCTTATGCCTTCGCGGGTTCGCCGGCGATGAAACGCTTGATGTTTGCAACGCCCGCATACTTTTCGACCTCGCTGCCGCGGACGGTGACGAGCGTCGGCGCCTGACGGATGCCGAAGTCCGTCGTCAGCTCGCGGTTCTCCTCCGCGAGGAATTTCTCATACGCGATCCCGGCGCGGTCGAGGAGCGACACCGCTATTTTGCAGTTTGGGCACGTCGCCGTCGTGAACAGATAGATGTCTGCGTTGTCGGCGTCGTGCAGATTCAGCTTGACCTGCTCGTCGACGGCCACCGGCGTAGACGCCGCCTGCGGCACGGACTGCTCGACAAATCCCGTCACGTCGTATTCGAGCCTGTCGCGGAATTCCTGCGCCTTGCCCTCGTTCCAGTTGCGGACGGGACGGTAATAGCCCGTGATGCGGCTGTATACCTCAGTTTCGGCTCCGCACTCGGGGCACTCGAAATGCTCGCCCGAAATGTAGCCGTGCTCGGGGCAGATAGAATACGTCGGCGACATCGTGTAATACGGCAGCTTGTAATTTTCCGCTATCTTGCGCACGAGCGCCGCCGTCGACTTCCAGTCGGGTAGACGTTCGCCGAGGAACGCGTGGAACACGGTACCGGACGTGTACAGCGTCTGAAGCTCGTCCTGAATGTCGAGCGCGGAGAATATGTCGTCGGTGAAGCCGACGGGCAAATGCGAGCTGTTCGTGTAATACGGCGTTCCGCAACGCTCGTTGGCGGTGATGATGTCGGGGTATTGCTCCTTGTCGTGCTTCGCGAGCCTGTACGCGGTCGCCTCTGCGGGCGTCGCTTCGAGATTGAAGAGGTCGCCGTACTTTTCCTGATAATCGGACAGACGCTCGCGCATGTGATTGAGCACGTCCTTCGTGAACTGCTGCGCGCGCGGATCCGTCATGTCGCATCTGAGCCAGTTTGCGTTGAGGCATGCCTCGTTCATGCCGACAAGCCCTATCGTCGAGAAATGGTTGGCAAACGTGCCGAGGTACCGCTTCGTGTACGGGTAAAGACCCGCGTCGAGCAGCTTCGTTATGACGGTGCGCTTCGTGTCGAGCGAACGCGCCG
>CANPXS010000048.1 GCA_947586625.1 uncultured Clostridia bacterium | reverse complement strand
CGCGAGATACTCGAACGCGTCGACGGCTTCGTCGTCCGTGACCGGCACGTATTCGGCGCGTCCGATGTCGTGCAGATGCGCGTGCTCGGGGCCGACGCCGGGATAATCGAGTCCCGCTGAGATAGAATAAACGGGCGCGATCTGACCGTATTTATCCTGGCAAAAGTACGACTTCATGCCGTGGAATATGCCGAGACGTCCCGTGCTTATCGTCGCCGCCGTCTCGAACGTGTCGATGCCGCGTCCCGCCGCCTCGCAGCCGATGAGGCGCACAGACGGGTCGTTTATGAAGTGATAGAAGCTGCCGATCGCGTTCGAGCCGCCGCCGACGCACGCGAGAACTGCATCGGGCAGTCGCCCCTCTTTTTCGAGGATCTGCGCCCTCGCCTCACGCGATATGACAGACTGGAAGTCGCGCACTATCGTCGGGAACGGATGCGGACCCATGACGGAGCCGAGACAGTAATGCGTGTCGGAGATGCGCGACGTCCACTCGCGCATAGCTTCGGACACCGCATCCTTGAGCGTCGCCGTACCCGTTTTGACCGGCACGACGTCGGAGCCGAGCAGCCTCATGCGGTAGACGTTGAGCGCCTGACGCTTCGTGTCCTCCTCGCCCATGAAAACAACGCACTCCATGCCGAAAAGCGCCGCCGCCGTCGCCGTCGCGACGCCGTGCTGACCCGCGCCCGTCTCGGCGATGAGGCGCGTTTTGCCCATTTTCTTTGCCAAAAGCGCCTGACCGAGCACGTTGTTTATCTTGTGTGCGCCCGTGTGGTTGAGGTCCTCGCGCTTGAGATATATCTTTGCGCCGCCGAGGTCGCGCGTCATTTTTTCGGCGTAGTAGAGCCGCGACGGTCTGCCTGCGTACTCATTGAAAAGCGTCTCGAGCTCGCGGTTGAAGTCGGGGTCGTTTTTGTAGTGATCGTACGCAGCCTCGAGCTCGATCACCGCGTTCATCAGCGTCTCGGGGATATACTGACCGCCGTGGACGCCGAAGCGTCCTCTTTCGTTTGTCATATGTTTAGTTACCTTTCTATGTTACTGCCGATTTTGACACGTTGAAAAACATCTTTCTTTATCGGTTTAAACTTCGTCGATCAATCGACAATGCAATTCGTATAAAGCCGTTTTATTTGAATCCCAAGTCAGGCGCGCCACAGCGTCCTCATAGCTCAGCCACTCGTAACCGATATGCTCATTTGATAACCTTATGTCAGGATCACATTCAAACGCGAAGTGATATTCGGGGATAACATATGTGTTCTTTTTCCAATATTTCCGGTGCCGTTCCGAAATAACATTCGCGGGGATATACGCCATGGACGTCAGCTTTATAATACTGTTTGTTTTTATCCCTGCTTCTTCAAAGATCTCTCTGACTGCCGCTTCCGTCGGCGTTTCGTCGTCTTCACCGCCGCCGGCAATAAACTGCCACTGATCTACATCCGATCGGTGCAAAACACAAAACTGCATCTCTGCCTTCGCTGTTTTCCTATAAGGGATCGCCAATATCTGAAACGGCGCTCTCATACCGTCTCCCTCACGATTCTTACGAAGTCCCGCATTTTGTCCGCGTCCTTGACGCCGTCCGTCTCGATACCCGAGCTGACGTCGACGCCGTACGGGTGAAGCGTCCTTATCGCGTCGGCGACGTTGCCGCAGTCGAGGCCGCCCGCAAGGATATACGGACGCGTCACGCGCTCGAGGTGCGACCAGTCGAACGTCACCCCGCCGCCCGTGCCCGCGTCGAGCAGTATCATATCCGCCGTCGACGCGTTCGCCGCGTCGATGTCGGCGTCGCTCCTGACGCGTATCGCCTTTATGATCGGCGCGTCCGTGAGCGTCCGCAGACGCGCGATATAGTCCTCGTCCTCGCTCCCGTGAAGCTGAACCGCGTCGATGATGCCGCGGCGGCACAACTCCGCGACAGCCTCCGCCGTCTCGTCGATGAATACGCCGACGGCGGATATGCGTCCGTCGAGCATGCGGCGCATCGCCTGCGCCGCGTCTGCGTCGACGTATCTGCGTCTGCCGCGCACGAACACAAAGCCGACGTAGTCGGGCAAAAGCTCGTTTGCGACCACGATATCGTCCGCGCGCATCATGCCGCACAGCTTTATCACAGTGCCGCTCATGCGCCCGCCGCCTCTCTCATCGCCGACAGCATCGCGCATTTGTCCTCTGCTCTCATCAGCGACTCGCCGACGAGCGCCGCGTCCGCGCCTATCTTACGCAGCGCCGCAGCGTCGGAGGGGGTTTTGACGCCGCTCTCGGCGACGTATATCGCCGACGGCGGTATTCTGTCGCGCAGACGCGCGGCGTTGTCGAAGTCGACGGTGAAATCGCGCAGATTACGGTTGTTGACGCCTATCATGCGCGCGCCCGCCGATGTTGCCGACTCTATCTCGTCCGCATCGTGCGTCTCCACGAGCGCGGACAGACCGAGAGAGTCGCATATCTCTATGTAACGCGACAGCGTCTTCGTGTCCGTTATCGCGCATATAAGAAGCACCGCGTCCGCGCCCATCGTCTTCGCCTGATATATCTGGTACTCGTCGACGACGAAATCCTTTCTTATCATCGGCGTCTTTACCGCAACTCTGACGTCGCGGAAGATGTCGTCCGAGCCGAGGAACCATTTGGGCTCCGTCAGTACCGATATGCAGTCGGCGTGCGCCGACTCGTATTCGCGCGCGATATTGAGATACGGGAAATCGAGCGATATCATGCCGCGCGACGGCGAGGCGCGCTTTATCTCGCAGATAAAGGACAGTCCCTCGCCGCGAAGCGCGCGCTCGAACGGAAAATCCCCCTTCGGCAGCGTCTGCGCGCCCGTTTTGACAAGGTCAAGGCTCACTGCCTCGCGGTCGGCGGCGACGCGCTCCCTCGCGTGCGCCGCAAGCTCGTCAAGTATGCTCATCTGTTATTCGTTGCTCACCTTTATGAAGTTTTCAAGTACCTTTGCCGCCTTGCCCGAGTCGATGAGCTCGCCAGCCAGCTTTACGCCGTCCGCGATCGAGTCGGCTTTGCCGTCGATGTAGAGCGCTGCGCCCGCGTTCATGAGCACCGCCGTGCGGCGCGGACCCTGCTCCCCCGCAAGGACTGCGCGCGCGATCACGGCATTTTCTGCGGGCGTGCCGCCGACGAGATCGGATTTATTGCAGCGCTCAAGACCGAAGTCCTCGGGCGCTATCGTGTACGAGCGGAACCATCCGTCGCGGAACTCGCACACCGACGTCGGCGCGCTCGCCGATATCTCGTCGAGCTTATCCTGTCCGTATACAACCATGCCGCACTTGACTCCGAGGCTGATTAGCACCTGCGCGAGCGGCTCGACGAGGTATTCGTCATATACGCCGAGGAGCTGCTTTTTCGGTCTGCCGGGGTTGGTCAGCGGTCCGAGTATATTGAACACGGTGCGGAAGCCGAGCTCGCGTCTTATCGCGCCGACATATTTCATCGACGCGTGATACTTCTGCGCGAAGAAGAAGCACATGCCGACTTTTTCGAGCAGCTCGACGCACTTCTCCGGCGACTCGTCGATGTTGACGCCGAGCGCCTCGAGGCAGTCTGCGGCGCCGCACTTCGACGACGCTGCGCGGTTGCCGTGCTTTGCGACCTTGACGCCGCCCGCAGCGGCGACGAGCGCCGATATCGTCGAGATGTTGAAGCTGTGCGCGTTGTCGCCGCCCGTGCCGACTATCTCGAACACATCCATATTCGTCTCGCACGAAAGCGCGTGGTCTCGCATAGCCGCCGCGCAGCCCGCGATCTCCACTATCGTCTCCGCCTTCGTGCTCTTTGTCGAAAGCGCCGCCAAGAACGCCGCGTTCTGAGTCGGCGTCGTCTCGCCGCTCATTATCTCGTTCATCACCGAGTACGCCTCATCGTATGTGAGGTCCTGCTTGTCGACTATCTTCGCTATCGCTTCTTTGATCATGACTGTTTCTCCTTATATGTTTTTTATAAAATTTTTTATCATAGTCTTGCCGTCCGGCGTCATTATCGACTCCGGGTGGAACTGTACCCCGAATATCGGGTACTCGCGGTGGCGCACCGCCATTATCTCGCCGCCGTCGACCGTGACCGCCGTCACCCGCAGACAGTCAGGCATCGTGGCGGGGTCTGCGGCAAGCGAGTGATAGCGCGCGACCGGCGCCGTTTCGGGGCAGCCGGCGAACAGCTCGCAGTCGAGGTCGAATTTTGCCGTCGACTGCTTGCCGTGCATCAGACGCGAAGCATACGTCACTGTCGCGCCGAACGCGGCGCATATCGCCTGATGACCGAGGCATACTCCGAGCGTCGGTATCGTTTTGCCGAGCGTCCGCGCCACGTCCATTATGACGCCCGCGTCCTCGGGTCGTCCCGGTCCCGGCGACAGAACTATTCTGTCGGGGCGAAGCTCCGCGATCTCCTCGACCGTCATCTCGTCGTTGCGTATGACCTTGATGTTGGGCTCGATCTCGCCTATAAACTGGTAAAGATTGTACGCGAAGCTGTCATAGTTGTCGATAAGTAATATCATAGCTCCGCCTCCCCTGCGGCTTCGAGCGCGTTCATGACCGCCTCTGCCTTGTTTATGCATTCCATGTATTCGTTCTCCGGCACCGAGTCGGCGACGATGCCCGCGCCCGAACGGACGAACACCTTGCCGTTTTTCTTATACGCGATGCGTATCGCGATGCACGTGTCCATGTTGCCCGCGAAGTCAATGTAGCCGATAGCGCCGCCGTATATGCCGCGCTTGCTCCCCTCGAGCTCGCCTATGAGCTGGCACGCCCTGATCTTCGGCGCGCCCGAAAGCGTGCCCGCGGGCAAAACAGCCGCTATCGCGTCGAGCGCGTCAAGATCGTCGCGTATGACGCCGCGCACCGTCGAGCCGATGTGCATGACATGCGAGTAGCGCTCTATCGAGTGCAGCTTTTCGACCTCTACCGTGCCGAACTTGCTTATCCTGCCGAGGTCGTTTCGTCCAAGATCGACGAGCATGTTGTGCTCCGCCAGTTCCTTTTCATCGGCGAGCAGACCGCGCTCGAGCTCTTTGTCCTCCTCGTCCGTTTTGCCGCGCGGACGCGTTCCCGCGAGCGGGAACGTGTGAAGCACGCCGTCCTCAAGCTTCACGAGCGTCTCGGGCGACGCTCCCGCGACCTCCACGTCGGTGCCGGAGAAGTAGAACATGTACGGCGACGGATTCAGCGTGCGCAGCACGCGGTACGTGTCGAACAGGCTCCCCTCAAACGGCGCCGTCAGTCTGTTCGACAAAACGATTTGGAATATGTCGCCCTCGCGTATGTAATTCTTCGCCTTTTCCACCATCGCGCAGTAGCGCTCGCGGTCGAAAAGCGGCTCGACGGGACCCGTCAGATGTCCCGACAGCTCGCGCTTGCGCTCGCCATGAAGCAGAAGCTCGCGCAGATGCGACAGCTCCATCACCGCTTTGTTGTACCCGGTCTCCGGGTCGGTGAGCGGCGCGTTCACTATAAGTATTATCTTTTGCTTGAAATTGTCGAACGCGATGACCTTGTCGAACAGCATCAGGTCGACGTCGCGGAACGACTCGGTGTCCTCGACCTCTCGCTTCACCGTCGGCTCGCTGTAAGCGAGGTAATCGTATGCGAAATACCCGACAAGACCGCCCGTGAACGTCGGCAGATAGCCGAGGCGCGGACTCTTATAGTCGGCGAGTATGCGACGCAAATATGACGACGGATCGCTTGTGTGAACTGTCACATCGCCTATTTTCATCTCGCCGTCGAGGCACGTTATCTCGAGCTTCGGGTCGAAGCCGAGGAACGTGTAACGTCCCCATTTCTCGCGCTCTGCGACCGATTCGAGCATATAGCAGTGCGTCGACACGTTTTTGAGTATGCGCATCGCCTCGATAGGCGTGCACACGTCCGACAGCATCTCGCAGCTTACGGGTACGACCTTGTACTCCCCCGTTTTCGCGAGCTCGCGGACCTCGTCAAGACTCGGTTTGAAATCCACCCTTTTATCACCTCACAGTAAAATTGCTCCCGAGCCGTCGGGAGCAAACGAAAACGCCCCCAAACGAACGACTCGTTCAAGGACGAATAAAAAACTTTATCCGCGATACCACCTTGATTCACGGCTTTAGCCGTGCGCTCTGCGGGCACTGTCATGCCTCCGCAACTGACGTATGCGCACACGTTGCGAAATACTCTGCCGAGCATTTCAAGCGGCATGCACGCATGTCGCCGACATGCGCTCGCTGTCCCATTCCCTGCTCCCGGCATTTGTTCCGCACCCTCAGCGGTCCATTTGACGACTTGTTTTATACCCGACTCTCAGCGCCGCGGGCTCTCTGTGATAGCATAGCCGCCGTTATCTCCGCGTCAACGGTTTCATTACGCGAAGTATATCACATAATGCGGCGGATGTCAAGTAAAATCTGCAATTTTAATAAAGTAAAATTGCACCGCCGACAAAATGCGATGCGGGAGCCGCTTCGCGGCTCCCGCATGACTGAACGCTATTACGCTGTCAGTGCTTTCTCTTGATCACAGCGCAGCCGAACACTGCCGCCGCCGAGATCATTATCGCAGCCGCCGACATAGTCGAGCCGCAGCCGCCCTCATCCTTCTTCTCCGTCGAGCCGCTATTATCGTTGCTCGGAGCCTCTGTTCCGGCGCCCGTAGCAGCCGCCGTCTCGGGATTCGAGAGCGCCGCTATCATATCCTTTATCTCAGCCGCCATTTCGCGGAGCTCGGTAGCCTTTGTGCGCGCGTTGGCATAGAGAACGCTCTTGCCGTATACGTGGTCTGCCGCTTCCTTAGCCGCGTTGTAGCACTCCTCGATAACAGCCGCATCGGTCGACTCCTTCGCCTTCGCATATGAGTCCTCGACCGTCTTGACGTAATCGCTCAGACTGTTGAGTATAGCGGTGCCGTGGAGCTCTTCCACCTTTTTCGAGAGCTCGCTGTATGCATCGGTAGCAGCCTCGACGCCTATGTTCGCCATCTCCTCAAAGTAAGGGAGATATTCGTTCTCTACGACTGCGACAGCCTCCTCGAACGCATCGATATCATTGACGAGTCCTTCAAGCTCCGTGATCTTGCCCTGCGCTTCGGTGAGCTTGGCGTCCATTTCGGACGTGTCGACCTGCTGTGCGTATTCATCGAGCGAGCAGTAGTATATCTCTACCGACTCGATCGTGAGATTCGCGATGTTGACGCCGTAAGCGGCGCCCTTGATGCAAAGGTTGTCAGCCTCGGTGAGATTTGCCGAGTCGAAATCTGACGCAGTCAGCTCGATAGTCTTTTCGAACGCGCCCTCTACGAAGCCGTTTTCCGACATCTTATACTGGTTGGAGAACGTCTTCTCGCCCGCACCAAGCAGCCATACGCGGAAGTCGCCCTCGGACGTGCCCTTGATCTTTACAACCACAGTCTCGCCGAGCTGTATCGGCTTCGGCAGCTGCAGACCGAAGAGCGGGATGTCGACAGCCGTTACGGTACCGTTTTCCCATGTGAGATCGTCGGCGGTCGTTGCCGCGACGTTAGCGCCGAAGTTTTCGGGCACTATCTCGACCACGTCGCTCTCAACGTCGGCACTTACGCCGACCGCCAAAGCGAGCATCATGACACAGATCAATGTAAAGGCAAACAATTTTTTCATTGTGATCCTCCTATTTATGTATAAATTGTTACCTATGACTTGATTTTATCATATGAATATACTATAATACATGTACAAACTATTGAAGTTTATGTTCATAATAAAGGAGTTTTATAATGGACCTTGAATTTGCTCCTATAGTAAAATACGCCGTGATACGTGAATGTCTCGGCAAATGGAGCGGAAGAAACGAATGTCTCGAAAATCATAACCTTATGTTCATAATGAAGGGGTCGTGCTCGATGTCGGTGGACGGACGGTCGTACAGACTGCACGAGGGCGACGTCACATACTGCCGCCGCGGTTCTGACCGCGAGGTCGGCGAGTCGACCGTCGACGCAGAGATATACGCGTTCGACTTCGACCTGCTCGGCGCCGACAGTCTGCCGCTGCCGGACGTGACGCACCTCGACTCGCTCAGCGTCTTTATGCGCGACTTAAAGGAATTTTTCTACGCGTGGTATCTGAAAAACGACGGCTACGAGCTTTACTGCGCGGGACTTTTGATGATGATACTGTCGCGGCTGTTGTGCCCGGGCTCTGAAAAGAAGCCGAACAGACACGTCAAGAAGTTAAAGGAGTACATAATCGAGCATCTCAGCGAGCCGATGACGGTCGAGGAGCTCGCGCACGTCGTCAACCTGTCGCCCGTCTACTGCGGCGCCATATTCGCGCGCAGCGAGGGCATGACGATACGCGAATTCATCAATTTCGCGCGCATCAACCGAGCCCGCGATCTGCTCGCCGTCGATTCTATGTCCATATCGGAGATCGCCTCGATAACGGGCTACAGTGACGTGTTCCACTTCTGCAAGATATTCAAGCGCGTCGCGGGCACGACGCCGAGCGAATACAGACGTCTGCACGCTCATTGATACTTTTGTATATATCAAAGCTTTTTTGTAATATTCAAATGTGATTATGATACCGCAATATCTGCGTCAGTCTTTGATTTCACACACGTTTCCGATATTGCAAACTATTTTCGGCGATTTGTACGAATTATATTGACAAAATGCATATTCTCCGCTAAAATTGATGTACCGACATACAATTTTCGGAGGAAATTATGAAAATGAAGCTGATCAGAGGCGCGGCTCTCATGCTCGCCGCCGCATCGCTGTTCGCGTTCGCGTCGTGCTCGGGAACGAAGAAAACCCCCGACAGCACTGATACGGGCACATCGACATCCGGCAGCGCGCCCGGTACGACGGCGCCCGACGCGCCGGAGAAGGCTCCCGACGCGACTCCCGTCGACGACGAGACGAACCCCACCGACGCATCTCTCCGCCGTCCGATAACGAACAAGTCGCCGGCGTGGATAGTACACATCGACACATGGAACTACGCCGACCCCGAAAAAATCGTCGAACTCGTTCCCGACGACATCAAGCCGTACGTGATATTCAATATATCAATGTCGATAAGTTGGGACGAAAAAGAGCACCGTTGGAACATGGTCAACGACGGCTATCAGCTCGCTCATTCGTGGATGAAGGCGTGCGCCGACAAGGGCGTGTGGGCGATGATACAGCCGGCGAGCGGCGGTCGTTGCCATTTCACCGACTATCCCGCCGACTATGACCTCGAGGACACGCTTTTCGCCGAGTTCTTCCGCGATTACCCCAACTTCCTCGGCTACAACTACTGCGAGCAGTTCTGGGGCTTCGCCGAAACAGACTTTCCGACGACGTACCAGCAGCGCTACGACCATTTCTCGGCGCTTTTGCGTCTCTGCAACAAGTACGGCGGCTACCTTGACGTGAGCTGGTGCGAGAATCAGTGGGGCTCCGCTCTCAATCCCATCGCGATGCTCAAGACGAACGCGAACTGGGAGGAGGCGTGCCGCACGTATCCGCAGAACTTCATCCTTGAAGAAAAGTACACGCAGACGGGCTATATCGCTGACGTCGAGAGCGAGGTTTACGGCGCGTTCATCTCCGGTTACTGCGGCAACTACGGCGTGCGTTGGGACGAAACGGGTTGGAGCGACTATCCATATACTAACTCCGAAACGAAGAAACAGTACCGCCTGTCGACGAGTCTGCCCGTGCTGCTCGAACGCATGGCGCTCTGCGGCATGACCGTCATCGACGGTCCCGAGCTCATATGGCAAGACTGCATAAGCGGGCCGCACGATACGACCGACTCCGACGGATACAAGGTACACGAGTGGAGCTTCTTCGACCAGTGCGAAAACGTCTACGTAGACCTGTGGCGCAAGTTCATCGACGGCACGATATGCATACCAAGCCGTAAGGAGGTCATAGACCGCACGAAGGTGCTCGTCGTGCAGGACATCATATCGGGCGACAACGACGAGCGCTTCTGTACGTATAAAAACCTGTTCGAGGGACTTTACCGCCTCGAAAGCGACGGCAACCTCAAGGACAACCACAACCCCTTCAAGCGCACGGGACGCTACGCGACGATACCGACCGTATATAAGCTGCTCGACGACGCCTCAAAATCGATACCGCTTCAGATGAACCAGTCCGACATCAAGAAGGTTTGGGCGACGATCGAAGATAAGGTCGCGATGTTCAACGATATGTACGAGGAGGAATACTCCGGCGACATATACGCGGGACGGTGCGACAACACATGGGTCACATACGACCCGTATACCAAGACCGGCGAGTCCGCAAGCGGCATACTCAGTCTCAAATACAACACGTGCGACACTCTTGAAATAACGCATCAGCCGTACGGCTCCGCCTTAATAAAAGAGTACACGAACAAAATAGAGATATACATGAACAACTTCGACGAGGATAAGCCGTCGCCGAAGCAGGAGACGATACGCATAAGCGGCGCCGCAGTTGAACCGACGCTTACGTTCACAGACCGCAGCACGGCGCAGAAGAACTGCAAAGTCTCGGGCGAATGGAAGGACGGCGTCTACACCGTCACGGTGACGCACAACGGTCCCGTCGACATCGTCATAGACTGTTACGGCACATCGACCGCGGGCAAGGCTAAGACGTACAAGGCTTCCGCACCGACAGTACCCGTGCAGCCCGCGTTCTATTCGGGCGCGCGTCAGTACGAAGCCGAGAGCTTCGACATAAAGAACGTCGAGACGAACGTGCAGAACGGATGCGGTCAGGGCGTCGACAACTTCTACGGTCAGGGCTATCTCAAATTCGGCAAAAACAAGACCGCGTCGGCTCGCGACAGCGTATCGACATCGAAGGCGGGCGAGTTCGAGCTGTCGCTCCGCTACTCCGTCACCGCCGACTGCACCCTCGACGTTTACGTGAACGGTGAGGCTGCGTGCACGCTGACGCTGTCCGCGTGCACGGACTACAGCGACTGGAAATTGTCGTCGCTGAACGTCACGCTCAAAGAGGGCGTGAACACGGTCGAATTCAAGGCCGTCGACACGCTGCCCGAGTCGCTCTACCTCGACTGTATGACGGTCACCGGCGATTTCGGCGGATAAGCAATATAAAAATATACTGCGGGGGCAAAGCTTTTGTAAAAGCTTTGCCCCCGCTAAAATTATCATTCCCTTTTTATCGCTTCCATCGCCGATATCTTCACAGCTCTGTTCGCGGGATAATATCCCGAAATAAGTCCGATGAAGAGCGAGAACAAAAGCGAAAACAGCGCGAGCCACGCGGGCATGACGGACATCCTGCTGCCGACCTGACCGAGTATCGCCAAAGCGTCCGATATCGACGTTATAGGCATACCCGACGAGACGAGATTCATCGCCGCCGATATCGCGTAGCTGAGCGCCACGCCGATGACGCCGCCGATGACGCCTATCATGCCCGCCTCCATCAAAAATATCGTTCTGATGTCGTGCAGGTAGCAGCCGAGCGCCTTCATAATGCCGATCTCACGCGTGCGCTCCGATATCGACATTATCATCGTGTTCGTGATGCCGATAGCGGCGACGAGCAGCGATATCGCGCCGAGGCCGCCGAGCATGAGCTGGCGCTGCTGCGCCTCTTTTTCGAGCGGTTCGCGTATGCTCTCCATCGAGCTTGTGTTGTACCCCTGCTCCTTTATCGTATCCTCGACTTCCTTGACGTGCTTGATGTCGTCGACCTTGACGACGACCTGCTCGTACGTGTCTTCTTTATCGTTTTTTGTGCCTGTCGCGCGCATATACTGGTCGCGCAGAAGCTTGAGGTCCTCGAGCCGCATTATGAGACACTCCGACGTCTCCCAGCCCTTGGAGTAGTCTTCCTTCATGACGCCCGCGACTGTCAGCTTCTGCTTGATGGGCTTGTTGCCCTCTCCCGTGTCAATGCGTGCCTCTATCGGCGTCGTCATTATGTCGAAGTACGGGTCGGGAAAATTCGTGTACGACTGCGTTTCCTCATCCCACGTCGCCGTCGAATACCTGTCGACCATGTTATAGCCGTCGGGGCGCTTCGTGTCGCAGAAGTCGTATGCGAGAAACTGACCAGCGAGCACCGCGAACTGCTCGCCGTTTATGTAGTCGCCCTCTATAAGCTCATATCCGAGCGCCTCTATCGCATCATCCGACATGCCGATAACACTGAGCCACATAGTGCGGTACCTGTCGCCGAGGCCTGCGTATAGGTTTATCGGCAGATCGTACAGTTGCAACTTAGGCGTGACCGCGACGACGCCGGGGATAGAGGAGAAGCTGTCGAGCGCGGCATCGTTGAGCACCGCTCTCTCGCCGCTGCCGCCCGCATCTTCGGCGATGTATCCGCCGTAGTCGTAGATGTTTATGAGCGTCAGGTCGCCCATCTGCGACAGCATCACATCCTGCGCCTCGCGCGAGCCTATGCCTATCGACACCATTATGTCGATGGCGCAGCAGCCGATGACGACGCCGATGACGGTCAGTATCGTCCTCGACTTGCGGCGAAAGAGGTTCTGCATGCACAGAATGAACAGATCGATCTTTTTCATTACTTTTTGCCGTCCCGATTGCCGCCGACATACGTGTCGCCGACGCCGCTGTTTACATCGTCTTCTACATCTGCATCGTCGTCAACGTCGTCCCAGCTGAACTCGCGTCTGTGCGACTTTTTCAGCTTGCGGCGCTTCGTTACCTTGACGATCACTATCGTAAACACGATTATGACGCCGGCGCCGATGAGCGCCCACGCCCACCACGGCAGACCGTTATTTTCCTCCGTGCCGGGGTCAATGGTCGGATCGTCGATATAGCCGGGATCGTCGTACGGCGGATAGTACGGCTCCTCGACGTTGAGCGTTATGGGATAGTCAAGCGTCTTTTCCTGTGCGTTCGGGTCCTCGTACGTTATGCGTATAGTGAACGTGACCTCGCCCGACATGTTCGGCGTTACGATAAAGTCGATGGTGCCGTTTCTGCCCGATTCGAAGTTGCCGAGATTCTGCACCGTCTGGAGCGCCGAGACCGCGCCATCCTCGGACACTACCTCGGCCCTGACGTTCGATATCGTGCTCTTGCCCTTGTTTATGTACGGCATCGAGATGTACATCTCCTGATACGCCGTCGCGAACTCGGGCACGCCCGACAGCTCGACCTCGAAGCGGTCGGGCTGGTATATCGGTATCGCTATGCTCTGCTGTATCGAAGTAGACTGATACGCGCCCGCGACCTTGTACTGGTACTCGATCGTCACGTTTATGCTTATCGAGCCCGTTTCGGCAGTCGGCAGCGCCTGTATGCCGACAGTCTCGCTCAGCTCCTCGCCGACTCCCATCGACGCGTAATATATCGTGTTCGACGACGAGCTTATCGACAGCCCCGTGCTCGGCGAAAGCGTTATCATCACGTTTTCGACTTCGTAATCGGCGCTCGTGTTGCAGAACGTCATGTTGAGGTCGAACGTCGAGCCCGCCGCGACCTGCGCCTCGTCGCCGAAGCCGTACTTCGATATGAGCACCTTCGGCGTCGCGCCCTGCTCGTCAGCAGGAGGCATCGTCGTGTCCGCAGGCTCTGTCTTTTTTGTCTGAACGAACAGCGTTTCGTCTGTCGATTCTGCCGCGCCCGTCGAGGAAGGATACGTGTAATCGACATGCACAGTGACGCTTTGGCTCTCGCTGCTTATCGTCGACGACGCTTTCATTTTGACCTTGAACGTCTCACTCTTTCCCGGAGCGAGCGGCGAAAGATAGTGCGTGGCAGTGCTGTCCATTATCAAAAGGTCGCCGTTTATCGTGACCTTAGCCACAACGTCGTCGATCGTCACGTCGCCGAGATTCTCGACAGTCACGGTCAAAGTGAAACTCTGATCTGCCTTGACTGTGCTGAGTTCTCCCCTCGTTATCCTCAAAACCGGCTTTTTATTGTCTGATGTGCCGGACGATGAAGGAACTGTCGGCACTATGACATTTTCCGATGCGTCGCCTTCCTTCGTCTCGCTGCCTTCCTTATATGAATATGACACTGCGACTCCCACAGTCTGCGACTGTGACGAAATGTCCTCGGCAGCGCGCAGTTTAACGTCGACCACAGCCTGCGAATTCGCCGCTATATCGGGGATATGCTTCGACTCGGTCGAGTCGAGCAGTACAAGTCCGCTCGGGACAGTCAGCTTTACTGTCGGCGAGGCCGCCGCCTTGTCCGCGCTCGTATTCTTTATATAAAGACGAAGCGTGAATTCCTCGCCCGCATTGACTGCGCTCATATCGCCGCGCGTTATCTCGAGCGCGGGCCTGTTCGTGTCGGCCGCCGATGTCGTCGGCACCGTCGGGATTAATACGTTTTCCGACGCTGTTTCTCTCGCTGCCGCGCCATCGTATCCGTATTCGACATTAACGCCAATCGTGCACTGGCTTTTTGTTATTTCATCAGGCGCACGCAGTTTAACGTCGACAACGACCGGCGACTGCGGATAGATATCGGGTATGTATCTCGACTCCGTTGTGTCTATAAGAATGAATCCTTCGGGAACGTTCAGCTTCACAACGGGCGACGTTGCCGCCGCGTAAGCGTTCACATTCCATATGTAAAGACGCAGCGTAAAGTCCTCGCCAGCCTTGATTGCGGGGAGCTTATCATCGCGCTCTATGCGCAACTCTGGAACATGTTTTCCCGTCTGTGCGACCGTCAAAGGTATGTAGATCGTTTCCGATGCCGTACCTTCGTGACGTTTTGCATCTTCCGTCGTGTAGTGATATTTTATCGTGACATTCACGCTCAGCGTCGGCGAATCTGCTTCGGGTGCGACCTTAAGGCGCACGGACGCGCTTCTTGTTCTTCCGCTTGTTATGTCGCTGACGCTCTGTGTCAGCGTCTGCTCAAGCGGAATGAGTCCCGCGTTCAATTCGACCGAGACGGTCGGATCCTCAAGCGTGTAATATTTGCTTTTATTTTCGAAATTGAGCGTCAGCGTGAACTCGTCGCCGGGCTTGAGCTCGTCAAGACTGTCACGCGTGATCATCACTGTCGGATCGGGATATGTTCCGTCGGACTCCACGTACTCGACGCACTCGGAGACGGTGAGCGTGATCTCGTCATTTATCTGTTTGCCATTCGCGTCGGTGTATGTAAACTTGATGTGCAGGGTCGAGCCGACGCCGCTGTAAACGATGCCCGAAACAGTGAGTGTCGTTTCGAGCGGATCGCTGTCCGCGACCGTTGCGGTCACCGCAGCGTCGCTGAAGCTGTCATAAACTTTATAGGCCGATATGACTTTACCTTTCTTTGTAAGGTCGTCAAACTTCAGCGTTCTGTTCTTCAATTTAATCTCTATATTTACTTTATCGCCTTTTTCTATAGCCCTGACGGTCTTGTTGTCATTGTTTGTTACAGTATATTCGATCAGGTCTGAATTGCTGTACACGGTCGGCACAGTCTGTCCGCTTTCATTATCGGATGAATCCGCAGGCTCTCCCGCCGCGAACACCGCCGACGGCAGAACGAACGACAAAAGCGTCGCCGCCGTCAATACAACGCAGATCACATTTACAAATACCGATCTGTTTATGTTTTTTTCGAATACGTTCATTTTACCGCTGCTCCTTTCGTGTCGCTGACTATCTTTCCGTCAACGAGCGTCAATATTCTGTCCGCGTAATCCGCGAGCTCTGGGTCGTGCGTGACGAGCACGACCGTCTGGTTATAGCTTCGCGCGAAATCGCGTATCATATCCATTACTTCTATCGTCGTCTTTGAGTCGAGGTTGCCCGTCGGCTCGTCGGCGAACACCACATCGGGGTGACTGATAAACGCCCTCGCAATGCCGACACGCTGCTGCTGACCGCCCGACATCTGCCCCGGATAGTGCTCCGTTCTGTCCGCAAGCCCAACACGCTTCAGCATCTTTCGCGCCGCGCGCAGCCTCACGTCCTTTTTCACTCCGCGGAACATGAGCGGCAGCGCGACGTTCTCCGTCGCCGTCATGAACGGCAAGAGATTATACGACTGAAACACGAATCCTATGTGGCTCTGCCTGAACGACGCGAGTTCCTCTTCCTTGAGTTCCGACACTGTCACGCCGCCTATATGCACCTCGCCCGCCGTCGGCTTTTCAAGTCCCGCGAGCTGGTTTAGAAGCGTGCTCTTCCCCGAGCCGGACGTGCCGAAAATACAGCACAGCTCGCCTCTGCTGACGGTGAAGTTGAGTCTGCGCAGCGCGACGACTGTCTCGTCGCCGACATAGTACTCTTTACGCAGATCATGCACCGCAATCATCGGGCACACCGACATGTTTTTTTCATTCTCCGTCTTTTCCAAATCCGCTCCTTTCCGCCGTTTATTATCTTAATTTGCCTAAATTATATTCTCCGCATTTTACCGTGTCAAGTGCCGCGCTCCATAATTCACAAAAAGTTCAAAAGTTAAAACATATTGCGACAGATTTTTCAACGCAGCACATCGTCCGAAATTTCCTCTGCCTATATTAGACGTAAAAAACACGAAAAAGGTTTCCGATTTTGCAAAATTTTATGAAAAAAAGGACGGCAAGCCGTCCTTTTTTCGAAGTGATTTTATCTTTTTCTTTTTCTTCCGTTATAGTCCTTGTTTATCCTGTCGCTCCATGAAGATGTCACCGGTTTGTTTGCGCGTATATTGCACGCTGTCTGTGCCACAGCGTCGAACACGACCGTCGTCCCGAGGCTGTCGGCGTGGTAGTTGACGGCTCTGTCGGCGCTTATGCCGACATTCTTCGCCGTGTTGACAGCGTCTATGTTCGCGCCGATGAAAAGAAACTCCCAGCCGTACTTTTCCTTTTGACGCTCCACCATTTTTTTGACCTCGTCGCTCGAATAGATGTGGCTCGAATTCTCCATGCCGTCCGTCGTTATGACGAACATCGTGTGCTCCGGCACGTCCTCCTTGCGCGCGTACTTGTGTATGTTGCCGATGTGATGTATCGAGCAGCCTATCGCGTCTATCAGCGCCGTGCTTCCGCGCGGCGTATAGTCGTGCTCCGTCATAGGCTCGACGTCGCGCACGTCGACGCGGTCGTGAATCACTATTCTCTCGTTGTCGAACAGCACCGTCGAGACGAGCGCCTCGCCGTCCGCGCGCTTCTGCTTTTCTATCATCGAGTTGAAGCCGCCTATCGTGTCGGCTTCGAGTCCGCTCATCGACCCGCTGCGGTCGAGTATGAATACGAGCTCCGTGAGATCCTTTTTCATTTTCTGATTCCTCCGTAAAATATGCCATTAATTCCGCACCGTCTCCGGCGCTTTCATCTTACGGTTATATTATACGGGGATAAAGCGTCCCGATGGTCGCTTTTGAAGCGACAAATATGCGTCCGTGATAAAAATTCAGCTCGGCTTTTTGACGATATCGGCGACGTTTTGCAGCGAGATGAACGCACCCTCGTCGATATCGGTGACTATCCTTTTCAGCTTGTTTATCTGAAAATGGTTGACTATGAAATATATTATCTGCTTTTCATCCTTTGAGTAGCCGCCCGTCGCCCTGACTATCGTACCGCCCGATTTGAACACCTCCGACAGCGCCGCCGATATCGCGTCCGCCTTCGTCGTCACTATCATCGCGCACATCGCCCGATCAAACCCCTCGACGATAAAATCGACTGTCTGCGACCCGATAAAATACGTGACGATAGAGTAAAGCGGCAATATCCAGCTGTTTATGACTATGCCGCAGACTATGTATAAAAGCGTGTTGAATATCATCACGAACGTGCCGATAGATATGCCTATCTTCTTTGCGAAGATGACGGAGAGCACGTCGAGTCCGTCGATGGCGCCGCCGAACCGTATCGTGAGCCCGCTCCCGACGCCCGATATAACGCCGCCGAACACGGCGCACAGCAAAAGGTCCGACCCCGCGAGCGGCGAGACGAATTCGAGGTCTATCGGCAGCACGTTCATAATCAGAAACGACGACAGCGAATACACGGCGACCGCAAACATCGAATATACGGTGAACGACATTCCCTGTTTTTTCAGTCCGAATAAGAATATAGGAAAGTCGAGCAGCAAAAGGAACAGCGAAAGCGTGAACGCGGACGGCGTCACCTGATCGAGCAGCATCGAAAGCCCCGATATACCGCTGTCGTACAGCTTCACGGGGAACAAAAACATCGTCACGCCGAAGGCGTTTACAACGCCCGCGGCTGTCAGGAGCAAAAAGTTGACCGGCCGCAGTTCGTTCAGTTTTGTGAGAATCGGTATCTTTTTGTCTTCTTTGCGCTTCATCAATTTATCCGTCCTCCCCTAATAAATGATATGCGGTTTATGCGCCGAGCAGACTTTGATCGAACGCGAACAGCGCCTCGTTTATCTCGAATATGTTGTAGTTTCCGCGTTCGATGAAATATTCGATTATGATGTCGAACTTGCTCGAATGTGAAAGCGCGTACCCCGCCTTCATCAGCATGTCGCGCGTCTCGTCGAGCGGCAGCTCGAGCGCTATCGCGAACGCGATAGCCGTCGTCTTTGACGGTCTGTAATGCTTGTCGCTGCGTATCTTTGAAAAAAGTTTGCGGTCGATGTTCGCCTTCTTGTAGCACTGCGCGTCCGTCATGCCGCGCTCGTCTATCTTGCGCAGAAGCATTTCGGAAAAGCTCTCGTCGAGCTGCTTCACCGCCTCGTCAAGTGAGAGCGGTTTTGCGAGCGGCACGCTCTGCGCCGCCATAGTCAGCATCGGATCGGCAAAGCTCTGCGTATCCGCCTTTTTGTCGTGCTTGACGCCGACGTTTCCGGCATGAAGCTGACTGTCGCGCATGACTTCATACTGACGCATGCGCACGCTCGACGCATCGTAGTGTTCGTCCGCGTAGCGGTCGTCTATGTAAGACTTTATGTCCGAGAACAGCTTCTCGCCTATCGTGTACGACGCTTTGTCGAATATGACGACGTAGACCGTCATCTCGTCGTTATCAAGCAGAAATGCGCTTATAGTGTCTATTGCGACGCGCAGCGCGCGGTCCTTAGGGTAGCCGTAGACGCCCGACGATATGAGCGGGAACGCTACTGTTTTACATCTGTACTTTGCCGCGAGCACAAGTGAGCTTTTATAGCACGATTCGAGCAGCTCGCGCTCGCCACATCCCCCGCCCTGCCATACGGGACCGACGGTGTGTATCACGTATCTGCACGGCAGCTTATACCCCTTCGTTATCTTCGCCTCACCCGTCCTGCATCCGCCGAGCTTTTTACATTCCTCGAGCAGGCGCGGACCAGCCGCATTATGTATCGCACCGTCGACGCCGCCGCCGCCGAGCAGCGTCTCATTCGCGGCGTTGACTATCGCGTCGACCTTCATTTTGGTTATATCGGCTCTGACTATCTGTATCGGCATCGCGTTTTCCCCCGTGCGCGTATCGGTTGTGATGTGTATAAACAGATTATACAGCCTCGCGCGGAAAAATAATCTGTTTATACACA
>CANPXS010000047.1 GCA_947586625.1 uncultured Clostridia bacterium | reverse complement strand
CCGTCCCCCAAAAAATTTATTCTCTCTTCCGCTCTTTTTCTATTTTTCTTGGTCTCACATCATTGACAAATAAACACTATACCCGGTCTTTTTGTGTGTACGCCTCTTGCTATTTGACATCGGATGATGTATAATATAAGGTACTACAAAAATAAATCGCAAAGGAATATTATATAAAGTGAAGATAATAGACAAGATGTTCGGCACGTACAGCGAACGTCAGATAAAGAAGGTGCGCCCGATAGTCGACAGGATAGAATCGCTTGCACCGAAATATTCGGCTATGTCGGATGCGGAAATGCTCGCCGAGACGTCGCGGTTCAAGTCGATGCTCGCGGACGGCAAAACGCTCGACGACATTCTGCCCGAAGCGTTCGCGCTCGTGCGCGAAGCGTGCGACCGCGTGCTCGGCAAGCGTCCGTTCAACTGCCAGCTTCTGTGCGGCATACTGCTCCATCAGGGACGCATCGCCGAAATGAAGACGGGCGAGGGCAAGACGATAGTCGCGACGATGCCGTCGTATCTGAACGCGCTGACGGGCAAGGGCGTACACGTCGTGACGGTAAACGAATACCTCGCGCGCAGCCAGGGCGAGGAGATGGGACGCGTCCATGAATTTCTCGGTCTGTCGACGGGGCTCATAGTCCACGGTCAGACAACGAAGGAAAAGCAGGCGGCGTACAACTGCGACATCACGTACTGCACGAACAACGAGCTCGGCTTTGACTATCTGCGCGACAACATGGTGAAGTACAAGGAATACCTGACCCAGCGCGGTCACAATTTCGCGATCGTCGACGAGGTCGACTCGATACTCATAGATGAGGCGCGCACGCCGCTGATCATATCGGGTCCCGGCGAGGAGCCGTCCGATATGTACGAGCGCGCCGAGGAGCTTGTGTCGCGCATGCGCCCGTTCGTGATAAAGGAGCTTGACGCAAAAGAGGACGTCGAGGACGTCATCGCGCGCGAGGGCGTCGACCCCGATTATATCGTCGACGAGAAAAAGCGCACGACGACGCTGACGGCGAAGGGCATAGAAAAGGCGGAGAAGTACTTCGGCATCGACAATTTCGGCGACGGCGAGAACGCGTCGACGGCGCATTATGTGTATCAGGCGCTCAAGGCGCACGGGATCATGCACCGCGACATCGACTATATTGTCAACGACAGCGGCGTCATGATAATCGACTCGTTCACGGGCCGTATGATGCCGGGCAGACGCTTCAACGACGGTCTCCACCAGGCTATCGAGGCGAAAGAGCACGTACAGATACAGAGCGAGAACCAAACGCAGGCGACGATAACGTTCCAGAACTTCTTCCGCATGTACGGCAAGCTGTCGGGCATGACGGGCACGGCTCTGTCGGAGGAAAACGAGTTCCGCGAGATATATAATCTCGACGTCGTGGAAGTCCCGACGAACAAGCCGATGATACGCGTCGACCACAACGACATCGTCTACAAGACCGAAAAGGCGAAATACGACGCTGTCATAGCGGAGATAAAGCGCTGCCACGAAAAGGGACAGCCCGTACTCGTCGGCACGGTGTCCATCGAAAAATCGGAGGCGCTCTCAAAGAAGCTCAAGGGCGCGGGTATACCGCATACGGTCTTGAACGCGAAATATCACGAGCGCGAGGCGGAGATAGTCGCACAGGCGGGCAAACTCGGCGCCGTCACGATCTCGACAAATATGGCGGGACGCGGAACCGATATACTGCTCGGCGGCAACGCCGAATACCTCGCGAAAGCGCAGATGCGGCGTGAAAAGAACGAGGACGGCAGCGACAAGTACGACGAGAGAATGATCGCGATGGCGACGGGCTCGGCGCAGTCCGTGTCGGAGGAAGTGCTCGCGGCTAGAGCTGTGTATCAGGAGCTTTATAAGAAATTTCAAAAGGACATCGAGCCAGAAGCGAAAAAGGTGTGCGAGGCGGGCGGTCTTTACGTTATCGGTACGGAGCGCCACGAGAGCCGCCGCATCGACAACCAGCTCCGCGGACGTTCGGGACGTCAGGGCGACCCGGGCGAATCGCGCTTCTACATCTCGCTCGAGGACGATCTCATGCGCCTTTTCGGCGGCGACAGACTGTACAACATCGTCGACAGGCTGAGACTGCCCGACGACGTGCCGATAGACGCAGCGATACTGTCAAATTCTATCGAGACGGCGCAGAAGCGCATCGAGGCGCAGAACTTCAACAGACGTAAAAACGTCCTCGAATACGACGACGTCATGAACCAGCAGCGCACGATCATTTATAAGCAGCGCGCAGAGGTACTCGAAGGGCTCGACCTGCACGAAAAGATAATAGCGATGATAACGGGCACTGTCGGCGAGGATGCCGAGGTCCATACGACGGGCGAGTCGCCGGACGTTTGGACGCTCGACGAGCTTTTGAACAATTACGCGGGCATACTGTTCGCGCGCGGCGACGAGAGCTATTCAAAGGAAGCGCTGTCGGCTATGAAGCCGCAGGAGATAAAGCAAAAGCTGACGGACAAGGCGCTCGAGATATACAAGTCGAAGGAGACGAAGTACGGCGAGGAATGGATGCGCAACGTGGAGCGCAACGTGCTTTTGACCGTCGTTGACCGTCACTGGATGGAGCATCTTGACGCGATGGACGACCTGCGCGACAGCATCAACCTCGAAGCGTACGCACAGCGCAACCCGCTGACCGAGTACCGCATCGCGGGCATGAACCTGTTTGACCAGATGACGGACGATATACGCCGCGATACGACGCGAATGATACTGTCGGCGATACCTCGCGAGGAATTTGAACGCCGCCGTCAGGCAGTGGTGTCGAGAAACGCGATACACGGCACGAACGGTCCGATATCGACGGGCGAGAAAAAGGTGCCGGTGAAGAAAACGGCGGCGGAGAAGGTCGGAAGAAACGATCCGTGTCCGTGCGGGTCGGGGAAGAAGTACAAGAACTGCTGCGGAAGATAAGATATAATTATAATTATGATACCGAAGCATCTCGAACGAGGCGACAAAATAGCGATAGTCAGCCTGTCAAGCGGCATTCTCGGAATGCCGTACTGCCGTCACGAGCTTGAGCTCGGCTTATCGCGTCTGCGCGAGTTCGGACTTGAACCCGTAATAATGGACAATGCGCTTGCGGGCGTGGACTATCTGAAAGAACACCCCGAAAAACGGGCAGCCGACCTTAAGCAGGCGTTCCTTGACGACAGTATCAAAGCCGTCATGACCGCTATCGGCGGCGACGACACATACAGGACGATACCGTATCTGCTTGAAGACGCGGAGTTCGTGCGCGCCGTGCGCGAACACCCGAAGATATTCACGGGCTTCTCCGACACGACCATAAATCACATAATGCTGAACAGGCTCGGATTGTCGACGTTTTACGGACCGTGCTTCATCGCCGACATAGCGGAGCTTGACGATGAAATGCTCCCGTACACGAGGGAATATTTTGAGAAATATTTTTCCGACGGAGCAGGGTACGAGATAAAATCAAGCCCCGTATGGTATGATGACAGGGAGAGCTTCGGTCCCGAACAGCTCGGTGTGCCGAGAGTTTGTCCATACCGAGACGCGCGGATTTGAGACGCTGCACGGCGGCGGCAAGGTCACGGGCAAGCTGTACGGCGGATGCATCGAGAGCATCTATGACGCGTTTACGGGCGCGACATACGAGGACGAGCCGGCTGTGTGCGAGAGATACGGCATATTCCCGACCATGGACGAGTGGGGCGAAAAGATACTGTTTCTTGAAACGTCCGAATCGAAAACCGCGCCCGATGCATTTGAAAAGATGCTGTATGAACTGAAAAGGCGCGGGATACTCGGCGCGGTCAAGGGTGTGATCGCGGGCAAACCGACTGACGAGACGTATTATGAGGAATATAAGGACGTTTATAAAAAGGTGTTTTACGACATCGACACGCCAGTACTGTACAATGTGAACTTCGGTCACGCTCTGCCGCGCTGCGTATTGCCGTATGATGCTGAAACGACCGTCGATTACGACGAAAAGCGTATAGTCATAACGTCGCGCGTGCTCTTTTGACCGCGAATATTATTGAAGCTGAAAGGAAAGTCAAAGTGGGACTCGGCATCCTCCTTTTCGGGTACGTGTTCGTGGCGCTGTTCACGTTCTCGCCCGTATATTTTGTCACCGACCTCGTCGGCGCGTATCTGATATTCGTCGCGCTCGGCAAACTGCGGCGTCACGCGCCGCGGTTCAAATATGCGGTCGTTTCGAACTACGCATATTTTATTATCGCGGCGGTGCAGTGCGTGTATACGTCGGTCAAGGTCATAGGACTGTACGACGGCACGGAGCTTTTCGACCACGCGCTTGAGATATGCCGCCTCGCGGCGCTGTTTATACTGACCGTTTCGGTGCTGCTCGCGCTGTCGCAGCTCGCCTCGTCGGTGGGCGACGAAAAGCTGGCGGACAAGGGCAAGCGCAACGTGTATTTCTTTGTATTGAGTTACGTTCTCATGATCGCGCTGTCGCTCGACTTCGAGTTTATGCGGGATTTCAAGGCGGCGTTCTCCGCGTTCGGACTGATGTTCCGGATCCTCTGCGCGCTTCTGAACTGCGTGTACATACACAGCTGCTACATGTGGATTTGTCTTGAGTCCGATCACGATATGGACAAGCTGTCGGCGGGTGACAGGTTCATCGGCAGGATAATGCCGAAAAAAGGCAACAAGGACGCGGACGATATAGACGGTGCGGACGCGGCGGCAGAGGTCAAGAAACCGTCGAAAAAAGCGGTGCCCGAGCCGAAGTCGAAGCCGCCGATAGTGCATCACAAATATAAAAAGAAATAGTTTTTGCGTATATAAAACGCCCGTGCGGGCGAGGACGATATAATTTCCGAGGTGGAGGTATATGATGTCGGTGCTGTTTTTGATATTGGCGGTCGTTATCTTTGCAAATCCCTACGTCGTGACGGTCGATTTTCTGCCGGACGCCGTCGGGTGCCTGCTCGTGTGGTTCGCGCTGAAACATGCGGAGCCGTTTTCTCCCGAGCTCGAGGACGCGCGCAAGCTGTGGCTGCGTCTCGCCGCAATCACGGCTGTCGACGCCGCCGTGTTCTACATGATCGGCACAGATGACAGGGTGATGATACTCCTGCTCATATTCGTGTTCCGCTCGGCGGAGGCATTTCTGATATGTGCTGCGATAAATCGCTCGCTCGGCGGCGCGCTCTATCTCGGGACGAAGTTCGACGCGACAGGCATATATATGCCGCAGCCGCAGAAGAAGCAGCAGCGCGAGGCGTCGCGTGAACGCGAGTATCTCGAAAAGCTCGACCGCATACTCGCTCGTGAACGCGAGCGCTACGAGCGCGAGACGGAGCCGGGCGTATCTGCGCGGCGCAGACGGTATGCGACGGAGCGCTACCGCCGCAAGACGGCGTATCTCACATCGAAGATGCACAGCGTCAAGCACGCCGACAGTCTGTCGTCGCTGTACGCGTGCACGTATACGTTCTTCATAATCCGCGCGGCGATGTGCGTGCTGCCGGAGTTCTCGACGATAATCAACATAAACGACATAAAATCGGGCAGCGTGCGCTCCATGTCCGACTACCGCATGCTGTTCGTAGAGTTCGGTTTCGTCGTTTCTCTCGGATTTGCGATATGGTGGCTCGTCAGGATGCTGCGCTACGTGAACGCGATAGGACGCGACAAGCGCTTCTGCTCGGACGTGCGCGCCGCGTACGTCGAATACATATCGTCGCATGAAAAGCTGTATCAGTCGAAGCGCAGGATGCTCGCGATGGCGGTGCTGTGCGTCGCCGCCGTGCTGTCGCTCGATCTGTTCCTTGACAACAACAACTATATCCCCGATTTTCTGTCGGCGGCGTTCATGATAATTTTCTTTATCATTGTGTACCCGCACGGCGGCAGACGCATGATATTAGGCGTCGCCGCGTCGGCTGCATACGGCGTCGCCGCCGCTGTGCAGTGGTTCTCGGTGCGCGCGTATGTCGCCGAATACACGGATTTTACGCGCACGGTCGTGAAAGCGGAGGCGAGGTCGGCGCATGTGATGTGCTGCGTGTGGACGGGACTCGCCGAGGCGCTGTTCGTCGTCGTGATGGCGCTGATACTGTTTGAGGTCAAACACATAATTTCAAATTTCACGGGATATATTCGCAGCGACGGGACTCTCGACGGCGCGAGCGTCGAGCTGCGCGAGAATCTGAACAAGCAAGCGACGCGCATGTTCATATTCGGCGTTGTGTCGGCGGTCGGCTCGTTCTTTTACATGATATCGCTCGGATTCAACCGCAGAGTCGAGCTCAGCGACGAGGGCTTCAACACGTTCACCGTGTATTATCCGTCGTTCCCGCAGGGGTGGCTTTTGTCGCTCGTCGTCTCTATCATCTTCATTGCGTATACGCTGAAATTCATATCCGATCTGCACGACGCCGTCGACGATTACAGCGTGATGTGACGGGGGAGCATTGATTTTATCGAGACTGTTTTTTCAAGGCAAATGAAAAACAAATGAGGTGATCTGGATGCGGTATCCCAAAATGATTCTGTTCGACTATGGGCATACGCTTCTGTATGAACCCGATTGGGACCCTGTCAGAGGAAATGCGGAACTTTTGAAGTATGCTGCGAAAAATCCTGATCACTGCACGCTCGATGATGTCAGAAAAGCGGCTGAACTGATCTACGGGGAGCATATCGAAAATGTCCGTAAAATCGGGTACGATATCGGCGGTCAAATCGGCGATAGAGTGTTATATGAATACCTCGGAATTGAATTTTCTCTGACGCCGCTTGAAATGGAGAAGGTTTTTTGGGACGGTGCGTCTATTGGCGCCATTATGCCGGAAGCGGATATCATGCTTGATTTCATCAATAAAAACGGCATAAGGAGTGCGGTGATCAGCAACCTGCTTTGGTCGGGCGACGCTTTGTCAGACAGACTGAACAGACTTTTGCCGATGAATGAATTTGAATTTGTTATGACTTCAAGTGACTATATCGTGCGAAAACCCAACCGCATTTTATTTGATATTGCTTTGCGGAAAGCCGGTCTGCGCGCTGACGAAGTATGGTACTGCGGGGACGATGTGCAAGCAGATATTGAGGGAGCGGCGCGGGTCGGGATATATCCCGTTTGGTACGATAATGAGACGGATAGGGAATACAAGGACCGCTCCGAAGGAGCTGTACCAAAATGTGAACACCTGCATATCCGTGAGTGGCATGAAATGATGGATCTATTAGAAAAAATGCGATAATAAAGTGCGCCTTTGAGGTATAATTTGTTATCGGTCGAAATTATGAAATTTGGATTTGGGAGAAAGAATTTGATGAAAGCCTTGGTAATGGATTGCAGTCCTGTAAAAAACGGAGCGACAGCGGAAATCGTAAATATCATTTCAAAATGTCTTATGGAACGATATGAGACCAGAAGCATATGTATTGACGATTTCAATTTTAATTTTTGTAAAGGATGCAGGACTTGCCACCATACCGCAAAATGTGTTCAAAATGATGACATTGAAAAAATCATAGAAAACTATGAGTGGGCGGATATTATCATATCCGTATCGCCTTCTTATTGGGCGGATATTATCATATCCGTATCGCCTTCTTATTGGGCGGATATTCCGGGGCAGTTTAAGGCTTTTATTGATAGATGTACTCCATGGTGCAACACCCATGAGCCGCATGCTACCTTAAGTTCGGGAAAGAAAGGTTATGCCGTGGCTTTATGAACCGGAACGAGTATGAGGGAATGTCAGCGCATTATTGAAAGTATAGAACATTTTTACGGGCATATGGAGATCGAATGCTGTGACAGGCTGGGTTTATGTTCCGTGGAGTATAAAGAAGCTGTGGAACAGAGGAAAGAAGAAATCATAGAGTTCTGCAAAAAGATTTAACAAATATACTGTTTGAATTAAAATACTATGGATTGTATATTCTGTAAGATCATAGCCGGACAAATACCGTGCTTGAAAGTGTACGAAGACGAGCATACATTGGTAATTATGGATATTGCAGGGGATGTGGACGGTCACATGCTCGCTATTCCCAAAAAACATGTTGAGAGCATTTTCGATTGCGACTCGGACACGTTTAACCGTTTGATGGCTGCGGTAAAAAAGGTTTCAAACCACTGCGTTGATGAGTGCCGCTATAACGGCATAAATCTTCTGAATGCAAGCGGCGAGAGCGCAGGGCAGTCTGTTCCTCATTTTCACATTCATATTATCCCAAGAAAAAACAACGACGGGATCGATGCATGGCCTAAGTTCGACGGAGCAAAAGATGAAGTGCCTGAAACATGGAAAAAGCTGAAATTATAAATTCCGGTTTATGCAGAAACAGATGCGGGGAGAGAAAAGCAGAAGCTTTCCTCTCCCCGCAAAACATTATTATACTATGCGTATATCGGTTCGCCTTCGCCGCGTATGGCGGCTTCGGTGACGGTGACGGTGCTTATGCCCTCCTTTGACGGCGCGTCGTACATGATCGGCTCCATCACGGTCTCGAGTATCGAGCGCAGACCGCGCGCGCCGATGTTGCGTTCGAGCGCGAGCGATGCCGCCGCGCGGAGCGCGCCGTCGTCGAAGCGGAGCTCGATGCCGTCGAGCTCGAGCAGCTTGCGGTACTGCTTGGAGAGGCAGTTCTTGGGCTCGGACAGTATGCGCACGAGCGCGTCCTCGTCGAGCGCGTCGAGCGCCACCATGACGGGCAGACGTCCGACGAGCTCCGGTATGAGCCCGTATTTCACGATGTCGTGCGGCGTCGCGTCGCGGAACACGCCGACGTCGTGCTTTTCTTTTTTGCTCTTGACTTCGCCGTCAAAGCCTATCGTGCCGGTGCCCTTGCGGTGCTCGATTATATCGGCAAGCCCGTCGAATGCGCCGCCGCAGATGAACAGGATGTTCTCGGTGTTTATCTCGATGAACTCCTGATTCGGATGCTTGCGTCCGCCTTGCGGAGGTACGTTGGAGACGGTGCCCTCGAGTATCTTCAAAAGCGCCTGCTGAACGCCCTCGCCCGATACGTCGCGCGTTATCGAGCGGTTCTCGCTACGGCGCGATATCTTGTCGAGCTCGTCGATGTAGATGATGCCGTGCTCGGCGCGCTCGACGTCGTAGTCGGCGGCTTGTATCAGCCGAAGCAGGATATTCTCGACGTCCTCGCCGACGTAGCCTGCCTCGGTCAGCGTCGTTGCGTCCGCGATAGCGAACGGGACTTGCAGCGTTTTTGCGAGCGTCTGCGCAAGATAAGTCTTGCCGACGCCGGTCGGACCGAGGAGCAGCACGTTCGACTTCTGTATCTCGACGTAGTCGTCGTCGGACTTCTTCGACTTCGATTCGCGGTTGAGTATGCGCTTGTAGTGGTTGTATACGGCGACGGAAAGCGCGCGCTTCGCCGCGTCCTGACCGATCACGTACTCGTCAAGCGACGCTTTGATCTCGTGCGGCTTTGGCAGCGTTTCAAACGACAGTCCGCCGCCGGAAAGCGGCTGCGAGCCGAGCTGTTCTTCGATTATTTCGTTACATACCTCGACGCAGTTGTCGCAAATGTAAATGCCTGTAGGGGAGGGGATGAGGTACAGCACCTGGTGCTCGTTGCGTCCGCAGAAGGCGCATCTGCGCGGCTGACGCGTGCCGCCTGTGTTGCTTGTCTTACTCTGTGGCATTCCTCGCTCCCGTCACACGCGTTTGTCGTATACTTTGTCGATGAGACCGAAGTTGAGCGCCTCTTCCGCCGAAAGGAAGTTATCGCGCTCGGTCGCGGCGGCGATCGTCGCCATGTCCTTGCCGGTGTTCGCGGCGAGGATAGTGTTAAGACGCTCGCGCGTTCTCAAAATGTGGTCGGCGTGGATCTTGATGTCGGATGCCTGACCCTGCATGCCGCCGAGCGGCTGATGGATCATGATCTCGCTGTTGGGGAGCGCGATTCGCTTGCCCTTTGCGCCGGACGAGAGCAGGAACGCGCCCATGCTCGCCGCCATGCCGACGCAGATGGTCGACACGTCGCACTTGATGAAGTTCATCGTGTCGTAGATGGCAAATCCCGCGGAGACGGAGCCTCCGGGCGAGTTGATATAGAGGGCGATGTCCTTGTCGGGGTCCTGCGCTTCGAGGAAGAGAAGCTGCGCGACGACGAGCGACGCCGTCACGTCATTGATCTCGTCAGCGAGGAAAACGATACGGTCGTTGAGCAGACGCGAGTATATGTCGTACGCGCGTTCGCCTCTGTTTGTCTGTTCGATTACGGTCGGAACGAGTGGCATGTTATGTTACCTTACCTTTCTTTGATGTGTAATTCACTCTTTTTGGCGCTCGTAATATTATATACCGCAAACGGCATCGTTATATATCAAAAGCGCCGATTTTTACTAAAAAGCATGACCGCCGCGTGAAATAGCGGCGGTCGGCTCGTGCGGAGATGTTCGCATTCCGCCGGCTTATGCATTATTCTTCGTGGTGCTCGTCGTGGTCGTGGTCGTGATGCTCGTCGTCGTGAGCCTCCGGCTCCTTTTCGGTGACGACGGCGGCGGATTTGACGAGGTCGACTGCCGCTTTAAGGCGCAGGTCGGACTCGACGTCAGCCTTCGCGACGATCTCCTTGAGCTTGTCGACTTCCATGTTGTACGACTCGGACATGCGCTTGTATTCGTCCTCGACCTGTTCGTCTGTGACCTCGATGTTCTCGAGTTTCGCTATCTCGGCGAGAGCGAGACGCGTCTTGACCTGACGCTCTGCGGACGGACGTACCTGTTCGCGCATCGTGTCGAGCGTCTGACCCGTGTACTTCATGTACGTTGCGAGGTCGAGACCCTGACTGCGCAGACGCATATCGTAGTCGCGGACGATGTTTTCTGCCTCTGCGTCGAACATCGGTGCGGGAATGTCGGCGTCGATGTGCTCGACGAGGTAGTCGATGAGCTGTTCCTCGACCTCTGCGTCAGCCGCCTTTTCCTTGCGCTCCGCGATCTTCTTTTTCATATCCTCGCGGTATTCGGCGAGCGTGTCAAAGTCGGACACGTCCTTTGCAAATTCGTCGTCGAGCTCGGGGAGCTCGTCATGCTTTATCGCGTTGATCTTGCACTTAAATACAGCCGCTTTGCCTGCGAGCTCCTCGGAATGGTACTTTTCCGGGAACGTGACGTTTACGTCGAACTCGTCGCCGACGGAGTGACCCGCGACCTGCTCCTCAAAACCGGGGATAAAGCTGCCGGAGCCGAGCTTGAGGTCGTGGTTCTCGCCCTTGCCGCCGTCAAACGCGACGCCGTCGCAGAAGCCTTCATAGTTGATGTTTGCCGTATCGCCCATCTCGGCGGGACGGTCGGTGACGTCTATCTCGCGCGCGTTATGCTCGCGGACGTGACCGATCTCGTGCTCGACCTCGTCATCGGTGACGACGACCTTAGTCTTGGACGCCTCGATGCCGCGGTAGCCCTCGATCTTTACGTCGGGCGTGACGTATACGACAGCTTTGATCGTGACGCCGTCGTCCTCGATCGAGACTATGTCGAATTCGGGCTGAGACACGGGGGAGATGCCGGACTCCTTTAAGGCGTCCTCATAGGTGGCGGGAAGTATATCGTTGAGAGCGTCTTCGTAGAAGAAGCCCTTGCCGTACATCTTCTCGATGATGGGACGCGGAGCCTTGCCGCGGCGGAAACCGGGCACATTCAGCTTGCCGCGCTCGCGGATGTAGGCGCGGGAGCATGCGGCTTCAAATGTGTCGTGGTCGATCTTGAACTGAAGCTCATGCTGACTGTGCTCGAGTTTTTCGTTTTTGATGAGTTCCATTTTATGTTAATCCTCCAAATTGATACGCAGCTTGCCGTATGGCTTGAATATTATATATTGAAAAAGCGATTTTGTCAACAGTTTAAGATAAAACATGTGCATAAATTCGGAAAAAACGTCTATCTTACGAGCCGTGGCACAAACGAAAGATAATCCGCGGCGATAGTGCTGTGGAAAACGGTGCCGTATTCGTATGTCGGCGGATAGTCGTAGACGCCGTGGACGTGACCGAAATATAGCTGCGTCACGCCTGTTTCGCGCAGCACGTCGAGGATAGGCTCGCACACGTCGCCGCCGAACGCGGCGGGGAAGTGGGTGAATGCGCGGACGCGCGATGTGTCGCCGTCGGCGATCACAAGCGCTTCTTTTACGGACGTGCGCAGACGCTCGGCTTCGCGGCGGACGAGCTTTTCAAAATCGGCGTCGAACGCGCGGTTCTGCGCCGCCTCGGTGCCGAACCATCCGCGCGTGCCGCATATGGCAAATCCATCACGCAGATATGCGTTGCCGCGAAGTATGCGAAGCGTTCCGATGCTGTTTTTTGCGAAAAACGATTCGAGCTTCGATTTTGTCGTCCACCAGTAGTCGTGGTTGCCTTCGAGGATTATTTTTTCGCCGGGCAGCGAGTCTAAAAATCGCAGATCGTCGAGCGCGTCGTCGAGCGTCATAGCCCACGATATGTCGCCGCCGACGACGACCGTGTCGCCGTCACCGACGACGGCGCACCAGTTTTTGTCGATGCGAGACTTGTGGTCTTGCCAGCGCGGACCGAACATGTCCATAGACTTGTTTATTTCGCCGCCGCCCGGCAGATGCAGGTCCGCTATGGCAAAAACAGACATAAAGGCGCTCCTTTTTCGTGAATAACGCGCGCGTACGCGGCGAAAAATAACATAGCAATAATACAAACGGAGGCGAACAAAATGGCGATATTCGGACCGGGCGAATACTTCAACGTCGACATCGACGCTGACCATCGCCCGCAGCATATACACGGCATCGTGTGCGACGTGACGAGCTGCGCGTACCATGACGGCGACAGCTTCTGCACTGCGCGCCGCGTCCACGTCGGACCGCTCTACGCGAACACGACTGGACAGACGCTCTGCGCGACGTTCAAGCCGCGAGAGATGGGCGCTGCGCCGCACAGCGAGGCGTGACTACATGTTGTAGCCGACGCGCGCAGTCACGGCGTTTCGCAGATGGCGCACCTTCGGCACACCGTCGCGCGGCAGATACACTTCGATGACGTCTATACGGACACGCCGACCCCCGCACTCGCGGGGGTGCTTTTTTATGTAATCGTTCGCGGCGTAGACGAGAAATTTCTGCTTCGTCCGCCCGACGGCAGTGGCGGGACGTCCGTATTTTTCGGCGACGGATTCGGCGCGGGATTTGACCTCGCAGAAAACGACGGTTTCGCCGTCGGGGTCGAGGGCGATTATGTCAAGCTCGGCATGGCTCGCGTAGTAGTTGCGCGCGATAACGGAGTAATTTTTTGACATCAGATATTCGACGGCGATGTCCTCGCCTTCGCTGCCTATCTCGCGGTGCGAGCGCGGTTTATCGTCGCTGTTCATCGTTTTCGTCCCTCGCGCGTCAGAAACGACATGAAAGTCTTTCTGTGACACGGCAGAATGCCGTATTTGCGTATAGCCGCCTCGTGCTCGGCGGTGCAGTATGACTTGTGCTTGGCAAACCCGTACTGCGGGTACTGTTTGTCAAGCTCGAGCATGAGCCTGTCACGGTAAACCTTAGCGAGTATGGACGCGGCGGCGATCGACGGCGATATCGCGTCGCCGTGGACGACGGTGACGGCGCGCATCGGAAAATCGCGCGCGACGTTGCCGTCGACGAGCACGAGCGACGGCGCGGGATCGAGAATTGAAACTGCATTGCGCATCGCGTGCTGGGACGCGGACAGAATGTCGGTCGCGTCTATCTCCTCGACCGACGATTCTGCTATCGCGTATGCGACGGCGCGTTCGCGTATGACGTCGTAGAGCGCTTCACGGCGCTTCGGCGACAGCTTTTTCGAGTCGTTGAGTCCGTCGATATATGTGCCGGGCGCGAGTATGCATGCGGCGGCGACGACGGGACCGGCGAGGCATCCGCGCCCCGCCTCGTCGGTGCCGGCGACGACGTCGAAGCCTTCGGCGCGGTATTTTACCTCAAGCGTGAATTCAAGCGTCGTCATACGTCAAAATCGTTCGGACGTTCGAGAGTTATGCGTCCTATCTTAGCGGAGCGGAACTCGTCGAGCAGCATCAGCGCGGTGCGCTCGGAGTCGACCTCGCCGCCCGAGACGAGAAAGCCGCGCTTTCTGCCTATCGCGAGTAGCAGCTCGTGGTCGGTCATATCGTCGGGGACAGCGCTTAATTTATATCTTGTATAGAGCGCGTCCGGGTAAAGGCGGCGCAGCCGTCCGCAAAGCGCTGACGCGAGCGTTTCTGTGTCAAGTATGTCGTCCTTTATCGCGCCCGTGAATGCGAGGGCTTCGCCCGTTTTTCTGTCGTCGAATTTAGGCCACAAAACGCCGGGGGTATCGAGCAGATTGAGTCCCGTTTTCGTCAATACCCACTGTTTTTGACGCGTGACGCCGGGACGGTCCTCGGCTTTTGCCTTGCGCTCGCCGACGAGACGGTTTATGAGCGTCGACTTCCCGACGTTCGGCACGCCGACTATCATGACCTTGATGCGCCGTCCCGTCATGCCGCGCGACTGCCAATGCTCGATTTTATCGGCGAGCAGCTCGCGGAGCGCGGGCGTTATGCGTCCGACGCCCTCTCCCGTCACGGAGTCGATCAGTATGGGCGTCGTTTTTCCGGCTGTTTTGAAATGTTCCGTCCATTCGTCGTTCGCCGACGGGTCGGAAAGGGAAGACTTGTTGAGAAGCGTCACCGTCGGTTTGCCCGAAAGCAGCGCCGCTATATCGGGATTGCGCGATGAGCGCGGTATGCGGGCGTCCAAAAGCTCAAGCACGGCGTCGACCTCTTTCATATCCTCCGAGATCAAACGCCGTGTTTTTGCCATATGCCCGGGGAACCACTGTATCTGTTCGCTCGGCATTACGCGTCCCCCATTCGTTTGAAGAATCCGAAATCGGACAGCGGATATATGCGCGCGATAACGTGTCCGAATATGCAGCGCTCGTCGACGATGCCGAGGCTGTAGCTGCGGCTGTCGGTGGAGTGGCGGCGGTTGTCGCCCATGACGAACACCTCGCCCTCGCCGAGCGTTATCGGGTAGTCTATTTCGGAGAGACGCTTGTGCGCGTAGTCGATGTAGACGTATTCGGATTCGTCTATGACGGCGCCGTCGACGGTGAGCTCGTTAGTTTCGTCGTTATATGATACGGTCTGCCCCTCGGTCGCGATGACGCGCTTTACGACGGCCTCGTCGCCGAGCGCGCTGTCGACCTTCTGTAAAACGACGATATCGCCGTATCGCGGTTTGTAGCCGATGTCGGTGACGATGAGCATGTCGCCCGCGTTGAGCGTATTGTTCATCGACTCGCCGTTCACGATGGCGATGCGGAACACGAACGTGAAAAGAAGCACTATCGTGCATGTAGCTATCGCGAGCGTTTCGACTATGTCGAATGCCATAGAGAGCAGGCTCACCTTTTCGGCAGGCTTTTTCGGCTGTTCGCTTTCTTCGTCGTCTTGGTCCTGCATGGCGTCGGTTTCGTATTCGAGGCTGCGGCGCGGGCTCATTTCGTCGCCGTCGGGCGCGGCGTTTCTCATATCGTGTCGGTTTTGACCGTTATATCTGTTGTTCATTTTGGATATATCCGCCTTTCTATCTTTTCTATTCTATCACATAAAACGCGATTTTACAATATGAAATTCCGAAAGTTATTCGCAGTCATGCAAAAAAACTACGCGGAGAAACGCGAAAAATTTCCTTTTTGCTATTGCAAAAGCGGGACGAGTGTGATATAATATCTCCCGCGTGTGTCAAGACGCGCCGAGGCGGTCCGCTGCCGCTCTGCATGAACGCTTCGATATTACATGAAAGGTACAGGTGATAACATGAGCACCAAGATCGACGTACTGGTCAATGAGCAGATGAAGGAGCAGGTCCCCCGGTTTGAGGTAGGGGACAGCGTCCGCGTTTACAACAGGATCAAAGAGGGACAGCGCGTCCGCACACAGATCTTTGAAGGCACCGTTATCGGTCGTCACGGCGGCGGAATATCGGAGACGTTCAAGGTCCGCCGCGTGGCGTACGGCTGCGGCGTTGAAAAGACGTTCCCGCTTCATTCCCCCAACGTGGAAAAGGTAGAGGTCATCAGACGCGGTAAAGTTCGCCGCGCGAAGCTCTACTACCTGCGCGACAGAGTCGGCAAGAGCTCCAAGGTCAAGGAACTCATCTGACGCCCCCGTCAAAACGAAAATCCGGCGCTCGGAATATGGGCGCCTTTTTTCGTGCTTTTTCGCGGTTTTGTATTGTAGTTTCGCGCCTTTTGCGGTAATATAATAGCTGTGGACAACAATGAGCTATGTCGGAGGCATGTCGTGCGGATAAGATCACGACTTTTATATATCGCGGCGGCTTTGCTTTTGGCGCTGCTTTTTTCGTCATGCAAAAAGGAAGTGCCGGAGAGCACCCCCGGCAAAGCCATGGATGCGGCGGACGCTGACGGCGCGCTCGGCGCGCTCGGCGACCCGACGCGCGAGATGAGGGGCGTTTACATAGCGACCGTTTATGATCTCGACTTCCCGAGTAAGGCGGGACTTGACGCGGAAACGCTTAAAAGCGAGCTCGACAGTATTGTCGACGACGTCGAATGGCTCGGTTTCAACGCGATTTTTTTTCAGGTCCGCGGCTCGTGCGACGCGATGTACAAGTCCTCGATATTCCCGGTGTCGGAGTATCTGACGGGCGTGACGGGCGGCGAGCTGCCGGGCGGCTTCGACCCGCTTTCATATCTGATAGAAATAGCGCATGCGCGCGACATTGACGTACATGCGTGGGTGAATCCGCTGCGCGTCACGCGAGGCAGTCCGTCGCGTCCGAAAACGGACGTGACAGCGCTCGCGGCGAACAGTCCCGCACGTCTGCACCCCGAGTACACGGTAGAATATGCGGGTGAGCTGTACTTTGACGCCGGTATGCCGGAGGTACGGGAGCTCATCTCCGACGGGGTAAAAGAGATAATCGACGGCTACGACGTCGACGGTATACTGTTCGACGATTATTTTTATCCGTACCCGGAGGACGGTTACGAGTTCGACGACAGCGCCACATACGAAAAATACGGCGGCGGCAGGGAGCTCGGCGACTTCCGCCGCGAGAGCGTGAACGAGATGGTGCGCCTCGTATACGAGACGGTGAAGGCGGCGGACGAGGGGTGCAGATTCGGTATTGCGCCGTTCGGCATTTGGCGCAACGACGACGGTGAAAACGGCGGCAGTGCGACGCGCGGGCTCGAATCGTACGATGAAATATACTGCGACACGCTCGCGTGGGTGAGGGGCGGCTATGTCGATTACGTCGCGCCGCAGCTGTACTGGAGCTTCAGCCGCGAATCGGCGCCTTACGGCGTTCTCGCCGACTGGTGGGACGAACAGGTGCGCGGAACGAGCGTCGACTTATACATAAGTCACGCCGCGTACAAGTACGGCGAGGACGAGTGGAGCTTCGCGCACGCCGTCCACGAGCTGACGGAGCAGGTGAAGCACGCGCGTCCGCTCATATCGTACCGCGGCAGCATAATGTACAGTCTGTCGTCGCTGCGCGAGAACGCGTCCGGCGTCGCCGACGACCTTGAAGCGGCGTATTACCGTTCGGTGTCGTACTTCAAAAAGGACGGCGGCAAATACACGTACTACGGCGAATGATGTAAATCACGTTACCGCCCGCATTTCTTACCGCGCTCGCATTCGTGCCATCCGCAGATGCGGGCGCGTTCTATTGCGTGGAATATCCGCTCGCGGATATCGCCGTCGAGAGCGCCGAGCGCGTCTATGGCGGACTTGACGCGCTCGCGCTCTGTCTTTTTGTCGGCGGGACATGTGCTTTTTACAACCGGCAGCGATTTGCCGAACCGCGCAAGCTCGTGTTCGCGGACGTAGATGAGCGGACGTATGACGGAGAGCTGCTTTTCCTCATAATACGTGACAGGTTCGAACGTTTCGAGCCTGCCGCCGTGGATGAGGTTGAGCATGAACGTGTCGACGACGTCGTCGAAGTGATGTCCGAGCGCGAGTCGGCGGCAGCCGAGACGGTGCGCCTCGTCGATGAGCGCGCCGCGCCGCATTTTCGAGCACAGCGAGCACGGATTCGGTTCATGCCGCAAGTCGAACACTATTTTTGAGATATCGGTGCGCACGATGTGATGCTCGACGCCGAGCGCGCGGCAGAATTCGGAGAGCGGAGCGAAGTCCATACCGTCGAAGCCGGAATCGACCGTTACGGCGCAGATATCGAAGTTTGCAGGGTAGAAACGGCGCAGCCCGGATAGGACATATAAAAGCGCCGTCGAGTCCTTGCCGCCCGACACGCCGACAGCGACGCGGTCGCCGTCCGCGATCATGTCATACGATGAAAGGGCGCGGCGCACCTCGCCCTTTATGCGCTCGAGCGCGCGCACGTCGGCGTTTGTGTATTGACCGTTTGCGTTTGAGATATCCATAAAGCTGTCTCCGTTATGACGCTTCGCGCATATAATGACACTGTCAGATCATTACATATCGGAGCGTGTGAATATGATAAAAATTTTCATCGATCAGGGGCACAATCCCCAAAACCCGAACTCCGGCGCGGAGGGCAACGGCTACCGTGAGCAGGATCTCGTTTACGAGATCGGCATACAGCTGGCGGACCTTTTGCGCGGCGACGGCAGATTCGAGGTGCGCGTGTCGCGTCCGACACCGACGACGCAGCTCGGGACGTCGAACGCGTCGAGCCTCGCCGCGCGCGTGTCAGCGGCGAATTCGTGGGGAGCCGAGTGGTTCATCAGTCTGCACGCGAACGCGTCGGAGGATCCGAACGCGACGGGAGTCGAGGCGTTCGTGTATTCGACGTCGTCGCGCGCATTGCCGCTCGCGGAGGATATAGTCGCGGAGATTTCGGAGGCGACGGGCGAGCCGAACAGAGGCGTGAGCGCGCGTCCGACGCTGTACGTGCTGCGGCGCACGTCCATGCCCGCGACGCTTGTCGAGCTCGGATTCATCACCAATTACGGCGAGGCGACGCTTATGGCGGAGAGTCCGGGACTTTATGCGCGTGCGATATACCGCGGCATTTTGCGCTTTTTCGGCTATGACTGAGCATTATATGTACGCCGTGCGGCATTTGCCGCACGGCGTCTTTTACTGTTTTTGCGATATCATTTCGCGCAGCGCATCCTCGTCTATGACGGGTACGCCGAGCGCGTTCGCGCGGTCGAGCTTCGACCCTGCGGCGTCGCCCGCGACGACGTAGCTCGTCTTTTTCGATACGGACGTCGAGACCTTGCCGCCCGCCGCTTTTATCATCTCGGACGCCTCGTCGCGCGTCATCGTCGGAAGAGTGCCCGTGAGGACGAATGTCAGCCCGTCGAGCGTGTCCGATACACGCGCGGACTGCGACTTCTCCATGACGACGCCCGCAGCGCGCAGCTTTTCGATGAGCTCGCGGTTTTTCGGTTCCGCGAAGTAGTCGATGATGAGCGACGACGTGATCTCGCCGACGTCGGGAATGTCGACGAGCTCGTCCTTCGTCGACGCCATGAGCGCGTCGATGCTGCCGAACCGCTCTGCGAGCGCGTATGCGGCGACGCTGCCTACCTGGCGTATGCCGAGCGCGTATATGAGCCGCGACAGTCCCGCCGATTTTGACGCGTTCACGGCGTCGATAAGGTTTTGCGCCGATTTTTTGCCCATGCGTTCGAGCGACGCGACAGAGTCGACGTCGAGCGAGTAGAGGTCGGCGG
>CANPXS010000046.1 GCA_947586625.1 uncultured Clostridia bacterium | reverse complement strand
GCAGTCCGCGCAGCTTGCCCGCCTTTATCTTGACGCCGCCGGGGAGCATCGCCGGAGCCTTTGCCGCCGGCACTATCGCACCCTCGAAAACGTTCTGCGCGCCCGTGATTATCTGACGCGGCGCGCCTTCTCCGCAGTCGACGGAGCAGACCCAAAGATGGTCGGAGTCGGGGTGGCGCTCCATCTTGACGACTTTTGCGACGACGACGTTTTCGATGTCGGTCGCAAGCACGTCGAACAGCTCGACCTTGCTGCCCGTGTCGGTCATTCTGTCGGAGAAATATTTCGGGTCAAGGTCGTCGACCTTGACGTAATCGTTGCACCAGTTTAGTGAAAGCTTCATTTTCCTATCCCCCTATTATCTGAACTGCGAGAGGAAACGCAGGTCGTTTTCGTAGAACAGACGCATATCGTCGATGTGATACTTGAGCATAGCGACGCGCTCTATGCCGATGCCGAACGCGAATCCGCTGTAAACGTCCGGGTCGATGTCGCAGCCGCGCAGCACGTTCGGATGCACCATGCCGCAGCCGAGCACCTCTATCCAGCCCTCTCCCTTGCAGAAACGGCAGCCCTTGCCGCCGCACGCGAAGCACGAAACGTCGACCTCCGCCGACGGCTCCGTATACGGGAAGTGATGCGGGCGAAAGCGTATGCGCGTGTCGGCGCCGAACAACCCTTGAGCGAACACGAGCAGCGTGCCGCGAAGGTCGCCCATCGTGATGCCCTTGTCGACGACGAGTCCCTCGACCTGATGGAACAGCGGCGAATGCGTCGCGTCGACCTCGTCGGAGCGGTAGACGCGTCCAGGCGAAATTATGCGTATCGGCGGCTTCTGCTTCTCCATCGTGCGTATCTGCACGCCCGACGTCTGCGAGCGCAGAAGTATTTTGTCGGTGATGTAGAACGTGTCCTGCGTGTCGCGCGCCGGATGGCCGTCGGGCATATTGAGCGCTTCGAAGTTGTAGTAGTCGAGCTCGACCTCGGGCCCGTCGACGACGGTGAACCCCATCGAGAGGAATATATCCTCCATGTCGCGCTGCACCTGTGCGAGCGGATGACGTCCGCCGACAGGCGGCAGCTTCGACGGCATCGTGACGTCGAGACGTTCGGCCTCGAGCCTCGCCTCCTTCGCGTGCGCCTCGCGCTCCGCTTTGAGAGACGTGATCTTTTCCTCGATATAGGCGCGGACCTCGTTTGCGAGAGCGCCAATCGCGGGTCTTTCATCCGCCGACAGCGCGCCCATGCCGCGCAGGACTGCTGTCAGTTCGCCCTTTTTGCCGAGGTACTTGATGCGCAGCGCCTCAAGGTCTGCGCCGGCGTCGCGAAGCGCCTCTTCCGCCTCGGCTTTTATCGCTAAAAGCTTGTCTTTCATTTTTCCGGTTTCCTTTCATGTTATGAAAAAGCTCCGTCCCTAAAATGGGACGGAGCATGATTCCGCGGTACCACCCAAGTTCCCGACGGTCATAGTTCGGGCGCTCTGCGGTCTGTAACGGGACCGTCCCGTGACACGCTACATGACGCGTACAAACGTGCGCGCGTTCACATGTCCTGCTCCGGGGTGAAATGCTCATCGCCGCGCCGCACGCCCTCTCACCTGTCGGCGCTCTCTTTGGCGGCGTTATGACGTTCGCGGTCCCCATCAATGCATTTAGAATATAAACGTATTCTACCACTGTTTTTCGAATATGTCAAGTTTTTGCATAAAGAAACTTTCGGGGAAAGTTTTGCAAAGCGGGGGCGGGAGTCGTATTTTTCAAAAAAAGCGCATCTTTTTCTTTTGATGTTTTCCTTTCATTCCTCTTTACAAATTCGCCGACATATGATATAATACGCATGTTCCTGACACAAAGAATCATCTGAGTGAAAGGTGCGGCAGCATAAAAGTAATACGCCGTGCCTGTGCACGGCGTTTTTTACGTTAAAATTAAGGAGGCAAATATGCAAAGCAGAGTAGCCGTAATGTCGATAATAGTCGAAAACGTCGACAGCGTAGAGGCGCTCAACGCCATACTCCACGAGTACGGCGAGTACATCATCGGGCGCATGGGCATCCCGTACCGCAAGCGCGGCATCAACATCATATCGGTCGCCGTAGACGCGGAGCAGAACACGATATCGGCGCTGTCGGGCAGGATAGGCAAGCTGCCGGGCGTCAGCGTCAAAACTGCGTTCTCGGGCGTGACCGACGGAAACAATGAATGACGTATCGGAAATAATCGAAGCACTGTACCGCGGGGACGGCGGCGCGCTGTCGGCGGATGATATCGCGTCGTTTCTCGACGAATGCGAGAGCGGAGGCTACGACGAAGTTCTCGCGGAGCGCGCAAGAAATGTGCGCGAGCCGATATACGGCAATCGCGTCTTTGTGCGCGGACTTATTGAGATATCCAACATCTGCAAAAACGACTGCCTTTACTGCGGCATCCGCAGAAGCAACAGAAACTGCATTCGCTACCGACTCGACGAGGACACGATAATATTGTGCGCCGACGAGGGCTACGAGCTCGGCTTCCGCACGTTCGTTTTGCAGGGCGGCGAGGACGCATACTACACCGACGACGTGATGTGCCCTATTATCAGCCGCATAAAGTCCTCGCATCCCGACTGCGCCGTCACGCTCTCGCTCGGCGAGCGCAGCCGCGACAGCTACCGCAGGATGCGAGAGGCGGGCGCAGACCGTTATCTTTTGCGCCACGAGACGGCGAATCCCGACCACTATGCGCAGCTTCATCCCGCGTCGATGTCGTACGAGAACCGCATACAGTGCCTTTACACGCTGCGGGAGCTCGGCTATCAGGTCGGCTGCGGATTCATGGTCGGCAGTCCGTATCAGACGAACCGCCGCATCGCAAACGACCTGTGCTTCATACGCGACTTTTACCCCGACATGTGCGGCGTAGGCCCGTTCGTGCCGCATCACGAGACACCTTTTGCGTCATTCCCGTCGGGGACTGTCGAGAAAACGTGCCGGCTGCTCTCGATAATACGGCTGTTATGCCCGCACGTGCTCCTGCCCGCGACGACGGCGCTCGGCACCATACACCCGCGCGGACGCGAGATGGGCATACTCGCCGGCGCGAACGTAGTGATGCCGAATCTGTCGCCGGTCGGCGTGCGCAAGCAGTACGAGCTGTACGACAACAAGATATGCACGGGCGAGGAATCGGCGCAGTGCCGAGACTGCCTCGAGCTGCGCATTCGTTCAGTCGGCGGCGAGATAGTCACCGACCGCGGCGACGTAAAAAAATAACAGTTATAAAATAACACCGGTAGGGAAAGTTTTGAGTGGTTCTTATGGGGAGGGCAGATGCAAAGCATCTGCAGCCTTTCCGCAAGCGGAAAGGCCACTTTTCTCAAAAGTTCCCCTAAGCAAGGTTCGGGGCAGCGCCCCGAAGAAAGGAAATAAAAATATGGCAATATACGATCCGAGATCAATGCACGCGGAAGAATTCATCAACGACGGCGAGATACTCGAAACGCTCGAGTATGCGGAGAAGAACAAGCACAACGCCGCGCTCATAGACGAGATACTCGAAAAGGCGCGTCCGAAGAAGACCGCGACCGGCTGCGTCTGCGCGGGACTCACGCACCGCGAAGCGTCGGTGCTTCTGGCGTGCGACATACCCGAAAAGGTCGATGCGATATACAAGATCGCGGAGGAGATAAAACTCGCCTTCTACGGCAACCGCATCGTCATCTTCGCGCCGCTGTACCTGTCCAACTACTGTGTGAACGGGTGCCTCTACTGTCCGTATCACATGAAGAACAAGCACATACCGCGCAAAAAGCTGACGCAGGACGAGGTCCGCGCTGAGGTCATCGCGCTCCAGGATATGGGTCACAAGCGTCTCGCCATCGAGGCGGGCGAGGACCCCGTCAACAACCCGATCGAGTACATACTCGAATGCATCAACACGATATATTCGATAAAGCATAAAAACGGCGCCATCCGCCGCGTCAACGTCAACATCGCCGCGACTACCGTCGAGGAATACGAGATGCTGAAAAAGGCCGGAATCGGCACCTATATCCTGTTCCAGGAGACGTATCACAAAAAGAGCTATCTCGAGCTTCATCCGACGGGGCCGAAGCACAACTACGACTACCACACCGAGGCGATGGACCGCGCTATGCAGGGCGGCATCGACGACGTCGGACTCGGCGTTCTTTTCGGGCTCGAGCTCTACAAGTACGAATTCGCGGGTCTCATCATGCACGCGGAGCATCTCGAAGCCGTTCACGGCGTCGGGCCGCACACGATAAGCGTGCCGCGTCTCAAGCGCGCCGACGACATCGACCCCGACGCGTTCGACAACGGCATCGACGACGAGACGTTTGCAAAGATAACGGCGTGCATACGCCTCGCAGTCCCGTACACGGGCATGATTATCTCGACGCGCGAGACGGAAGCGGTAAGGCAGAAGCTGCTTCGCCTCGGCATATCGCAGGTCAGCGGCGGCTCGCGCACGTCCGTCGGAGGCTACACGGAAGAAGAGCGCCCGCATGACACGGAGCAGTTTGACGTCTCCGACCAGCGCACTCTCGACGAGGTCGTCTGCTGGCTGATGGAGAACGGTCACATTCCGTCGTTCTGCACCGCCTGCTACCGCGAGGGACGCACCGGCGACCGCTTCATGAGCCTGTGCAAGTCGGGGCAGATACTCAACTGCTGCCACCCGAACGCACTCATGACGCTGTCCGAATACCTCGAGGATTACGCGTCGCCTAAGACGAAGGAAGTCGGCTATGCGATGATAGAGCGCGAGCTTGCGCGCATACCGGGCGACAAGGTGCGCGCTATCGCGGCGCAGAACATCACCGACATCAGGAACTCGAACCGCCGCGATTTCAGATTCTAAAGGCCGGAGGCGCATATGAGTCTTAACGATACAGTTTCCGCCGAGCGCGTCCATATCGCGTTTTACGGCATGAGAAACGCGGGCAAGTCGAGCCTTGTCAACGCGGTGACAGGGCAGTCGCTGTCCGTCGTCTCCGAGGTGAAGGGCACGACGACAGACCCTGTAAAAAAGGCGATGGAGCTTTTGCCGCTCGGTCCCGTCGTGATAATCGACACGCCCGGACTCGACGACGAGGGCGAGCTCGGCGGTATGCGCGTGCAAAAGGCGCGCGAGACGCTTACCAAGACCGACATCGCGGTGCTCGTCGTTGACGGCACGGTCGGTTACAGCGAGCTCGACCGCTCGATGTGCCGCGTATTCGATGAGAAAAGCATCCCCTATATCGTCGCGCTGAACAAGTGCGACTTGATAGCGGACAAAAAAGCGCGCGGCGAGCGCGAGCTGTACGTCAGCGCTGTCACGGGCGAGGGCATATTTGAGCTGAAAGAACGACTCGGTGCGTTTGCATCTGCGGCGAAGGCGAAGAAGGACGAGAAATACATCGTCGCCGACCTTTTGCCCGACGGCGCGCACGTCGTGCTCGTCGTACCCGTCGACGAATCGGCACCGAAGGGGCGGCTCATACTGCCGCAGCAGCAGGTGATGCGCGAGCTGCTCGACACGCACCGCACGTTCTCTGTCTGCCAGCCCGAGGAGCTGACACGCACGCTCTCGTCGCTGCAGGAGCCGCCCGCGATGGTCATAACCGACTCGCAGGCGTTCGAGCGCGTCGCGCGCGACGTGCCGGAGTCGGTGACGCTGACGTCGTTCTCTATCCTGTTCGCGCGCTACAAGGGCGACCTTGACGCCCTCATCGCGGGCGCGGACGCGCTGTCAAAGCTCTGCGACGGCGACCACGTGCTCATATCGGAGGGGTGCACGCATCACAGGCAGTGCAACGACATCGGCACGGTGAAGCTGCCGAAGTGGATCGAGACGTATACGGGCAAAAAGCCCTCGTATTCGTTCACGTCCGGCGGCGAGTTTCCCGACGACCTGTCCGGTTACCGTCTCGTCGTCCACTGCGGCGGCTGCATGCTGAACGAGCGCGAGATGAAGTCCCGCATCGAGCGCGCCGCGTCGCAAGGCGTGCCGATAGTCAATTACGGCGTCGCCATCGCGCAGATGAAAGGCATCCTCGCCCGCAGCCTCCGCGGCGTGAGGAAGTAATAATAATTTTTTGCAGGGAGGGCGGAAAACTTCTTTCAAGAAGTTTTCCGCCCTCCCTGCACCCTCCCACTTTTCAAGAACTTTTATGATTTTTTTCTTTTTTGCAAGGCAATCGAGAACAATATCCTCGGAGATAGCTTGAGATAATCACTGATCGGTCCGCCTTTGAGCGAAAAGCATCTCCTTTTATTGCATGGTCATTGATTGACGGTTACGTCGGTGGAGATTTTTTTCGTCAGCTGAAGATGACGCGTCGTGCCTGCGATCGCGGTTATAAGCTGTATGAGACACAAAATCCGGCCAATCACCTCACCTATGATTTTTATTGTCCATTTTTCCTTGACAACTCCCACAACGGTGAAACTTTCACCGTCCGCTGTTGTAATTGCGAGGGCGGTGCGGACGCGGCACGCCGCCCGAGTAGTCGCGGTCGACGACGAGCTCGCCGTTGTCCATGCGGTAGACGCGGTCGGCGCGCTCCGCTATCTTCATGTCGTGCGTCACCATCACTATCGTCTGCCCGATTTCGTCGCGCGTTTTGATGAGCAGGTCGAGCACCTCGTCTGCGTTAGCGCGGTCGAGGTTGCCGGTCGGCTCGTCGGCGAACAGTATCTGCGGCATATTGATGAGCGCTCTCGCTATCGCGACTCTCTGCTGCTGACCGCCCGACAGCTCGCTCGGCAGATGGTGCAGTCTGTTTTCGATCGCGAGCGTTTTGCACAGCCTGCGCAGCGTCTCCTCGTACGAGCCGTCCTCTTTGTTGCACATCAAAGTCGGGATAAGTATGTTTTCGAGCGCCGTGAACTGCGGGATAAGGTTGTGCTTTTGGAACACGAATCCGAGATTTTCGCCGCGGAATCGTCCGAGCTCGTCGTGCGACATCTGCGTTATATCCTGCCCGCGAATGTAGATGTGTCCCGCGTCGACCTTGTCAAGTCCGGCGCAGCAGTGCAGAAACGTGCTTTTTCCCGAGCCGGACGTGCCGATTATGGCGACGAATTCGCCCTCGTACACGCTTATGCTGACGCGGTTCACCGCCGTGATTATCTCGTCGTACTGCTTATACTGCTTTATGACGTTTTCGGTTTTGAGAATGTATTCGACTTTACCCTCTGTCATGACAATCTCCCCCGCTTTTATTCCGAGTCTCCGCTCAGCGTATCGACCGCGAGCGTCTTTGATTTCTTGCGCACGTTCAATCTATACGGCAGGTATGCCGACAAGAATCCGCACGACACCGACATTATTATCGACAGCGTTATCGCGTACCACGGCATGTGGAACGCGAACCGCACCCACGTCTGCGTCCAGTACGGCACCTCGATATTGAGTATCAGATACAGTCCGTACGAGAGCGCGTAGCCGAGAATTATGCAGAAAAGAAACGCGAGCGTGCCCATAAATATGCCGCCGAAGATGTAGAGCTTTCGTATGTCGGAGCCGCGCGCGCCGAGCGACTCGAGTATGGTGAACTCGTTTTCGCGTTTGATGTAGTAGAGCGCCTGCGAGAAGAACCATATCATCGGCGATATCGTCAAAAGGAGCGATGCGACAAGTGTGAATATCTTGTCGAACTGCTTATCGTCGTCGACGGTCCTTTTGTGGTTGGCGTGAGTGTTCGTGACCTTCGCGCCGCCGTAGTCGACGGCCCACTGGCGAAGCTCGTCTTCTATCCGCGTCGTCTCGACGACGTCGAGACCGCCGTCTACGTATATTTCAAGGTTGAAATAGTTGACGTCGTTGCCGGTGACTTCCTTGTACGCGTTTTCGGAAAAGTATACGGGCAACAGTATCGACGGCATATCGTGTATGACGGCGCCGACGGTGAACTCGTGATAGTCGAACTCGGCGGATTCAAGCTGCTGACGTAGAAGCGCCTTGCCGTATACGCCGCTGTCTATCGCCTGCGTGAACCTCACGAGCGTGGCGAAGTCGACGGTGTCGCCGACTTTTAAGTCAAGGCGGCGCGTGTTCATTATCGAATCGGATAGAACAATATATCTGTCGTCGCGCAACGGGGAATAGAGGTCGCCGTCGTAGTCGTAGCCGCGCGCTTCAAGCTCCGCCGCGACGTCCGCGTCGAGCGTTCTGTACTCGACGTCGCTCGACATGCGGTACATCTTGTCCTCGTCCTTGCCCGGAACGACGAAGTTCGAGTTCGGCAGCGTGCTCTCCGCGTTCACGCGCATGTGGCTGACCTCGCTGACGGCGTGCGTCGTGTTCGATTTGCTGACGAACGTGACGCCGTCTATCGCGTAGAGCTCGTCGCGCATGAAGTCGTCGTAGGTGATGTTCGTCGGCGAGAGGTCGACGGTGAACTGCGGCTTTTCCTCCGACAGCATGACGCCCGTAAATTCGGATAGGAACAGTCCGCATATGAACAGCGATGTGAACAGCACCGCCGAGACGAGCAGCCGCAGATTATACTTGCGGAAGCGCCACGTCGAGAACACCTCGTACTGGAACGGGAATTTCGTCCCGAATATGTTGAGCGAACGGCGGGGGGACGAGACGAGATTCGAGTTGTCCTGCGATACGAGCAGCGTCATCGGCGGGCGCGACGCGACCGTCCTCATCGGCAGCGACACCGATATGAGCAGTACGATGAGCGCGTAAAGCGCGGTCAGCGCGGCGGCGGGGAATGAGAAATAATACGGGAGTCCGTGCAGATGTATTATCAGGTACGATATCAGCGTCGACGCGCCGACGGCGGGAATATACGTTATGACCGATATGACGAACATCTCGAAGAACGCAGTTTCGAACAGCTTGCCGAAGTCGGCACCGAACGTCATGTATATGCCGTATATGAACTTATAGTGGTTTATCCTGATATTGTAAAGCATCACGAGCAGGAACACAGACAGCGCCGCGACAAGAACTGTCGCCACGGCGTAAAACGCCCTGTTGTACCCCATGTTGGACGACGAAAACGTCAGCCTCGGCGAATGTCTCAGCGTCGGGTGCTGATCGGTGTCGTTCATTTTGTATATATCCTTGAGCAGGCGCGTGTCGAATCTGTCGCGCGACTTCGCTATCTGATCGACGGTCGTACCTTTATAGTTGAAGTACATGTCGTAGGAGTAGCTGTCGTCGAAGAAATCGTAGTGCTCCACCATGCGCACGATGTCGTAAACGTCGTCGTTGCCGGACACGATAAGCCCGGTGTCGCGTCCGTTTTCGAGCATCACCTTTTGCGTCTCGTTGAGGTCATACAGCACTGCGTGATAGGAGTATTCCTCGCACACGCGCGTCCACTCTGTCTTATCGTTGTTGAACAGCACCATGGACAGCGACGTGAAGAACACCTGTATTATAAAGACGGCGGCGAAAAAGCACGCGTACTCGCGAACGTTCGAGAGCACGTTTTTGCATGCCAGCTTTACGGTCTTATACAGATACTGTGCGAGTTGCGCTATCATTTTCCTGCTTTCCTCCCGAATACGTTAAATAAACGCGCCGTTTTTCCGTGTCGCGCCGTCAGTGTAACATATGACGCCGCGTCATATGCAAGGTTTTATAGAAAAAAGTCAAAATATTTTTCAGATTCCGCAAAAAGCGATACCGGCGCGCGGCGCATCATCGCCCTTTGCGATAATGTTACACCCCGACGCCGGTACTGTCAAGTTCTGATATAGGTTTTATTTGAGCATCGTAATGTTCGCGTCGGGGCATATCGACGAGAGCAGCCGCCTCTCGCGCGTCTGGCACGTCAGTATCAGCGCCTGCGCGCCGTCGCTTGCTATCATCGACAGCATCGCGGACGCGCGTCCGTCGTCCATGCGGCAGAACGATTCGTCGAACACGAGCGCGGGCGTCTCACGCCTGTAAAGCAGCTTCACGAGCGACAGCCGCAAAGAGAGATACGCGGCGTCGCACGTTCCGGCGCTCATGTTGTCGAGGTCGCGGTACGCGCCGTCCGCCGACAGCGACATCGAGAACGCGCCGTCGAGCGAAAGCTCGGAGTATTTGCCTCCCGTCACAGCGCCGAGATAGTGGCGCGCGTATTCGCGCAGACGCGGCGCCACGCTCTCGCGCACCTCGCGTCCCGCGCGTTCGAGCGATTCTATCGCGAGAACGCACGCGTCGAGGCGCGCTCTGTCGTCGTCGATGTCGCGGTTCAACTCGTCAAGCTTCACCGCGATAGCGGACGGGTCGTCGCGGCGCGACATCAGCTCGGTCCGCTTCAGCTCGAGCTCGTGTATGCGCTCGGTCAGTTTTGTCACGGCGTTTTCGGTGAAATCGCGCTCGCGCCGCAGGTCGGCGGCGGATATGGACTCATATGCGCTCTCGTCTATCAGCTTCGCTGATGCCATGACCTCGTTTTCGTCGACGCCCTCGAGCCTCTGCTCGAGCACGGCGACTGTCCCGCGCGCGCGCTCGATCTCCTCGGAGAGGGCGCGGTCGCGCTCAAAGAGCGATGTGCAGTTCGCTATCGCGTCGGTGACGGCTCCCGCAAGCGCGCCGTCGTCGGAGACGTCGATGCCGCGTCTGTGAAGGAGCTCGCGCGCCTCGTCTTTTTCATCGTCGTAGACCGAGTACTGCACATATCTTTCGGCTTCGGTCGCCGCGATCTTTTCGTTGAGTTCGCGATGTACGCGCGCGCCCTCCGACAGCTCGTCGAGCCGCGCGGGCAGCTTTTTTCTGTCGTCGGCGCCGTAGTATTGCAGCCGTTTTGCGGCTTTATTTTCTGCGTGAATCGACACTATCGCCATAAGCACCGCCGCCGTCGCGAGTACCGCCGTCGCAATCGACAGCCATATCACCACGTTCGGGACAGATCTGAAAAGTATCACTATCACCGCGCATGCGACGGCGAGTATGACGGTGACGAGCGAGCTTATGCCGAGGACATTTCTCTGCGTGTGCAGGTCGTCGAATTCCTTGCCTATGTCGGCGCGCGCGTTTGCGTTGCTGTCGAACATTTCGTAAAGCATTCTGTCCGGCGCGGACGCTTCTTCGGTGCGCAGCGAGTCGAGACTGCGCGATATCGTATTTATCGACGCGCTCGTCGCCGTCATCGCGCCCGAAACGGTGCGCAGCTCGTCTATGTATGCGCTGTCGGGGAAGGTGCCGTTGACGACGCCTTCGCGCAGGAGCGCGTCTTTTTTTTCGTAAAGGGATGCAAGCTCGTCCTTTGCTGCTGCGAGCTCGGCAAAGCGGCGCTTGTTCATCACCGTTTCATATCCGGCGACGCGTGCGCGCGTCTTTTCGCGGTTTTTTATCGCGACCTCGCGCGCTTCGTTCAGCTCCGAAAGCGACGTTTCGACGGCGATCAGGTCGCCGGACGATTTCTTCGCGCGTTCGAGCATCTCGGTGAGCTTGTCGCGGACGGTTTCTTTTTCGTATATGGAGCCGCCCCTGCCGTTTTTGTGCAAAAGTCCGCGGCGCACGCCCTCGAGCTTTTCGGCGGCTTTTTTCGTGTTGACGGCTTCGTCGGCGGAGAAAAGCAGATTTTCGGCGGCGGCGCTCATTTTTTCGCCGTCAAGGCTCGTTCCGCCTATCTGACGCACGAACGCGGTGCCGACGAACACGTCCTCGGGCACGCCGAACAGCGCCTCGCCGGGGCATTTGCCCTTATAGAGCGCGAGTCCCGTGTCGATATCGGTCATGCGCACGTTCTCGCGCGACGTGCCGGACTCTGCGTCGACGGTCAGCGTGCGCTCTATTTTTATATGCTTGCCGTCCGCGAATACCGTCATCGACCCGGACGCCGTCGTGCCGTTCCAGTTTATGTAGAGCTTCCGCTCGGCGACGTCGCCCTTGTCTTTTATGCCGTAGAGGATGAATTTTATAAACGCGGCGACGGTGGACTTGCCGGATTCGTTGTCGCCCTCGATGACGTTTATGTTCGGACCGAGGACGATCTCGCGGTTCGACAGATGCCCGAACGACACGATATTAAGTTTTTCTATAACCATGCCGTATCACGTCCTCTCACAGATTTTATCATATTACAGCGCATGTTCAGTCGGTTATGCTTTCGCCCGCCATGGCGGCGAGCCCGTACCGCAGCGCGCGGAGCGCAGTTTTTCTCTTTTTCGGGTCGGGGTCGTAAAGTGCCGGTTCGAGCACGCGGTAAAACGCACCCTTGACTGTCGGGTCCTCGCGCAGATAATCGGTGTTGAGCGACGGCGTCGTCTCGTCGCGCACCTCGAGCGCGAATACGGCGTCGATGCCGTCCGCGACCGCGCGCGGAGACAGCACCATCGACTGCGGAAGCTCGCCGGTCAAAACGGCGCGAAGCATAACGTCCTCGCCGAATTTGTGCTCGCGTATCGAGGCGATAATGCGCTCCCTCACATCTGACGTCGTCTGCGCGCCCGTTACGTTCACGTCGACCGCTTCGTACCGTCTGCGCGAGAACGACAGCTTGCGCACCGAGCATTTTCCGTCGTCTTCCATTTCTATATAGAGCGCGCTTTTCGCGCCCACTTCGTCAAATCCCCGCCCCTCGAGGCATCCGCAGTAGCCGTAGACGCAGCTGCCGATACGGGACAGCTCGGGCGGGTTGTGGACGTGCGCGAGCGCGGCATAGTGGAAACCGGATGTGACGAGCTGCGACGTCGTGACGGGCGCGTACACGGACGCTGGCGCGTCGAGGTCGCAGTGGGCGCACAAGAGATGGAGCCTGCCGTCGATGTCGGCGTGCGTTATAGGCGTCGTCGTCATCGTCTCGCCCGTGAAGGCGTAGCCGTACACGTCGCAGTTTATCTCGGGGAACTCGAATTTCTGAAGCGTGCTGCTGTCGAATATGTAGACGTTGTCGGGAAATCTGACCCTGTCCCACACGCTGTCGGACGTGTACGGGTCGTGGTTGCCGGGACTTATTATTATCCGGCACGACGGTACGCGCGAGAACTCGCGCATGACGAGCGCGATAGTTTCGCGCGTGACGAATCCGCGGTCGAACATGTCGCCTGCTATGAGCATTATGTCGACGCCGTTCATGCGCGCGTATGTCATAAGCGACGAAAACGTCCCGCGCAGCTCAGTCCGCCGCGTCTCGGCGTGCTTTTCGTCAAGACCCGAGAACGGACTGTCGAGATGTATGTCGCCCGTATGTATTATTTTAAGCATTCCACGATGTCGGCTTATTCGCCGAGCTCCTGCATATCATGATACAATTATACAAACTATACTATAGCACATATTTTCGACAAATGCAAGTAATGTTTTTTAAAAAACGAAAAGTTTGCAAATTTGTATTGACAAGCGATGCCTTGTGTGCTATAATACATCACGCTGACACGGAAACGTGCCGCTGTGGCGTAATCGGCAGACGCAGCGGACTTAAAATCCGCCGGAGTAAAATCCGTACCGGTTCAAGTCCGGTCAGCGGCAATAATATCGCGGAGTGGAGCAGTCCGGTAGCTCGTTGGGCTCATAACCCGAAGGTCGCAGGTTCAAATCCTGCCTCCGCAATAAATAAAATGCGGACACATTGTGTCCGCATTTTATTTATCGGTGGACGATATAACTGCGACCGAGGGTACCGAAGGGCATCGGAGCCGAGCGCCGCCGGTGGCGGAAACAGCGAGGCGAGGATGTGCGCCGCGGTCGAAAAATCAAGCGAGGGGAGCGAGCGCGGATTTTTCGGGCACCGCAAGCGGACGCAGGTTCAAATCCTGCCTCCGCAATTAAAAAAACAGCTTGTTTTGGTGCAAAACAGGCTGTTTTTTGCGTTATTTGAGGCGAAAGTGGAGGAAAAAGGCAATTTCATACCCCTTGAATACCCTCATTTTTCATTACAATAATAGTGATAATGCACAAATTATAACTTGCCGATTGTGTATAATGCTAAATTCGATGTTTGCCTCAAAAAGCTCATTTTTCATTTGATTTGACATTGATACACGGCATTTTCCTGATATATGCGGCAAAAAAATATATGTAAGGTCATGGGTGCATTCATTTGCGAATGCACCCATGCTCTTTGTCTGTTCGCCTGTTACGGCACCGAATTACCGAGTGAAACATTTGCTGTGTTAGGCGTGATAACTGCCGGATGAGTATAGAGCGACTGCATGCGGTTCATTTCCTCGATCTTATGGTCTACGAGCACGTGTGCGTATCTGTCAAGCGTAAACGCCACAGAAGCATGACCGAGAATCACCGAAAGTGTTTTTGCGTCCATTCCCTGCTCGAGCGCACGTGATGCAAACGTGTGACGCAGCGCGTGGAAAGTTAGATGCCGAAGTCCCGCAAGCTTAAGGATAGCTTCGTAATAGTCATGAAACGTTCTCGGCTCTATCATCCCGCCGTTCGGGTTCGTCACGATCATTCCGCTGTCAACGTATGTGCCCGGCGACATAGCAGCATCCTGCTTTTGTACCTCGCGCCATGCCAAAAGATCGTTGATCGTTTCCAGGAGAAGCGGAACAACCCGCATGGAATTCTCTGATTTTGGCGACTGCAAAACTATCTCCGTTGTTGCGTCATTGGGATTTGCGGGTTTGTTGACTTTGCAAAGTCTGTTCAGTGTTCTGCGCACATGGAGAATCCTTCCGAGAAAGTCGATATCTTCCCAACGCAATCCGAGCAGCTCGCCTATACGTAGCCCCGTGAATAGAGTAAGTCGGATAAAAACGCCGTATCTGTGCTGATAGCTTGCCTGCATGAGTGCGAACTGCTCATCGCGTGTGAGTATGTCGACCTGCGCTTTTTCACGGCGTGGAAGAGATACATTCTCTGCAGGGTTGGTTTGTATGTATCCTTCCGCAACGGCATATTCGAGAGCATGATGCAGAAACAGATTAAGGTTCGATATCGACTTTGGAGACAAAATACCGTTTTCGTAAAGATAGTTGTAGTATTGCTGCAAAAGACGCGGAGTGATGTCCCGCAGATATATGTCTCCGAGAGACGGCTTGAAATATGTGCGGACATAACCGGCATACGATACGAACGTAGATTGCTTTACAGAGTTTTTTATGTAAACGGACAGGCAAAGATCGAGCCATTCACCGAGTTTGACCGGATTGAAACTGCTCGGATTGTGCTCATTCATAAACGAAAGTTCATGCAAGATTCTAACTGCTTCTTCATGTGTATGTGCATATCGTGATATGCGTTTAGGTGCACCGGACTCAAAATCGACATTGAGTGTAATTCGGACTTCCCAAAGACCGTTTGGTCGTTGACGTATTGATCCCTCTCCACGAGTACGAGATCTGCTCATCAGTATGTAACTCCTTTCACAAGATTTATTTTATTGTTAGTTCGTTGTAAAGATTTATTATGCTTTATCAGACATTTGAGTAAATAAAGAACGGGAGCACAACATCTGCATGCTGTGCTCCCGTTTCTCACTTATTACGCTCACGTCAAGCCAGCCAAATTGCTATTGCGAATGCGGTGCCCTTGGCAAGCAGTTCGAGGAGATATATAGAGACTTGTGTCAATGTGTCGATTCTTTGGCATATTTTTTTCGTGAAATTCCGGTATTTCAGATATATTTTCGCGTGGAAAAACCTTTGACACATCGACACACCGACACGCCGGTACAAAAAGACTTCCTGATCGCCGCCATGATGTGATAATATGTTAGTCGATTGTAGAAAAATCGCCGGGCTTGTTATGCAACTGCATAAATTGCATAGTGGGATAATCCTTATAGGCGCATTTAGATGAACGACCCAACCATACCTTCCCCATTGCCGATAACTCTCGCGAATCCTTTCCAGTCTTTCTTCTGAAAATTCCGAAATGTTAAACGCTGCAACATTTTCGCTATATTTTCCGGCAGCTGTTTTAATGCAGCCAACATCGGCTGAACAGGATCAAATTCCCGGTAAATCCTAAGGAAAGCATTACCTAACGCTTCAAGAGATCTCTCCATGTTATTTATGACATCGGGAGCTGCTGCGATCAATCGTTTTTCACTTTCAGATAATCCGCTCAAAAGCTGAGAAGCCTCTGATATTTGTTTTTGTAAAGAGGCATCAACGATCTCGGCCGGGTCCTGTATTTGGAAATTAATCTCTTTCGGTTCATCACTCATTTTCAATTTGCTCTTTCACTAATCTTTGATACCGCTCCATCAAATCTGCCACACACTCTGCCTCGGAGTGCCACTTGGCGCCATAGGCAGCCTAGACGGCGCGGTCAAGCTTCGTGTGTGCTTTTTGCAGACCTGACACCTTCATCCATGTGGGATCGTACAAATCGGCAAGACTGGTGCCGGGGTATTTCCTACGCTCGTCCAAAACGTCCCGGGCTGCCGCCTCAATATCAGCGATCTGCTTGTCGGCGGCTTCCGGCCACGGAAATGTGTTGTATACGAGCTCCTTTGAATAACGGTAACCATTTCCTAACCGTCCGCATACGACACGCATCCACGCCATATGGACGTTGGAGGTCAGAACTCCAAAATGGTAAAGAGTAGCATTCGGGACAATCATAACAAGATTGCTGGCAATCGTGTCCTTGCTCATAAAGCCGATGGGAATATATCGCCTGCGCTCCGAAGAAACAGAGGGTACTATCAGATAATCCGTGTATGGATGCGCGATCTGGGCGAAAATCGCAGGTGTTTTTGCATATCCGTTTGTGGTCTTTGCCCGGCTTTCCATGCGGAACTTCTCTACGGCGGCGATGCGCTCCTTCAGGATCTTGCTGTTTTTGATGATCTCAAAAGGCTCATTGTGGAGCCAGATACAGTAGCGCTCTTTGCCGTTGATAAACTCTTCCGCACCGAGGTAGGGTTTGATGACTGCTGCCAACTCCGGTTCTTTGGTCAAGATCTCGTCCTTTTCCTCTGGAGACAGAATGAAGAAGCCGCCGTCCCTGGGTTGGCTGCCGAATTTCATCTCAGGCACGTCGCAGAGGGGCTTTTTCTGAGCAGTTGCAAAGCAGCTGCTCCCGGGCAGGAGGTACGGACTGATATTCTCCACAAGGTGTTTTTCAGGTTCCGACTGCACCGTCCAGTAGGAGTAAAGTTTTTTCGGTGAACGGTCATTCATAGAAAAGCCCACGATGACGCAGTACACGGCAGCATTTCCCTTGGCCTCGTTGCTCCACTTAAAGGTCTGATGGGCAAAATTGATATGCACATGCTGCTCATTCAGAAGTACATTCCACAGGAGATGGGGACCTGTGCGCCCTGGCAAATCGAATTTGTAGACACAAATCCCACAGCGATGTTCGTCCCCTGAATATACTGTGCGGCTTTTTTGTACCAACATGTGACATAGTCAAGATCCTGCACATCTTTGATATTGCCGAAGGTTTCTTCAACCTCGCGCTTCTGAGGACTGCCCTGTGCCATCATGCGGGCACCGACAAAGGGCGGATTGCCCAGAATATAAGAGAGTTCACGCTTGGGGACGATCTCTTGCCAGTCTGTTTTCAGCGCGTTGCCGTGAACGATCGTGGCGCTCTGTTTCAGCGGCAGACGGGCATAGTACAAGCCGAACTGGTCGGCGGCGCGGGTGTTCATTTGATGATCCATCAGCCACATACCCACCTGCGCGATCTGGCAGGGAAAATCCTCGTACTCGATGCCGTAAAACTGCTCCACATTGACTTTTAAAAGCGGGGAAATGTCTATCGTGAGCTGGTCGGTATTGACCTTCATTTTCAATATCTCCAGCTCTAAGACACGCAATTCGCGGTAAGTAACGATGAGGAAGTTGCCGCAGCCGCGGGCGGGATCATAATTGAGTCGTCGGTCGGCGTACACGCCGGGGTAAAAAGTTCAAAATCTTTGCTTCTGTGGTTGTTCCATTCAAAACGGGAACCGACAATGTCTCCGATGATTGCTCCGATCATAATTACATAATCCTCTCTTTCAATAAATTTTACAAACGAACGCCGCCGCATAGCTTTTAAATTGTTTTCATGTTCATACGCGTTACCTTTCGGCAGCATTCTAATGCAAACTGTATTTTTTCCGGTCGCATAGCAAGCGACAATTTTTGACGGTGCGTTCGCCGATAAAAACTGAACATTCTTGTCCGCATTGGTCCCCGTCATGTGTTTGATTGGCATGATTCGGAATAACGGCGTTTCAGTCTAACGTGCGCGTGTGACAAACGCGCCTCGCTGTTAAATTCAGTGAGGCGCATATGTTTGTGTTTTGAAATAGTGCGTATCATGGCGTAATGATTTTCTTCAACTCGTTCAGAAGCTTACCGTCGACATAAGCAAAGGCATTTTCGCCCACGAGACTGATTCTGACATGATACCACTGGTTGGTCTTATAGTGTGTTGATACCTGCTCAAGAGTCGTTTTCATACCTTTCCGTGTGGGCTCGAAAGCATTACATTCGTTGCTCCATCCGCCTATGTTGTACATGACGTAGTTATCGTCATCCTGATATGCGACGTAGACGAGACAGCCTTCTACTCCGCCGTTGATACGGAAATCAAACTCGACTGTGTAGCCGGTCCATTCTTTTGCGTTACCGATAAATTTTTCAAGAACCATAACTGCTCCTTGCGAGTCGGAGGATGAATTTTGGAGTATTCCGTCATGTATAGTCCACTCGGACTTCGCATTTTTCATATCCCATTCGCCGTTTACATTCACTTTAGGCACAAAATCATCGATGCTTTTAGGATCCGAAAAATCGTTCTCATATAGGACCGTTCCGTCCTTCGCCTTTACCGTGAGATTGTCAAATGAATTCTCCGTGCTCCAAGCTCCGAGACCGACGCTTCCGTAAAGGTCGCTATTGCTGTTCGTTTTGCTGCTACCCTTATTTTCGGTGCTGTTGTTCGAATTATCAGCGACGTCTTTGGATAATTCGGTTACCCATATCTCGATCTCCGCAACGTTGCAGTAGCCCTCTCTCGGGCTTACGTAACGCACGTACCTAACCCAACGATCATTTTTTGACGCGAACGAATCGTTTAAGCCGTCGGTATTCGCATTTGAATATAATGAGATCGTTGTAAATTTTCCCGCGGCAGGAACCTTCGATATAGTATACACCGTTTGCCAAATCAAACCGTCTCGTGAAACCTCGAATCTTCCGCCCACCATGCGGTTGGGAAACTCATCTCTCGGGCAATATCTGATGTAGGCAATGTTGATATAATCATCGAATCTGACGCCGACATATCCGGTTTCACATTTTCCGTCGCCGGGGATACCGATCATTTCTGTTTTGCTGTTAGCATTTTCGGATAATTCATCGCAGTCATAGAAAGTTTCTTTATTCAAATCGAATACCGCCGACGGATACATATTCGGATCGTTTTGCCAAACGCCTTTGCCGTCGTGGATAACATTTTTCTCATCTACCGCGAAATATACGACTCCCGGACCGGGAGCGCCGAGTCCGTCGTCCTTGACCGATGACGGCAGCACGTCGCCGTTATACGGATAGAACTCTGCAGATGAATCGCTGTCTGACCCGCTGCCGTCCGCCGAATCTGTCATATCTCCGCCGTCTTTCTTTGACATCACAACGAATACCGACAATACAGCAGCCAAAATAACAACGACCACGCAGATGATGATTATCGGCAGGAACTTTTTTGATGCACCCTTCGACTCAGGTTCTGCTTTTATCTCATTTGTAACGGGCGGATGCTTTTCCGACGTCGGACCCTTTGTTCCGGGTTCTTCGGTTGTTTTCGGTACATCCGGGTTCCCACCACTGTCGTCGCTGCTGCCACCGCCGCCGCTGCTGCCACCGCCGCTGCTGCTGCCACCGCCGCCGCTGCTGCCACCGCCGCTGCTGCTGCCA
>CANPXS010000045.1 GCA_947586625.1 uncultured Clostridia bacterium | reverse complement strand
TCGCAAGAAAGTCCCCCTTGTCGAACCCGAAAGAGGCTCCCGTGTGTTCGTCGATGTGATTGAATCGGCGGCAAAACGTGTTTAGGGCGTAGACCGCGTCAATATACCGGCATAACAGCTCCCTCGCGGTGCGGCGAGTGCGCCGTCGAAACGTCGTGTCTCCGTCCATACGTGTCGCGCCGTCAGCGCACGAGCGCGGTGCGCGTAGTGTTTACTTGAAAGCCTACGGCGCGATGCTTTCACTTGATCGGCGGCAGCTTTGCTTCGCGAAAAGTGTTGAAAAACGACAGTGCCGACATCTTCATAGTCTAACCGCATGAGATTACAAAAAAATCATATTGCCGCGCCGCGCGGCACGCGTTATAATGAAAGCGGGACGAAAACTCGCGTGCGCGAGAAATTTTTTCGCAAAAAACGCTTGCTTATGACGCGGCGTCATATGTTATCATCATGTCACAAAGAGGCGCACAGGGGGTGTTGACAACATGAAAATAGGCGACGTCGCGTCAAAGTCGGGACTGACGGAGCGCGCGGTGCGGCTTTACGAGTCGATGGGACTCGTAAAGCCCGAGATAAAAAAATCGGGCGGACGCTCGTACCGCGATTACCGCGACCGCGACGTCGAGCGTCTGCGCGTGATTGCAGAGCTGCGGCGCTCGATGTTCACGCTCGACGAGATAGCGGCGATGATAAACGATCCCGAGACGATAGGCGACGCGGTCGCAAAGAGTACTATCCGCGTCGACAGAGAGGCGGCGGCGCTCACGGCGATATCGGACAAGTTCGGGCGCGTATGCGGCGTTTACGATGCGGGAGCGCTTGCGAATGCGCTCTCCGACCTTGAACTTCCGTCCGACGACGATGACGTTGACATTGATGGTGTTGACATTGACGGCGACGCGTATGAGATCGAAACCGATGATGATGCGCCGACGCTGCGCGAACGCATACGCGAGTTCATGCACCGCTTCGCCGACATGTTCTATACCGCGTCGGGACGGCTGTCGCCGGTGCGCATACTCGCCGCCGTTGCCGCGTTTCTCGCGGTCATAGCGCTCGTCGTGTCGATGCCGATAACGTCCGTCAAAACGCACAGATACGCGGGCATATCGCTGACACTCGATGATCTGCCCGTAGACAGCGTCGGCGATTACAACGTATGCGAGAACGCGGCGAGCATGACGGTAAAGCGGAAGCGGTACCTTTTCCGCGAGCCGTCTGTCGAGGGCGATATCGGGATATACGAAGGCGTGCTGTCCGGCGGCGACGGCGCCGTATTGACCGCGGCGTTTTCGACAAATGCGGATCGGATAACATCGCTGCACGATCGTCCCGGCGTAAAGATCGACCTTTTCGGCGGGCACATTATTTACGCCGACAGCGAGTTTGAAGATCTCGTCGTCGTGATCGTTGACAGCGGCGGATGCACAGAGCACGTTATACTTCTGTCGAGCACGGGCGATATGGGGGACGCGATCGACTTTTTCAAAAGTGCGCCGATCGAGCTGCCCGCAAATATCGAAAGCGAAGGTGATGCACAGTGAGGATAAAAGAAGCGGCGGCGGCGACGGGACTGACGGAGCGCGCCATACGCGTTTATGAGGACGCGGGGCTCGTGTCGCCCAAAACGGTCGACAAAAACGGACGCGATTTCCGCGACTACGGCGACGGCGACATCGAGCGGCTGCGCACGGTCGCAGTACTTCGCCGCGCGCGGTTCTCGATAGAGGAAATAAAGACGATGGTGCACGATCCCGACTCGACATCTTCGATACTGTACGTCAAGCGGCGACGCATCGCCGATGACGCCGAGTCGGTGCGTTCGCTGTCGGCGCGTCTGCACGGCATTATGGATGCGCCGATGATGGCGCGGACAGCGTCCGAGCTTGCGAAAACGCTTTCGGGCGCGCGCCGCGACAGACTGCCCACCTTCGACGAGGCGGCGGCGAACAACGGCGTGATATATGAAAAATACTTCACAGACGGGTCGTGGTTCGACAAACGCGAGCGTGTGCGCGGCCTCGCTTGGCGCGCGATGTGCTTTATCTGTCATGCGGCGCTTTGCGTGATGCTTTCGATACTGATACTATACCTTTTGTCCGTCATTTTCGGCGGATGATAAACCGCCGCGTGTCGGTATCGCAGACGACATAATAATACGCTTTCGGCAAAATTTTTCATGCTCCGACCGAACGCAGGCGCGTCATCGGCGACTATATATGTGAATGCATTCAAACGACCGGGGAGGCTCCGCATGGACGACATCAACAGTGACAAATACGGAGAGCTTCATAAAAACATAGACTTTCTTCTCGAGCGCGCGCGGCGCAAATGCGGCGACACGTATGACGCCGAGGATCTGACGCAGGACACGCTGCTCGCCGCGCTCGCGTTCATGGAGCGCGGAGGCCGCATCGACGACGTGCGTGCGTGGCTGTGCCGCGTGATGGACAGGCGTTATAACGACATGCTGCGGCGCCGTTACCGCCATCCCGTCATGAGGCTCGGCGACGACTTCGACATCGCCGCCGACGACGGAGCGCTCGAGCGCATCGCCGAAACTGACGAGGCGGAGGCGGTGCGGCGCGAGGTCGCACATCTGTCGCTTATATACCGCGAGGTCATCGTGCGCCACTACTACGGCGGCGAATCGGTCGAGGATATCGCGCGTGCGCTTTCCGTGCCTGTCGGAACTGTCAAGAGCCGCCTTTACTCGGGGAGAGAGCGGATAAAGAAAGGCATCACAGATATGGAAAATTACGAAAAGCAAAGCTACGCGCCGATAAAAATGTATGTCTCGAACAGCGGCAACTGGGGAGTCCGCGGCGAGCCGATGTCGATAGTCAACGACGACCTCATCGTGCAAAACCTATTATACCGCGCGTACGAAAAGCCCGTCACAGTCGAGGAGCTGTCGCGCGCGATCGGCATTCCGACCGCATACGTCGAGCCGATTGTGGAGCGGCTGACGAACGCGGAGCTGATGAAGCAGACGGGGAGCAGATACTACGCCGATTTTATGATATTTTCAGATCGGGACGAGCGCCGATACATACCCGATCAGGTCGCGCTCGTGAAGGAGAATTTCGACACGTTCTGGGGTCCGATAGAGGCGGAGCTTGATAAAATCCGCGCGTCCGAGACGTATCTTTCGCTCGAACCCGAGACGCGCGATTCGCTCGAGCTGTACTTCGCGTTCCGCTGTCTCGACTACGGCATATACGATCCGACATGCGACGTTCTCGGCGAATTTCAGACGTTCCCCGAGCGGCCCGACGGCGGCTGCTGGATAGCGTTCGGTCGTGTTTACGGCGACGATAACGACGACGGCGACGATCACGGACTTTCATACGAGTACTCGGGCTTGAGATTCGGCACGCTCGAAAACTACGACGGCAAAAAACGCGTCACGCTCAACATATACGGCACCGAATGTTACCCGAACCGCCGTTATCAGATAATACCCGACGGCATGCGCGTGAAGGACCCCATAGGTCTCGACGACATATATACGGAGCTTCTCTATCTGATACACACGGGCGCGGACATAGAAAAGACGCGCTTCGACCCCGAATATCTCAAAGCGATACCGTGGCTGGTCGAGTGCCGCCTATTGCGCACCGAAAACGGCAGACCGCACATAAACGTGCCCGTTATCGACGGAGACGCATTTTCAAAGCTGCGCGAGCATGAAAAAGCGGCGAGGGATCGTATGCGCGAGCCGTTGAAAGTGCTGTTTGCGGACTTTCTGCCCGGCCGCCGTGCAAAGCTGCCGCCGCACCTTGACAGCGTGCCGAAGCAGAAGCAGTATATGTTCGCGCAGAACGCGCTCGTCGTCGCGACGATACGCGAGGCGATGGCGCGCGGCTTACTGACAGACGGCAATTACGACGACCCGTCTGGCAAAAATCAGAACCCGCCCGCGATGGTGATGGTGATAGAAGAATAAGCGAGAAAAGACGACCAAGCAGCTGCGGCGGAGACGCGAACTTTCTGTAAAGAAAGTTCGCATCCCCGCTTGCAAACGCGCGAAAGTCATTGTATACTATATCATCACGCTTTTTCGGAGGAAAACATGTACTATATCGGAGTCGACCTCGGCGGGACGAAGCTCGCGGTCGGAGTCGTCGGCGAGGACGGCGTTATCATAGAAAAATCGAGCGCGCCGACGGGGGCGCATGACCCCGAGTCGATAGCGTCGAATATGGCGCGCGTCGCACGCGATGCAATGGGAAAGGCGGGGATATGCTCCGCCGACATCGCGGGGATAGGCGTCGGCGTGCCCGGCACCGTCGACAGAAAGACGGGAATGCTCGAATACGCCAACAATCTCGAGATGGAAAACGTCATGCTCGCGGACTACATCCGCCCGCACACGAACGTCGACCACATCGTTCTCGTCAACGACGCGAACGCGGCAGCATACGCGGAATACGCGCTCGGCGCGGGCTGCGGGTGCGGCTCGATGATAATGATAACGCTCGGCACCGGCATCGGCGCAGGCATCGTTGTCGACGGCGAGCTTTACGAGGGCGTCAACTACGCGGCGGGCGAGCTCGGTCACACGACGATAAAATTCGACGGCAAAAAATGCGCTTGCGGACGGCGCGGCTGCTATGAGCTGTACGCGTCGACGTCGGCGCTCATCGGTCAGGCGCGCGACGAGATGAAAAAGTCGCCGGAGTCGAAGATGTGGGAGCTTTGCGGCGGCGACGACGCGAACATGGACGGCATGCGCTTCTTCGACGCGGTCAGAGCGGGCGACGCGGCGGCACGCCGCGTCCTCAACGATTACATCGAATACGTCGCGGTCGGCGTGCTCGACGTCGTCAACGTCGCTCAGCCCGAGCTCATCTGCATCGGCGGCGGCATAAGCCGCGAGCACGAGCTTTTGATAAAGCCTTTGCGCGAGCGCGTGACGGCGGAGAATTATTCGCGGCTGTCAAAGGTCGGGACGCGCATCGAGCCTGCGGTGCTCGGCAACGACGCGGGAATCATAGGCGCAGCGCTGCTCGCGAAAAAATATGCGAGGTAATACCGTGGACTGCGGGCTTTTGCCGCTGTGGGGGCCGTATTCGAAAAAATACATGGGCGTCAGCCGCCCGGTATACGATTCGCCGATAGCGGGCGCGCGCTTCGACTGCGTCGTTCACCCCGCCGAGGCGAACATGAACCAGACCGCGCCGAACGTGACGTTCCCGTCGTCGTGGCACATGTGGGACGCGGCGGCGGACCTGTCGTACTATTCGTACCGCGTCGAGATGGAGTGGCGCGACCGCCTTTATGCCGACGTTGCGTTCTGCCGCGCGGACGATCACGCGTGCCTGATACGCACCGAATACCGCAACGACACCGACCTCGAGCGCAACTGCGTGCTCAATTATTATCTTGCGATCGAATATCCGCGTAAGCGTATAGCGGAATTTGAGTGTACGGGCAAATACGCGGCGGCGGACTTCGCCGACCGCGTGTCGATGAAGTACGCGACCCCGCGTCCGTGGGAGCATCTCATGCCCGACGGACTGCACCGAGGCGAATTCTTCGACGATGATTTCTGCGGCGGACGCGGCTTCGGCGAACGCGCCAAGATGCCCGATTACGTTCCGCGCACGCGGTTCGGCGAGGACGCGGGCGATACGGTCACTGTCAAATTCGACGCGGACGCATCGTTTGACGCGGTGACGGTGCGATACCGCACGACGTCGGACGTCGACGGCATATTTGACATGACGCTGTCGTGCGGCGGCGCGTCGCAGACGGCGGCGCTCACACTGCATGCGTCAAAATCGCTCACGACGGCGACGGCGGCGATACGACCCGTGTCGGGTTCGGTGACGTTGATGCTGACGTCGCGCGGATGCGGCGGCGTCGAGTTTGACGTGGCAATTCTGCACAGTCATGACGACGCGGTTTTGTTCACGGTGCGCGAGCCGGAATTTGAGCCTATAGTGACCGAGACGGAGAACGGCGACGTCATCTCGTACCACGAGGTCGGCGAGCGGTTCGGATTCTCGCTTTTGACCGACTCGTACCGCGTGAGAAGAGTCGAGTCGGGAACGCTCGAGGACGCGCTCCCGTCGAGGCTGTCGCAGGCGGACCCGTCGTTTGACCGCTTGCAGGAGACGTTTTCAAAGTCGTTCGAGCGCAAAAAGAGCGACGCGGGATTTTACAGAAACTACATCGTCCACTCAATTTTCATCGGCGCGCGGTCATATCACGTCGAATATGCGCTCATATGCGACGGCAAGCCGCGGGCGCTGACGCGTGATGAGGCTGAAGCGATCTACGAGCGTGCGCGTGCGCGTGCGTGCCGCATGAACTACAACGGTGACGGCAAACATTACGAATTCAGCGCGCGCATGCTGAATACGGCGCTGCTCACGAACATCGTCTATCCCGTTTACCGGCACGGCGAATATGTCAGGCACCACACGCCCGGCAAGCGGTGGGACAGCTTTTATACGTGGGATTCGGGCTTCATCGGGCTCGGACTTTTGGAGACGGACAAGCGCCTTGCGCAGTATGTGCTCGAAATGTATCTGTCGGAGCATGACAACGACGACTTCGCGTTTCTGATGCACGGCTCGCCGGTGCCGGTGCAGATATATCTATACCTCGAGCTTTTGCAGCGCGAAAACGACAAGTCGGCGCTGACAGCATTATATCCGCGCGCGAGACGCATGTACCGATATCTCGCCGGTCTTGACGAGGGCTCGGTGACGGATATGTTTAAGAGCGGGCTATGCAACACATTCACGTACTTCTATAATTGCAGCGGCATGGACGACCTGCCGCCGCAGGTGAAAATGCACGCGGAGGGAATGGAGGACAGGTGCGCGCCCGCGCTCACAACGTCGCAGATAATAAGGGCGGCGAAGATACTGCGCATGACGGCGCGCGAGCTCGGGTTCGACGCTGACGCGGACGAATACGAACGCGACATAAAAAAGCGCGCGGACGCGCTTTTGCGGTATGCGTGGGATGAGGACAGCGGATACTTCGGCTACGTCGTCCACGACAGTGACGGCGAGTCCGTCGGGATATACAGAACGGAGTCGGGGGAGAATCTGTCGCGCGGCATGGACGGCGTTTACCCGCTCGTCGCGGGTATATGCACGGACGAGCAGGAGGCGTGCATCCTCTCGCACATATTCTCCGAGCGCGAGATGTGGTCGCGTGTCGGCATAAGCGCCGTCGATATGTCGGCGAACTATTACGTCGACGACGGCTACTGGAACGGGAACGTGTGGTTCTCGCATCAGTGGTTCTTGTGGAAGACGATGCTCGACCTCGGACGCGGCGAGCTCGCGTATAAGATAGCGAAACGCGCCCTCGACTGCTGGTCGCGGGAGGTCGGCGCGACGTATTACACTTTCGAGATGCTGAACATTAAGACGGGGCGCGGAGGCTGGTTCCACCACTTCGGCGGGCTGTCCTCGCCGATTTCGATATGGGGCGCCGCGTACTTTCGCGCGGGCACGGTCACATGCGGATTCGATATGTGGATATCGGAGCAGAGCTACGTAGCGGCGTGCGACGCGGTGTCGGTGACGGTGACGAGCCACGCGTCGCGTCCGTGCGCGATGATCGTGACGCTTGAGTGCGCGGACGGCGTGCGCGTGTACATGAACGGGGAAGAGATAGCGACCGTAAGGCGCACCGACGGCGCCGTCGAGATCATGGTGCCGCCGTCAGCACGCTGTGCAAAAATAGAAATCACGCACGAGTGAAAAGCGGAGACGAAGGTATCTCGTCGCTGACGCGCCGAGATACGACACATTTCCGCTTACGCGGAAAGTGTGAGTCGAGCACCGAACGGTACGTACAGATAAGGATTGAAACACAGATAAACGCCACGGCAGGTAAAACGGTCAGAGAAAGGTTTGAAGGGGGTCCGGGGGGAACTTTCCTTAAAAGTTCCCTCCGGATACTTGACAATTATATTTTATCATGCTAATATAATATCACAAAACACACGATCGGAGGACAAAAATGAAGCTGGCGGAAGCATTACAGGAGCGCGCGGATCTGAATCAGAGGATATCGAATCTGTATCAGCGCTTGAACGCGAACTTGCTCGTGCAGGAGGGCGAAACGCCCGCCGAGGACCCGGATAAGCTGATGAAAGAATACATGGATGACGCGGACAGGCTCGAGTATATCACGTCGAAAATAAACGAAACGAACTGCAAGACCGTCGTCGACGGCAAGACGCTCACGGAGCTGCTTTCGCGACGCGACGTATTGCGTCAGACGCTGTCGCATTACAGGAGCCTCATCAACAACTGCTCGCAGATGTCGGTCCAGCGCTCGCGCGGCAGCGAGATAAAGATACTGCGCACGGTCGACGTGAGGGCTATGCAGAAGCGGACGGACGAGCTGGCGCACGAGCTGCGCGAGCTCGAAAATAAAGTGCAGGCGGCGAACTGGACGACCGAGCTCTGCGAGTAAACGCAAACATATAAAACGATAATAAGTCGGTAGCCGGATGGGAGCGAATGCCATCTCCCGCAGTTGAGAATGAACTGTACTTTTGGAGCACCGCCGAAGGGCAGGCGGCACAGGTTCGAATCCTGATCTTTTTACAGTTATGCCGTTACAGTCACAAACGCACAACGTATCATTCATACCGTACTACCCGGCATTGACCGGTCCGGCGAGGGTGGAGAATGAGGGTAAAGGTTCCGGGGGGAAGGAAAACTTCTTATAAGAAGTTTTCCTTCCCCCCGACCCCTATCTTTTCAAGAATTTTTACTTACAGAACGTATATCTTCACGCCCCCTCGCCCCTTCGCGCCTCTCTCTTCAAAACTTTTTATTACTTTCGAAGAAAGTATTTTTTTATTTTCCGTCGAAGCGTATGACGGTGACGTAGTCCTTGCCCATGTCGGCGAGCGCGCTGTCGATGTGGCGCTTTATCTCGTCCTTCTGGGGCAGCATCGAAAACGGCACCGACATGTCGAATACGAGCTTATTTTTGCCCGTGCCGCGCACGATGCGGAAATCGTGCACCGAGAACCTCTCGTCTATCGCTCGAATAATTTTCTCGACCGTTCTCGTCATCTCGTTCTGCTCCTCGTCGTCGGCGACGACGGGGTCGTAGTGTATGACGAGGTGGACGTGCGTCTTCGAGAGCACGTCCTGCTCGATCTCATCTATTATCTCGTGGCAGCGGATCGCGTCCTCGTCCGCGGACAACTCGACGTGTACGGACGCGTAACACTGACCGGGACCGTAGTCGTGGACGAGAAGATCGTGCGCGCCGAGCACCTTCTCGTGCGAGAGCACGGCCTTTTCGATGCTGTCGACGAGTCCCTGATCGGCGCGTCTGCCGATGAGGAGCGAAACGGTGCTTTTCGCGATGTCGATGCCGGACATCACGATGAACGCGGCGACGAGCAGTCCCGTCCAGCCGTCGATGTCGATATGGAAGAAGAAATTCACCGCGCACCCGACGAGCACGACGGCGGTCGACAAAACGTCGTTGCGGCTGTCGGCGGCGCTCGCAAGAAGCGTTTCCGACGAGATCATCTCGCCGAGGCGGCGGTAAAAGTGCGCAAGCCACAGCTTCAGCGCGATAGAGGCGACGAGCACCGCGACGGTGACGGCGGTCGCCGAAAACGGCTGCGGGTGCAGTATTTTGTCAAGCGACGTTCGGAACAGCTCGACGCCGATGACGACGATTATGACGGAGACGACGGTGCCGGACAGGTACTCGTACCGCGCGTGACCGAACGGGTGATCCTTGTCGGCGGGACGCTGCGCGAGCTTGAATCCGACGAGCGTCACGAGCGACGACGCGGCGTCGGAGAGGTTGTTGACGGCGTCGGCGGCGACGGAGACGGAGCCTGACATGATGCCAGCGAGCAGCTTCGCCGCCGTCAGTATGACGTTGCACACGATGCCGACAACGCCGGCGAGCTTGCCCGCCTTCGCGTGTACGGCAGCTCCGTCGCCGTCTTTGAAAAGCGAGCCGATAAGACGCTCCGTCATGGTATTCCTCACGTTCTCCGATTTTTTATATGATATGATTTTATCACACAACACGCCACAAATCAAGCAAAGACTGTAACTATGATGCGGCGTGAAAATTTTCATTGACAACGAATGCGCGCTGATGTATAATACATAATGTACCATACTGACTAATACAGTACTCGGTACGGAACGGACAAAAATCGAAAGGATCGCGCGGCGCCAAAACGGACCGCGCTGTTTATAGATGAGGACGCTTTTTTTATCGTGCAGCACGGGAGAGGGGCACAACTCCTGCGCGAAGGCGATCATGGAATACTACGAGCTGATGGGCGAGAGGTGCGGCTTTGCGGACGCGCTGTCGTTCGTATCGAAGACGTTTTCGGATTTCATCGCTAAATGGCACGTGAGACTTTACCGCCACGCGCCTAAACTGTTCGACAAGGGTTACACCTTTACCGAGGATCACCCGGAACTGCTCGACGAGGATTCCGCCGTATATCACATATTCGCGTCGGGGGCGAAAAAGCTCGCCGACTATATAAAGGACGGCGGCTACGACGCCGTCGTATGCACGCACGTTTTCGCGGCGGCTATACTGACCGAGGCGAAAAGGGAGTATTCGCTATCGCTCCGCACCTCGGTGCTGATCACGGACTACACCGTTTACCCGATGGTGAGCGAGAACGACTGCGACTTCTGCTTCATTCCGACGGCTGAGCTGACGGACAGCTTCGTCGGTCACGGCGTTATGCGTGAGCGCATCGTCGTGTCGGGGTTGCCGGTGAGACGCATGTTCTATAATAAGCAGCCGCAGTCGGCGGTCGCGGAGTATGCGGTCGCGGACGGGAAGCGGCACATGATACTCATGTGCGGCAGCATGGGGTGCGGGCCGATGAAGTCTCTCGTGCGGGAGATCGCGGAGAGGCTCGACGGGGAGCGCGAGGTTTTGACCGTCGTATGCGGGACGAACGAGAAGCTGCTATATGAGCTCGAACACGATTTCGGCGGCAGCGGCAGCGTTCGTGTGCTCGGATTCGTCGGCAACGTGTCGGCGCTGATGGACACCGCCGATTTGTACCTGACGAAGCCGGGCGGCATCAGCGTGACCGAGGCGGCGGTGAAACGCCTGCCGATGGTGTTCGTCGACGCTGTCGCCGGATGCGAGGAAGGAAACCGCCGATACTTCGTCGACTGCGGCGGTGCCGTCACGACCGACGGCGTCGAGGAGGTGGCGCAGCTCAGTCTGCGCACGCTGCGCGATATCGATAAGCTGCGGTCGATGTCGTCGGCGCTCGCCGCGCTGTCACTGCCCGACGCCGCCGCCGTGATATATCATAAAATGCATGAAATTTGATTTAATAAAATGCAAAGAGGGCGAAAAACTTCTTGAAAGAAGTTTTTCGCCCTCTCTGCACTCTCCCACTTTTCAAGAACTCTTATGACAAGTTTTCTTTTTTTTGTAAAGCTATCGGAAACAATATCTTCAGAGCGTACTTAAGATAATCACTAATCGGTCCGCTTTTATGCAGGGCTCGATCACATCGTCTGCCCGACTGTTCTCTCGTAGTCGTAGCCGCGATCGGATTTTATCTCGCCCGGACGAAGCTCAAAGTAGACGACGCCGTTTCTGCCGACTGTGAACGTATGCGTCAGCGTGCCGTCCTCGGGCTTTATGCGCTCGGTGCGGACGAGAGGCGTCGCCGCATCGCGGAGCAGACGCAGCTCCGACTCGTCGGGATGCGGATGCTCTCCCATGTCGTGCCATACGCGCAGAGGATCACATACGTCCTCGTCGACGGTCTGCGTCATAAGGCACGATTCACGGCCGCCGGGCAAAGCGAGCGAAAGCGTCAGCTCGTCGCCGTCGCTGTCGGCGATGTTCCACATGATGCCGGCATACCCGCCGTCGTCGGTGCGGACGACGACGCAGTTATCGTCCTTGTGTACGCAGTCGGAGCCGGCGCATTTCAGCTTTTTATAAAACGCGAACGTCCAGAACGTCGGTTTCGGCACGCACCCCTCGGCGACAAGACCGAAACCGCCGTGGAAGATCGAGTACGGCACGCCGAGCTCCTCGAACACGTCGCCGAACGTCCAGTACGAGTACGACTCGTTCACGTCGCCGAGGCGCGAGAGCTGCTGCGCGATGCAGGCGGCGTTGAGGTTCGTGTCGTGTATGACGCCCTTCGGCGTATATGACGAGTTGAACTCGGTTATATGTATCGGCAGACCGCGGAACTCGTCGAACGAGTCGATGATGTCGCGCGACGTTTGCAGATTCGCGAATCCGTATTCGGGATCCATCAGCTTCGCGTATGCGTAGTGACCGATCTCCTCGGGCTGCTCGATCGTATAGTGATGGCGCGTGACGAAGTCGGGGCGCAGTTCCTCGTCGCGGCAGAATTCGAGAAACGCGCGTATCCATTTCTCGTCTGTGCCGCCGCAGACGGCGGGTCCGCCTACGCGGAATCGTCCGTCGAGCGCTTTTATCGCGGTGAACGTCGATTTGAACAGGCGGAAATACTCCTTCATATCGGCGTGCTCCCAGAATCCGGGCAAATTCGGCTCGTTCCACACCTCTATCGGGTACTCGTAAGCCTCGTCGCCGTAGCGCTCGACGAGATGTGAGAGAGTCGAGGTCACAAGCGCGCACCAAGCGTCGTAGTCGCGGGGCGGCGTCGTGTTCGCGCGCCAGTAAAACAGCGTCTGCGTGCCGCTCGCAAGGCGCGACGGCATGAAGCCGAGTTCCAAAAACGGGCGTATGCCGACTCTGTGGTAGTCGTCGAACACGCGGTCGAGGTAGGTGAAGTTGTATTCGACGCGCGTGTTCCCGTCGCCGTCGCGGTACTCGTGATATATGGACATGTCGTCGGAGAACAGTCCGTGACCGCGTATGTGCGAAAAACCTATGTGCTCCTGCACAAATCGCAGCTCGTCCATATACTCGCGCGAGAGCGCGAGTCCGATGCGTCCCGTTCCGACGCAGTAGTCGACGTTGTTGTTGAATACGGCGCTGTCGCCCTCCGCAATCGTTATTTTGCGCGGCTCTTTCATTTTGAATTCCTCCCGTCACCGGTTGTTTTTACTTAATTCTAACATATAAAAGTCCGTGCCGCAACATAAAAACGGCGGATTTTTTATTTTGTTGCAGATTTGTAAGTGAGCTGTTGTTATCCTGCGACCGTGTTTTTCTGCATATGAAATCTATGCTTGACGATGCCTTACTTCTTGTGCTACACTTTTCATGGCGATGTGGTATCGTCGGCTGTCGTATGACTTGACGCCGTACTGCGCTGCAAGTCTATTTTCACCGCTATTATTCATTGTTTAAGAACATACAAGGAGCAGCTATGAAACCTTTATTATTGTGCGTTATAACTGTTTGTATTTTCGCTCTTTTTTCATGCTCACCTAATGACGCTTCATTATCCGCAAACGAAAGCGGCACACCGGATACCGCAGCAACCGAGAAAATCCCGAACATAAACGACAGTGATACCGTTATCGACGATGTGTACGACAAGATATATTCGCAGAACCGAGATTATTTCCTTGCCTGCTATTCTAACGGCGATTTGACCGAACTCGGTCTATTTCATTTCATTGATAGGAAGAATATACTTTTAATGGATGTGTCGATGGGATCGGACTCATATAGATCATGCTGCCTTGACTTGTACACGCTGTATAAGATCGAGTATCCGTATTTATACTGCTATGACATACGAAGCGCAGATGTTGAAGGTTCAGCTGTGGCTGTATCGCTTGCAGGTCTTGAATGCGACGCCGGGTTTGACAGGTTTGAAACGATCACATGCTGCGACGGTATATTATACTTTCAAATCGAACGGTATGTGTCTGCGGGAAATTACAAAACGGAAACATATGCGGCGGACGTTCAAAACGGCGATATATCAGCAGTCGACAACGACGATATACCGTCGAGTTACCGTCAGCTTAATGTTGACGAGTTCATGTCGAAGCTCGAAGATGTGTGTCGGACTGATGTTGAGAATCTATCAGTTGTCAGGAGCAATATCAGGTTAAATCGCTACGGCAAGATCGAGTCTTTTTTGATCGAATCCGATATAGACGGTACTCCCGTAAATATTCTTGCGTCATTCGGAGCGGGCGATAACGTAAGCATTGACTGTTTACAAATCAGTAAGCAATCAGAAACGCCCTCGAATACCGTTTCGATCAGGTCGTTCTTATACAGCGTCGGCAATTATATCGGTTCGGCAGAGTTTTTCAGGAACGACTGCGTTTTCTACGTCGTTAATTATAACGATCCCGTTTCTTTAGAAAGTTATAATATATCAGAGGCAGAACTGACCGACGCAGTTGAGAAAGAAAACGGTTTTGAATATCAGCAAATAAAAGATGATAATGCGTTTTTAATTCCGTTCAAGGAGAGCGACACTTCAATTCCCGTTTTTGACGGTATAAAACTTATTCACGTGTAGGTTTGCTGCAAATCGTTTACAAATAGACGTAATTCTGCAAAACGCATTTCTTCACTTTCGCGTATCTGCCCGTATTCTTTCAAACGCCTTGTATACAAGTACTCTTCGGTCCACGCGTTATCATCTTTTCGTTTTCACCGTACCTGCACCGTGAGAAACGGCATATCTCACAATGCCTCTCACTCCGTTATCAGCTCACGTACGCTCTTTTTCATCGATACATGTATCGCGGACGCGACGGTCGCGAAATATAATGATGCCGCACATAACATCGCGAGCGCGACATGGACGATGTTAAAAATGACAAAGCTGTGCGCAAACATAGCATACAGTGCGAACGCGGCAAAATAAACGACGAGTGCAAACGCGCATGAACACATGATGCGCGATGCATATTCGAGCATGATCATAGCGGAGATACGATGCTTTTCCACTCCGAAAAGACGTAAATATCCGAGTTCGCGATGTCTGTAATACAGCTCAGTTTTTACGTTCATGCGTATGAAAATGCAGAATATTATAAAGCATATGTAAAACACAAGAAGCAAGACGAGCGTCACACCGTTTACAGTCTCTTTTTGCATTTTTACATCGTGATCGAAATCGTTTATGGGACTTATGTCGTTTAAGATGTCTTTTGCCTGCTCGGGCGGCAGACCGGAAATGTCGGGCGTAAAGTCAAGTGTACGTCGGAAGTATTCGACCGTATCCATATCGCCGAACAGATCGGGATATGACGCAAGAGTCACACCGCACACAGTCTCCTCTGCAAATTCCGAGAGCGTATCGTGCGGAATGTAAATATAAACGGTACCGTCGTCACGCGCATCTTCACGGTAATAAGCGTCGCCGTTGGCAAATTTTGACGTCACGCCCGATATGCGGAATTCGCGTCCCATAAACGTGACAGTCCCGCCGATTATATTTGCGCCGCCATACAAAAATGCATATTCTTTGCTGACGAGTATTTCGCCGCCGTGCTCCGGGAACCTTCCGTACTCGATCATGTCTCCGTAAGCGAAAACGCTGTCCTTTTTATCGGCGAGGTACAGTGCGGTGACTTTGCCCTCCGACGCGGTATAGTTGCGGTAGACGCGCATTTTCGAGCGGTGCGCGCCATCGAGCAGTTCAAGCTCGCCGTCCGAAAACGCGACCACGTCCGAGTTCGTACGTGACGCCGTAATACGTATATACTCGCGCTCGAACGAGTTTTGCACGGTCGATGTGACAAGGATAAGCATCATCACGAGCGCAAACGGGAAAAGATTTTGCAGACGAAACTCGCCTCTGCGGCGCTTGAATGCGAACGATAAAAGATCGATCCCGCGTCCTTTGCACATTTTTTGCGCAGCAGAGACCGTATTTGCCGCCGGTGTGCGCTCGAATTTTTCGACGCTTGCGATCTTTCCGTAATCGAGGTGCAGTATCTCGTCCGCATATTCGTCAAAGCAGCCCTCGTGCGTCGCGACAAGTATTATCCTGCCGCTTTTCAGCGACGATAAAAGCTCCGCCATCATTCGGGAATTCCCGCCGTCGAGCGACGACGTAGGTTCGTCGGCGAGTATGATATTCGGGTCGCTCAAAAGACACCGCAATACAGCCGCTCTTTGACGTTCGCCGCCCGACAGCTCGTCGGGCGTCTTGTCAAGCAGCCCCGCAATGCCGAGTTTTTTCGCAAGCTCTGTTACCGATTTTCGGTCATTTTTTACGAGCAGCATATTTTCCATGACGCTGACGCCGGACAACAGAAGGCTGCTTTGGTAAATGTAACCGACGTTTTTTCTGTACGCGTCCGCATTTTCTTTAATGCTCCGCCCGTTATATGTGACCGTACCGCCGAAGCCCGTCTCGACGCCGCCGATGATATTGAAAAGCGTGCTCTTGCCGCAGCCGCTGACGCCCTTTATGACATAGAGCCTGCCCGGCTCAAACGTGTACGATAACTTATCTATAACGCGTCGGTCGTAGTCTTTGACTATATTATCGAGCATCAATTCGTTTTTCATATCGTCCGCCTCCTAAATCAGATCGCGCTGTGCGGTGAGGTTTTCGTACCAGCTTCGGCAGCGCAGTCCGCGGAGGAAATAATTTATCGCAAATGCGGATGACGAAAACAGCGCCGCGGCAAGAAAGAGTAAGAGCGGAACGTTATAGGTGAATATTTCAAACGGTATGAACGTCAGCCTGCGGTTGAGCGCGTTTACGGCGGCGGTGAGCGCAAACGATACCGTTCCCGATACTGCGCACGTCGCGAGCAGGCGAAGCAGATTCAGCCTGACAAGCTCGCCTGTGACCTGACCGACCGTAAAGCCTGCGTAGTTGAAAACGGAGACGAATTTGTTATTATACGCAAGCTCCGTTTTTATCATGTACGCATACATCAAAACGGACAGAAGCGTTATAAGAGCCGACAGCGTGAGAAGTATCGCCGACATCACACCGAATACCGACGTCAAAAACTCGTGTGCGAAGAAGGGGAACGCATACCACCCTTTGTCCGCTATAAACGCTTCGTTTGCCGTCCAAAATGACCGCAGCGCGCTGTAGTCGTCGAAAATCAGAAAATATGCGCGCTCGGAGCCGTTTTCAAAAAAATCGTCGTCATTATAACGCGAAAGCAGCTTTGAGCTCAAATACATCTCATTAAAGTGCGACACGGAGTCATAACTGCCGGTCAAATCGGCGGGCATGCTTTCCGCGACCTGAAAATAGCGGTATTCGAACTCGTCAACAGGCGAAAGTATGCCCGCTATCGTAAGCTCGACGTCGCCTATGCCATAGAGATTTTTCCTTATTCTGCTGCCGACAAGCGATTCGGGACGACTCGGCGAGATCATGCGCGCGTACGCATCGGTGACGATAACGTCGTACTCGTCGGTAAAATAAGCGCCGTATTCGATACGGTCCGAGAACGGGAACAGCTCCTTATCCCCGGGCAGAAAATACTGCATCGAGGTCTCATATTCTACGTTCGGTCTTTCGGCAAGTATCCCGTCGGAGGTGTGTTCGGCGCCGACGTCGGGCAGCACATATGAGTAGATCGGTACGACCTCGCGCACACCGTCGAGAGATGCGAGCGCCTCATAGTCGGCGCGGCTGTCACCGTCTGTGCGCACCTCGAGAAGATTGACGCGGTACAGCTTCGACGCATTGGCGTCGAGCTTTCGCGACGGAGTGTCCGCGATCATCAAAAGACAGAGCGCGAGCGTGAGAAATACGCCGAACAAAATGTCGGTGCGCCGGCTTCGTACCGCCGACCATTTCTTCATATACGGACGCAGCTCGCAGACGCTGCGGCGTACTTTTTCGCGCCGCTTTCCTCTCTTTTGCGTCACGCTTGCGGACGCGGACATCGGAGCGCATTTGTGAGTAGATTTTGTAAACGGTATCACGAAGTCGGCGTAATTTTTCGCCTCTTCGTCATGCGACGAGCATATGACGAGACACGACTTCGATATACGTGACAAAAGCTCGAAAACAGCGAGTTTATTTTTCCCGTCAAGGGACGATGTGGGTTCATCGAGAAAAATGACGCTTTTTTTCGACATGACAGCGCGAGCAAGCGCGAGGCGCTGACGTTCGCCCCCTGACAGCGTTGACGGCGGCTGTTTTTCCTTGCCGCCGAGCCCGAACGACGTAAGCAGACAACTTGCGCGGGCCTCGTCCGTATCGTTAGATATAAGACGCAGATTTTCACCGACGTTGAGAAAATCGACGAAAAACGTGTCCTGCGTTATGTAATCAAAGCTCACGGATGTCTTTTCCATATCGACGGAGCCGCGAAATATCACCCCGTCTATCTCAATCTTTCCGGCGTCGAACGGTATCATACCCGAGAGAACATTCAAAAACGTCGTTTTTCCGCTTCCGCTTTCACCGAACAAAAGATAGAGACCCGTATCGGCAAACGTGTAAGAAAACGATCCTATGACGACGTTTTCGCCGTATGATTTCGTTATGCTTTCGCACCTTATCATTTACGTTTATTCCTTCCCCCGCGCACTGTATGCGCCGATTTTGCCCGCCTCTATGTCGTCGAGCATATCATAAAGCCTTGACAGCTTTACGTCCGCGATGACGGAATCGCAGTTTTCATCTTTGCCGTACGACAGATCGTTGCCGGATACAATGCCGGATGCGATGCTCCCGAGCGTCGAGAACAGCTTTGACTGCTCCTGCGATACATCGCCTCCGTCGGCCATATCGGAGAGCTGCACATACCCGTGTGGAGCGTCTGCGTCCTCATAAAGCACGTCGATATAAACATAGTCCGCATAGCCCCAATTTGCCAAAAGTCCGATCTGGAACGCGTAACCGTCAATGAACATCTGCTCGGACAAAAGCGCATAAGACGGCAGATTCGGATATTCGCCAACATCGCGCGCCTCGCCGCAGAGTGCGCCGCGCATGACCTCGAAAAACGCGTCTTTATCGACGACTTCAAATTCGATACTGTCCGCATTCGTCGCGAGAAGCTCGTCTTTTGTCGGAGCGTTCCCGCCGTAACCGAGAAGCGACGATATCTTCCGCATATCGCGGTCAACTGCGGGGTCGCTGCCTTCGCCGTAAATCTGTATCGGTTCATCATAACCGTCGCCGTATCTGTGACGCATGTTTATCACGGTGAATGAATACGGAATGATGTCGTCGACACCGTCACCGCTGCCGTATTGATACGAAAACGTATATACCCAGCCGTCCTCAAACGCTTTGCGCGAGCTGACGCATGAATATTCCGCTTTGCCGCCGCATGATGTCAGGCAATTAAAAATACATATACACAATATCGAGAGCAGTATTATACGTCCGACTTTTTTCATCGTTAATTTTTCCTCTATAATGCAGAAATTTTTTATGGCGCATTGGCGTCCGCACTTATTAGACGGAAAACGGGTCGAAATATCTCACCGAAAAGGATAATAAGTTAAATACATCGGCTGTGGTCAACAAAGAGGTAAACGTTTTCCTTAAAAATCATTTCGAATATATGCTGAAATATTCCCGATTATCTTGCCCTGACTGTGAGACTTTGGATTATTTCCTGCCCGACGTGTCGGCAAACTTGTAGAATGCATCAATAGCATCCGATTTGTCGCCGGTGCCGTATACGACTTTCACGTCCTTCATAAATCTCTTTATATCCTTGTAACTTTACTATACTATTGCTTTTCCCGTCCTTTGTTGTTCTTTTTTTACACCGTTTCCGAGATTTGCTCAATATTCGGGACGGATTCAAACATCTGTCATAAATTACATATTTTAACAGCCGCTTTTTATCGCCTTTCGCCGCAAGAGAAACGCCCCCAAACCGCGTTTTTGCGGCTTGCGGGCGTTGTTGCTTAATCTTCCCTACCCTATTTTATTTTTATCTTCGCTTCCGCGCAAAATCCGCCGCATGTCGCCTTGACCGTGACCTCGCCGTCCGTCGGCAAGATCGCGGCGAGCAGTCTGCCGTGATATGCGCGGCACACGTTTTTCGTGTAGTCGTGGGTGTCGTCGACCTTGCCCGAGCCCGTGCCGATAACGACACCGCCCGCAGCAGAGACGGTTACCTCGCCGTCCGCGTTCCATGAAATGTTGCCGTCTCCGTCGACAAGGTCGATCTCGGCAAATATCAAATCAGCCTCGCCGGTCCTGCCGGTCACGTCGGGAACGATGCGGATATCGACAGGCTCCGATACGGT
>CANPXS010000044.1 GCA_947586625.1 uncultured Clostridia bacterium | reverse complement strand
GGATAACGTTGCCCGTGTAGCCGTCCTTCGAGTTGTCCTGCGCGTTCGACGGGTCCCATTTGAGCACGATCTCATACTCGCCGTCGCCGTCGAGGTCGCCGCACGAGCAGTCGTTCGGCGAGTACGTGTACCGTTCGCCGTTCGGCGTTTTGCCCGGTTCGGGCACATCGAGCGGTATGTCGAAATAGTTGTGCTCATACGGCTTGACGGCGTCGCACTCCTCGCCGCCCGTCCTCACCGTATACGACGAATCGGCACTTCCTTTTTCGTCAAGGAAGCACGTCGCCATCTCCTTTGCGCTCGTGTAGATGAGCTCGCCGTCGCGGTAAAGCTCGTACACGGTATCGTACGATTCCGTACCGAGCGAGCGCCAGCTCACGAGTATGCCGTCGTCAGTCGTCACCGCGACGAGCCCGCGGTCAAGCGCCTCGACGGCGCGGCCCGTAAGAACTGCGGGTTCTTCGGGTATTTCGTTCGTTTCGCTTTCGGTCACAGTCATGCCCTCCGTTTCTGTGTCAGCGTCGGTCGTGCTGCCGTCTGCCGACGACGGACCGCACGCTATAAACAAGAACGCGGCCGCGAGCAGCATACAGCACAACTCCGTCAGTTTTGGTTTCGTTCCCTTTTTCATTATGATTCTCCCGTATCATATTGCTTTTCTCAATTATACCCCGCCCGGCATGATTTTTCAACAATTTTTCACAATTATTCCGATAAATATTGTAACTTTTATATCTTTGTGCTAATATAAAGAAAAAACGGGTTTTTATCATGACTACGAAAACGATAAACCTCTACGACAAAGACGAGCGCGTGACGCTCACCACATACATACACGACGACGCACCCGAATTGAACGCGCCGCCGCGTCCCGCCGTCATAGTCCTGCCGGGCGGCGGTCTCACATTCCTGTCCGAACGCGAAGCGGAGCCTGTCGCGCTGTCGTTTCTGTCGGGCGGCTGCAACGCGTTCGTCCTGCGCTATTCGATAGGCGAGCTCGGTCACTATCCGCTGCCGCTTCTCGACGCGTCGTCTGCCGTCGCGCATGTGCGCCGCCACGCTGACGAATACCGCATCGACTCAAAGCGCATCTACGTCGCCGGATTCTCCGCCGGCGGATATGTCGCGGCGATGCTCGGCGTGCGCTGGCACGAGGAGTTCATCCGCGACGAGCTCGACATCGCATACGGCGAGAACCGCCCGAACGGCATGATACTCGCATATCCGGTCATAACGGCGGGACGGTTCGCACATCGCGGCACCATCAACGTCTCTATCGGCGCCGACGCCGACCTTGACGAGCTTGAGGCGCACAGCCTCGAAAATCTCGTCGACGACAGAACGCCGCCCGCGTTCATATGGCATACCGCGACCGACGGCGCTGTTCCCGTCGAAAACTCGCTTTTGTTCGCGTCGGCGCTGTCGGCGCATAAAATACCGTTCGAGCTCCACGTCTACCCGCGCGGGCCGCATGGGTTGTCGCTTGCGACGCGCGAGACATCGTGCGGCAATCGCGGTCTCGAGGACGCCCGCGTCGCCGAATGGATACGCTTGGCGGTCGAGTGGATAGGATAGTAATCCTAAACAAACGGCACCGTTCATCAAAGTAGTAAAAGTTTTGATGGGGCGCGGGGGAACTTTTAGGGAAGTTCCCCCGCATATAATAATAATCTACACTAACACCGGCGCACGGAAAAACATCTCGCGCAGACGCGAGTATATCGGGAAAAATTCATCCTTCGGCAGTGGATTTTTGCCGCGGCCGCACTCGAGCGTGAAGCACGGACGCGCATACTCAGCCACGAACCAGTCCGTGAAGCCCCCATATGCAGCGGTGCCGTCCGGCTCCGCCATTTCATAACCGGTCAGCTCCGATATTATCCTGCCGACGCGCCGCGACGGAGGCGGGCACATGCCGCCGCTCGTATAGAATATCTCCTCACCCTGCGTGTGCAGCGCCAGAACGAGACGCGGCTCGACAGTGCGCACGAGCCTGCACAGCGACGCTGTTTCAGGCTCCGACTCGGCATATTCGCCGCTGTACTTCGTCGCGCCGCCGCATATGCCGAGCCGATGCTCGAGCAGCTTATATTCGGCAAAACCCGCGTCGTAGTTGTGATTGAGGTCGACGCCGCGCTCATTCGCCTGCCAGTGCGTAAAATCGTCGCCGCCGTTCATCTTAATAAGACGCTCATAGAGCGGACTTTCCCTGTCCGCACCATGCAGAGATATCTCAACTCCGTCGGGATTGAGCATAGGCAGTATGTATATGCACCGCTCCGAAAAGAGATACCGCATCGACATGCCGTACATCCTGCCGTCGGCGCGGTACGACTCGCAGTATTCGTTGATGAACCGCAAAAGCAGCGCCGACGTTAGCCTCTCCATGCCGTGGTGCGCACCGATATACAGTATCGGCGCCGCGTCGCGTCTGCCGAGTTTCACGCAGTAAAGCTCACGTCCGCGTATCGAATTGCCGACGATGACGCGCTCGACAAAGTCATACCGCCTGCACATCTCGTCTATGAACTCTCCCACGATTGCATGGTCGACGTCGCCGTCGAGCGGCACTATCGGCGGGTCGAGATTCAGTTTATCCATAAATATCCTCGCTTTCGTCTTTTTACTATCATATATATGTCTTTTCGCGAAAATGTATCATGCAAAAATGCTTTATTTTTTTGTTCGCTTATGGTAAAATAGAGAAAATCAAGGATCAAGAGGCTTTACGTAATGAAAGAAAAACGATCCGCGCTCGGGCGCGGACTGCTTATAACGCTATGCGTCATGCTCACGTCGCGCGTGCTGTCCGTCGCTTACGGCGAGATAGGAGACGACAGCGGCGCCGTATCGTATATAATGTACACGACCGTATTCCTGTTTGACAGTGCCTTTTACGCGTGCGGCGCCGCAACTGTGCTCTACTTCACAAACGACCGCAAAGCGGCGCGTACAGCACTTCTGCTCGTGACGGCGCTCGCCGCACTCGACTATGCCGCCGCTGCCGCTATCGACATATCGATCAGCAATATCGACGTCGGCGGCATCGGATATCTTACACTCTATCTTCTCGCAAATCTGCTCGCGCGTGCGCTCGCATACGGCATCACCGCCGTATTTGCCGAAATGTTCACACGCACGCTCCCGAACGGCACGCCCGCGCCGCTTTTCGGTCTGCGCCATGCCGTACCCGTCAAAATGGCGACAGCCTCGGTAATACGGCTTTTGCCGTATCTGATAAACGAGATATACGCCAATATATCGGGCATCATAAAATACGGCACGTCGCTCACATCGGAGCAGATTAAATCGATCCTTACCTCATACGGCGAGATCGCCGTCGACGCCGTTATTGTATACTTCATCGTGTATATCGTGCTCGCCGCCATCCGCGGACACAGTAAAGACGCAGCTTAACATAATATCATCAACAATAAAAACCTCGGGCGTGACGGTTAAAACTTCACCGTCATGCCCGAATCATTATGTATGCTCAATTACCTTATCCGACCTTGCTGCCCCATATCGAATGGTCGTTATTGCCGATAAGCGTGAATGTCATGACCTCGTTGTGCTGCTTCGACTCGTCGTACTGCTTGAAGAATACGCCCTTATATTCGGAGCTGCCTATCTTCATCGTCACATAGTAGCCCTTGCCGTCCTCTCCCGTATGCTGATCCCACGTGCCCTCGGCGTCGCCCGTTATCGTGCCGTCCGCATTGAGCGTGAGATTCCGTATCGGTAACATGCCCGTCTTCCGCGTCGTCGCGTCTATGCCGTGATCGACGTACTCGTAATCGCCCGCGATCTCCTCTGTCGAATAACCGCTTTCGGACATGACGCTGCCCTGGAACTCGTAGACCGCCGTGACGGGCCACCCGTCCTCGTTCATGAACTGCTGATGCACCCTGACCTCGTGCCATTCCTGACCGACGTTGAAGCGCGTATGATATACGAGATAATGCTGACCGTCGGAGTCGATGAACGCGGAATTGTGACCGCCCGACATGTAGCCGTTTTCACTGTTCTCGCCGTTTCCCTTAAGCGAGGAGAACGAATAGTTGCCGAACAGCTTTATCCCCTTCTGCGACTGAGACTCTCCCTCTTTTGTAACTATCGCGCCGTTGCCCATCGAGTCGACGTACGGACCTTCGATATTCTCCGAGCGGAACAGTCTGATGTGGTAACCCGAGAAATCGTCTGTCGCGTCAAGTCCGCAATATGACATATAGAGGTAATAATATCCCGCGACCGGGTCCCATACGATGTACGAGCCCTCGCCCGTGCCGCCGTAACCGCCCGATATCCTTAAGCCGAAATACTTGTCCGACACGCCTGTCTTTGTCTCATATTTCTGCGTCAGATCGCGTAAACCTGTGTTGTTGTCGAGCTTGAGCAGGAATATGCCACCGAACCACGAGCCGTACGACATCCAAAGTTGACCGTCTTTATCATAGAGCACGCACGGGTCGATGGCGTTCGGACCGTACGACGCGTTCCAGCTCTTGCCTATATGGTAGCGCTTGATGTCGGTGTCGCCCGTCACCTCAGTGAAATTCGTCTCGGCGAGCTGCTCGTTGTCAATGAATCCCGAGTACACTATCGGACCGACGTACTCGTATTCGCCGTCGATAGTGTCGGACGTCAAAAGCACTATCGAGGAATAGTAGTTGTCGCCGTTGATGGACATGTACATGCACCATTTGCCCATCGCCTCGTTATAGATAACGTCCGGCGCCCACATATTGCCCTCAACGTCATAGTTCGAATTTCCGTGCTTCGACCACGCTATGCTGTCCTTGAACACCCGAACGTTTCGCTTTTCGAGCGACGGCATCGAAAACGTGTTCCAGCTCGCAAGGTCGTCGCTGACCGCCCACGCCTTGTGAGAGCCGAACAAATAATATTTCCCGCTCGTGCTGTCATACACGATGCTCGGGTCATGCACCGACACGCGTTTCGTCCTCATCTTGCGCCCCGAATACTTGAGCGGCTCATATTCGGGTATCGTATACGACGGCGTACCCGCCGACGCATCGCCGACTGTGACTTCGGCAGTATCGGACGATGCACCACCGACCGCCCCCTCATTCGTTCCCGTGCCGTCCGTCTTTCCGCCGTCCGGCTTCGCACACGAGACAAACCCGAGCACGAACGACAAAAGAAGCAATACCGACACAAGAGTCAGAAAACGTCTGTTTTTCATTGCAACTTCCCCCTTATCTTTCGGCGAGTATCTTTTTCTCATACTCGCGTACCTCATCGAGCCACTTGCCATCAGACGGCACTCCCTGCATTTCGCAGTAGTGCGTCCAAACCTCCGCAAACGGGAACGTCTTGATCTCCTCCATCAGCGCGAGACGCGACGTGTAGTCGCCGCTCCGCTCATATTCGGCAAGCATCGCGGACGGCTCGAGCGCCGCATACAGCAGCGCCTTCTGCATGTTGCGCGTACCGATGACCCACGCTGCGACGCGGTTGATGGACGCGTCGAAGAAGTCGAGCCCGATATGTACTCTCCCGTCCGCATTCGCGCGCAGTATCTCGCATGCGATGGCGCGCAGCTCGTCGTCATACGTTACGACGTGATCGGAATCCCAACGGACCGGACGCGATACGTGGAGCAGTATCTCGGGCATGAACGCGAGCGCCGTACTGATCTTATCCGATATGAACTCCGTCGGATGGAAGTGACCGGCGTCGAGCGTCCACAAAACGCCCCTGCTTATCGCATACGCGAGATAAAAGTCGTTGCTGCCCGTCGTGAACGACTCGGCTCCGATGCCGAACACCTTGCCCTCGACGGCGTCCTTGTTGTATTTTTTATCTACCGGGCGCGCGAATATCTCGTCGAGCGAATCGCGCAGATGCTCGCGCATAGCGAGCCTGTCCGCGGGCGTATCCTTCATACCGTCCGGCACCCAATAGTTCGTGACGACAGTCTCGCCGAGCTCTTTGCCGATATGCTCCGCGATATTGCGCGAGCGCTTGCAGTGCTCTATCCAGAAATCGCGCACCGCCTTGTCGGGCGACGACAGCGTCAGCCCCGATTCGCTCATCGGATGCGAAAAGCACGTCGGATTGAAGTCGATGCCGAGTCCGCGCTCCCGCGCCCACGATATCCACGAATCGAAATGCCTCGGCTCGATATCGCATCTTCCGACCTTTTCGCCGTCGGCGTCAAGGTAGATGGCGTGCAGATTGATGCGCTTTTTGCCAGGTATCAGACTCGCAGCCTTGTCAAAATCAGCTCTGAGCTGACCTATCGTCTTAGCCCGACCGGGATAATTGCCCGTCGTCTGTATGCCGCCCGTCAGCTCGCCGTCCGGATTTTCAAATCCGCGCACGTCGTCGCCCTGCCAGCAGTGCATCGACACCGGTATAGACGCTGTGCGCGCTATCGCCGCCTCAACGTCGACGCCGTACTGCGCGTAATATTCGACCGCTCCCTTGTAGTCCATATCATTCTCCTTTATTATTTATTTTTCTATGAGCTTCAAAAAAACTTCATTATAAACTCGATCTTCAAGCTCCGCGTCGGGACGGCCGACATTCGGCTCATAAACCGTCGGCTCACACGAACGGCGCACGAGCTCGCGCGCCTCGGCGATCCCCGACAGCTCGCCCTTCGCTATAAGCTGCGAGCAGATATTGCCGATAGACGTCGCCTCCGCAGGACCCGCCACAACGGGGATACCGCACTTGTCCGCCGTCATCTGGCATAGCACCGACTCCTTGACACCTCCGCCGACTATGTGTATCTCCGACGCCCGACGACCCGTCAGCTCGCGTATCTTTTCAACGCCCCACCGGTACCTCATCGTCAGCGAATCGAATATACACCGCATGACCTCGCCGACCGATTCGGGACGTCCCTGCCCCGTCCGCTCGCAAAAGTCCGCGATACGCGTCACCATGCCGCCGGGCGGCGTGAACGCGTCGTCGTCGGGGTCGATGATGTATCTGCACGGCACCGACGACGCGGCGGCGTCCGACAGCTCGTCGTGCGTATACCGCACGCCTTCGTGCGCATACTGACGGCGCGACTCCTGCTTGAGCCAAAGCCCCGATATATTTTTGAGGAACCTTATCGTGCCGCCGGCGCCGCCCTCGTTCGTGAACGACAGCTCGCGCGAACGGTCGTTTATCAGCGGCGATGACAGTTCAGTTCCGAGCAGGCTCCACGTCCCGCAGCTTATGTAGACGAAATCATCACCCGACGTGGGCACCGCGAGCACCGCAGACGCCGTATCGTGCGACGCCGTCGCCACAGCGTCGACGTCGCATCCGGCAGCGTCGCGCACATCTCCGCGCAGCTTCCCTATCACCGTCGACGGCTCAGTCAGCGGCGGCAGCATCGAGCCGTCAAACCCGATACGCGATAAAAGACCGTCCGCGAGCCTTCTCGTCTTCGCGTCGAGTATCGCACCAGTCGACGCTATCGTGTACTCTGTGCGCATCTCGCCCGACAGAAAATAATTGAACAGATCGGGTATGAACATCATGCGCTCTGCCACGTCCACGATATGACTGTCGTTTTTCACGTCGCACCACAGCTGATATATCGTGTTGAACGCAAGATCCTGTATGCCCGTGACCGAGTAGAGCTCGTCCCACGGTATCACGCGGAAGAATTCATCGCGCACGCTCTCCGTGCGGCTGTCGCGGTAATGGACGGGCAGCGACAGAAGATGCCCGTTTTTGTCGATATATCCGTAATCGACGCCCCATGTGTCGACGCCGACCGACGACACACCGCCGAACCGCGCCTTAGCCTCCGACAGCGCGGGCGCTATGCTTCCGTACAGCGACGGCAGGTCCCACAAAAGCCGCCCCGCCATCGTAACGGGCTTATTGTCAAAGCGATGGACCTCCTCCGTGCGAAGACGCTCGCCGTCGTAAATGCCGACGATGCCGCGTCCCGACGACGCGCCGTAATCCATCGCAAGTACGCGCATATCTTTCATCTGCGTATACCCTCGAGTATCGTGCGCAAAGCGCCGACCGCCGCCGCGAACGCTTCCTCGCTCGTTGCATACGTGCCGCGCAGCTTCGACTTTTCACCGTGTTCGAGCGCGTCGAGCCCCGCGAAAACGTGCAGATGCGGTTCGAGCGTCAGTATGACCTCGCCGTCATACTTTGCATCGACATCGGCGAGCGTCTCAGCGATGCGGCCGACGCCCTCTCCCGCAGGCACGACCGTTCCATCCGCGTCCGCGTCCTTGATGTGCAGATAATCAATGTGACCGATCAGCATCGGCAGCGCATCCTCATACGGCTTAACGCCGCACTGAATGAAATTCGCATGGTCGAACACGACGCCTATTTTGTCGCCGAACGTCTCTTTTAAGTCGAGACACCGCTCCGGCGTGTCGCCGTATATGCCCTTTTCATTCTCGTGACAGTACAGCACGCCCGCGCCGCAGCAAACGTCGATCATTTTTCCGAGCGCATCGATTACCGCCTCGCGCTTATTCTGCGTACCGTAGAACGAGAACCCGCGCACCCGACCGCAGCCGAGTATATTCGCGGTCTCGCACACGCGGCGCGTCAACTCCACATGCGCGCCTATATCGCCGCCGACGTCTACCTTACCGAGCGGCGAGCCGACCGCCGAAAGCGTTATGCCCGCGCCGTCGAGCTTGCGCCTGACCTCGCGCGCCTCCGACGCCGTCAACTCCGACACATTTTTGCCATCGACGCCGCGCAGCTCTATCTTATCAATACCGAACGCTGCCAGCCCATCGAGCTGCCGGTCGAGCAGCGGCGAATACTCGTCCGCAAACGCGGAAAGCCTGAATTTTGCCATATATGTACGCCCCCTTTACTCGTCGCGGAACTGCGGATACTTCGCCTTCAAATTGTCGTGGCTTATGCGCATGCTGTCGAAAAGGTCGATATAAACGTCGTCCTGCTCGATCATGTGCCACTTTATATCCGAGCTCATGCAAGCGTCCACGATCGCGTCAAAGTTGAGATTGCCCGTCAGACACTCCGTCATCACGAGTTTGTCGTCCCTGACCGTCATATCCTTCAGATGCGTGCAGAATATCCGATCTCCGTGCTTACGTATGAAATCTGCGGGGTCGACGCCCGCGACCTGCGCCCAATACGTGTCAAACGTGAACTTCACCCCCTCCGGGTCCGTGATCGACATGAGAATGTCGAGCCCCGTCCTGTCGCCGTAGTGCTCAAACTCAAAGCGGTGATTGTGATACAGGAACACCTTCCCCGCCGCCTTTATCTTCTCGACTGCCTCGGCAATATCGAGCGCGAACTTCGCGTAACCGTCCGCCGTGTGCGGATACATGCCGGCGATGCCGCCGATTCCGATAGCGTCGCAGCCGTAAACGTCATGGTCGGCTATAACGCCCTCGGTGTCCTCGATGATGCGGCGCAGATTCGTATGCGTCAGTATGCATTTGACGCCGTACTCGTCGACCGCCGTTTTTATAACCTCCGGCGTGACGTCGGGGCCGACGCCCGATACCTGCATATAGCGGTACCCGATCTCCGACAGCGACTTGACCGTCGCGAGGAAATCTTCCTTCGTCTTCGTTTTCGCGCGCATAGTGTATAGCTGCGCGCCGAGGCATAGCTTGTCGATCATTTTTATATTCTCCTTTGTTTTGTTTGACTTATTTCAACTCAATGACTGTCACGCCCGCGTCGCCCTCGCCGTAAGCGCCGAGCCTGAACGACGACACGCGCGGGTCGGACTTGAGGAATCGGTGAAGTGCGCCGCGAAGCGCGCCCGTCCCCTTGCCGTGTATTATGCGAATCGAGCGGATTCCCGCCACCTGCGCCTCGTCGATATATTTATCTGCGGCAAACAACCCGTCGTCCGTCGTGAAACCGCGTATGTCGAGTTCCGGCGAAAACGCACCCGCTGACTTCACTCGCACCGTCGACGAAACGGTCTTGCCGCCCGCCGTCACAGTGCCGTCGTCTGGCGCAAACCGCAGACGCGACGTCTTCGTTCGCGTCGTGATACCGTTCGACTTCACCGTCACACTCCCCGACTTGTCGGGACCGTCCGTGATTATGCCGCGTATGCCCGCGCCCGATATTATAACGTCGTCGCCGACCCTGAACTCGCGCGGCGGCACGTATTCTTCTTCATCCTCCGCAGGCTTTTCGAGCGTCGACTCCGCGCCGCGCAGATGATCGCGTATTGCGCGCTTCGCCTCCGACATCGCACGCCCGAGATTTTCCGAATCGCGCTCCTTTTTCACACGCTCAAGCTGCGCCATTACGAATTCGCTCGATGCGCGCGCGCTCGCCAATATCTCCTGCGCGCGCTTTTCCGCGCGCTCCTCCTCCGCTTTCGCACCCGAAAGCTGCGCGTTCAGCTTCGCCTCCGCCGACGCTTTGAACCGCTCGTACTCGACGCGAAGCTCCTCCTGCCTTGCGCGTTCGCGCTCCATCTCGACGCGCGCCGCTTCGAGCCTTTCAATAACGTCCTCGAAGCTCTTGTCAACACCGCTGATAAGCTCGCCTGCCCTGTCGACGATCGACTTCTGCAACCCGAGCCGCGTCGATATCGCGAACGCGTTCGACTTGCCCGGCGCACCGATTATGAGCTTATACGTCGGACGAAGCGTCGCAACGTCGAATTCGCACGCGGCGTTGCACACGCCGTCGGTGTTGAGCGCATACGCTTTTAACTCCGCATAATGCGTCGTCGCCGCGCATAGCGCGCCGCACCCGCGCACATGCTCGATTATCGCCGTCGCAAGCGCCGCACCCTCGACGGGATCGGTACCCGAGCAAAGCTCGTCGAGAAGCACGAGCGAGCGGTCGTTCGCCCGCGACAGTATGCCTATTATGTTCGACATGCTCGACGAGAACGTCGACAGCGACATCTCTATGCTCTGCTCGTCTCCTATATCGGCGAGGATATCGTCGAATACCGACACGACCGACGTCCCGCCCGCCGGTATGTGAAGTCCCGCCTGCGCCATAAGACATAAAAGTCCGAGCGTTTTCAGCGCGACCGTCTTGCCGCCCGTGTTGGGACCCGTGATTATAAGCGTATCATAATCGCCGCCGACGGCGATAGTGACCGGCACGCACGTCTTTTTGTCGAGCAGCGGGTGTCGCGCCTTAATGAGCGACACCTCGCGTCTGCCCTCTGCGTTTATCTTAGGCTCGACGCCGTCCATGCGGAACGACAGCTCCGCGCACGCAAATATAAACGCAAGCTCCGTAATATTCCTGTAATCGAGCAGAAGCGTGCTCGCCGCAGACGCGACGCTCGCCGACAGCTCGGCGAGAATGCGCTCGATCTCGCGCTGCTCGCGCCCCTCGAGTATGCGCAGCTCATTGTTCGCCTCAACTACCGCGAGCGGCTCGACGAATACCGTCGCACCCGACGCGGACGTGTCGTGTATAAGTCCGCTTATCTCGTTCTTATACTCCGCCTTGACGGGTATGACGAACCGCCCGCCGCGCTGCGTGACTATATTTTCCTGGAGTATTCGGCTGTACGTGCCGCCCGTTATATACTTTTGCAAAATGTCGCGCACACGTGAATTCGCCGCGCGCATCTTGCGCCTTATGTCAGCAAGCTCGGAGCTCGCCTCGTCGGCGATCATATCCTCCGATATTATCGCACGCGAGATCGCGTCCTCGAGTCCCCTGTCGGCGATGAGACGGTCGAATATCTCGTCCACCGTCGACTCCGCACGCTCCTTTTCGTTGCCGTCGTGATCCTCGTGCAGATACCTCCCGAGCCTGCGCGACGTGCGCAGAACATTCGCACATGACAGAAGCTCGCGCGCCGTCAATACCGCACCCTTGAGCGCCCTCTCGACCGTGTCGCCGATGTCGGTTACGCCGCCGAACGGCGGCATCCCCTTTTTGCCGAGCAGCGCTTTCGCATCCGTCGTGCGCCTTTGACGGCGCAAAACCACTACCGGGTCATCGGACGGCAAAAGCGCGTTCGCCATCTCACGCGCGCCGTCCGTCACGGCGCAGTCGGCAAGAAGCGTCGTTATCTTATCAAATTCAAGTGTTTTAAGTGATTTGTCGTTTCCGTTCATATCCCTTTATATTACATTTTTGTGATCTGCTTGTAGAAATCGAGCGTATCGAACCCGCGTCCGAGATGATGCAAGAGATACCGCTCGCAAGCCGTCTGATAATCGTGTTCGAGCTGCTGCGGCAGAGCAAACGCCAACAGCCGCGAAATATCGCATTCGACGAGATGACGCAGTATCAATAGAAGCTCCGGCGAGAGCTGCACGAGCGGACGCGTCCACTCGCCGCTCATCTCACGCTCGACCGCGTCGTCGAGCTTCCGCTTCGACATGCAGTCCGCGCATACCGCGACGCCGCCGAGAACGTCGAGATAATACATCGGCGCATCACCTGTACCGCACACCGAGCAACCGTCAAGATCTGGCGCAAGCCCGCACACCGACGCGCACCGCATCTCAAACGCGCCTTTTATCTGCACATACGGCTTCTTCGCACTCGATATCGCGTAAAGCGTGTTTAATAAGAGCCGCAGAAGCGGCACGTCGCCGCTGTCCTCGACGCTGCAATGGTCGACGACGTCGCAAACATACGTCGCCAGCGACAGCGGCACAAGGTCGCGCCGCAGCCCGAAAAACGATTCGAGCAGGTCGGACTCGTATATGTGGTAAAACCCGCCGCGGTTCTTCGTTATGACGAACGACGAAAAACAGAACATCTGCGTCGACGCCATATTCTTGTTTTTCAGCGACCGCACGCCCTTGCCCGTAACTATCATCTTTCCGTGCTCGGCGGTCAGAAGCGTCAAAAGCTTATCGTTGTCGCCGGCGGGCCTTTCCCGTATCACGACCCCCGTGACCTTTTCCCTCTCCATTTTTCGGGAGCGCTTATTTCAGCGACTTTATGTCGTAACCGAAGTCGCGCAGATAACCGCCTCTGTCGCGCCAGCCTTCCTTGACCTTCACCCACAAGTCGAGGAATATCTTCGTCCCGAAGAACGATTCGAGGTCCTCGCGCGCATACGTCCCGATGCGCTTTAACATCTCGCCGTTCTTGCCGATTATTATCGCCTTGTGCGACGGCTTTTCGCAGTATATCTCCGCGCGTATTTTTATAAGCGTGTCCTCGTCGTGCCACTCCTCGATAGTGACGACGGTCCCGTGCGGTATCTCCCGCGACAAAAGCCGCAGCATCTTCTCGCGTATGACCTCCGCCGCATAGAGCCGCTCCGACTGATCGGTCACCTCGTCGCCCGGGAAATACCAGTCCTCCTCTTTGAGAAACTTCGACGCCTCGTCTATCACATCCTCGACGCCCTTGCCCTTAAGCGCGCACGTCGGCACGACCGCCGCAAAATCATACAGCTCCGCATACGACATTATCGTCTTCGCCAGCGTCTCCGCTCCCGAAAGATCGGTCTTGTTAAGTACGAGTATCGCCGGTATCTTCCCCGCACGGAGCCGCTCGATGACCGACGTCTCGATGTTCCCGGCGGGATGCTCCGCGTCGGCGATAAGTATGACCGCGTCGCAGTCGCCTATCGACTGCTCCGCACTTTTTACCATGTAGTCTCCGAGCTTCGTGCGCGGCTTATGAAGTCCCGGCGTATCGAGAAACACGAACTGATCGTCGCCGCGCGTCAGAATACCCGTTATGCGGTTGCGCGTCGTCTGCGGCTTCGACGACACTATCGCGACCTTCTCGCCGAGCATGGCGTTGAGAAGCGTCGACTTGCCCACGTTCGGACGCCCTACTATTGATATAAATGCGGTCCTTTTCATTTGTCCTCCGCCGATGTCCCGTCTTTTTCTTTTTCCTTTTCTGTTTCCGTCACAGAGAGACCGAGCCTGTCCATGATCTCTCGCTGCTTTTCGCGCATGATCCTCTCACCCGCCTCATCGTTTACGTGATCGTAACCGAGCAGATGAAGCGTCGAATGTGCGACAAGGAACGCGAGCTCGCGCTCGAAGCTGTGACCGTACAAAAGCGCTTGGTCCTGCGCCCTCTCGACCGACACGACTATATCACCGAGCGGAACGAAACCGCGCGGCGGGTAATCGTCGGCGCTTTCATACTGCGGGAACGACAAAACATCCGTCGCCGCGTCGATACCGCGGTACTCGCTGTTTATCTCGCGTATCGTGTCATTGTCCGTCAGCGTGACCGATACCTCGGCGTCGCGGTCGAATCCCTCGAGCGACAGCGTTTCGAGTATCGCGTGGCGTATCAGCTTCTGCTGCTTTATCGTTACATACTTCCGCTCCTGCTCGTCCTCGATTAAAACGCGCAGACTCGGCTTCCGTCTGAACTCTATCTTGAATCTCATGTCTTGTCCTTCACTTTTACTGCCTATATTATACCACGAAGCAAAAATGCTTGCTTGCAAGGGCATTTTTGCGAGGCCGTCAATGTCGAGTCTGCGGCAATGCCGCAGCAAAAGCGCAGCTTTTGGGACTTGCTTTGCAAGTCCACGATGACATTATACCACAATTTCTGTGATTTGTCAAGTACTTTTCACAAATTCGTGTGAATAATTTTACCGCACTTAATCAAACCGCAACAACTGCGTACACTCCGCCGCCAGTTTTATCTCATCCTGTACCGCGTGCGCGACTCCGCGTCTCTCGCCTTGCGCTCGCGGTCATATTTGTCGTACGCGAGGATTATCTTCTGCACGAGCTTGTGACGCACGACGTCGCGCTCCGTAAAGCGGTGTATCGCAATGTCGTCGATGCCCTCGAGTATCTTCACCGCCTCGGCAAGACCGCTCCGCTTCCCCGTGGGCAGATCCGTCTGCGTCAGGTCACCCGTCACGACTACCTTCGAGTTAAAACCGATTCGCGTCAAAAACATCTTCATCTGCTCGGGCGTCGTGTTCTGCGCCTCATCGAGAATTATAAAGCTGTCGTCGAGCGTCCGGCCGCGCATATACGCGAGCGGCGCGATCTCGATCGTCTGACGCTCGACATGGCGCGTGTAATTCTCGGCGCCGAGCATCTCATAAAGCGCATCGTGCAGCGGACGCAGATACGGGTCTATCTTGTTTTGCAGATCCCCCGGCAGAAAACCGAGCTTTTCGCCCGCCTCGACGGCGGGACGCGTCAGGATTATTCGCTCTACGTCGCGGTCGCGCAGCGCCTTGACCGACATCGCGACCGCAAGGAACGTCTTGCCCGTACCGGCGGGACCGACGCCGAGCGTGACCGTGTTTTTGCGTATAGCCTCAACGTACTTTTTCTGACCGACCGTCTTTGCCTTTATCGGCTTGCCCTTGTTCGTGACGCATACGCAGTCGTCGAGCGCTTCGAGCTCCGACGCACGCCCGTCCGCCGCCATGCCTATAACGTAATCGACAGTCTGCTCCGCGAGCGACTCGTTATACTCCGCCATTCCCTTTAAGTATTCGACAGCCTCGGCAGCCTTCGCCACCGCCTCATCGTCTCCGGACAGGATAATATTGTCGCCGTCTGAGTCGCCGCTCTGCCTGTTGTAGAGCTTTACGCCGAACGTCTCCTCAATGCGCCGCGCATTGGCGTCGAATGCGCCGAACAGGCGGCTCGTTATCTCGCTCGACCTCGTTTTTATGATCCTCTCAGCCATACTTTCACCGCTGTCCTTTCCTTTGTATATTTCCCGATGTGCAAATTCCCGTTAGCCCGCGTCGAACGGCGCCGTCTTTGCGATATTCTTTATAACGCGCACACGGCACACTATCTCATACGCATCGCCCGTCTCGTTCATGCCGTCCTTCATATCGTATTCGAGCAGCGTCACGTCGCGGCACGCTTCGATAAACGCGAGCTTGAACTGACGGTACGCCTCGACCGCCGCCTCGTCCGGCGTGCGCGTGACCGTCACATCCTCGTACCGCTCGTGCCTGTTCTCGATGACTGTTATGGGCAAAATGACGGTTCCGGGCAGCACTATCTCATGCTTCACTGTTATTGTATCATAAAAGTCGGTGTCAATTCTACCCTTTGAGCCAAAAAATATCGTTTTTGAGAAAATTTTTATGGCAAAATCGGAGAAATTATCGTCGGTCTTCATCTTTTCGACGCATACGAGCGGCATACGCACCGCAATTTCGCGCCATACCTCCGCATATACCTCGCCCCTCGCGCGGACTATCTCGGTGCGTGCATCCTCATAGTCGACGATGCCCGATATGAGAAGCTGACCCTTTTCCACCTCGTCGCCTATCTTCACCTGCGCGGAACCGGCAAAATCCGACACCTGCGTTATGACGCCGCCCTCGTCGGCGACGATATTCGCGGGCGAATCGTCGCGCTCGCCGCCGCCCTTTATGTATTCGCGCACCTCGACGCGCGCGACGCTCCCCTTCATATTGACCGCTATCCACGATATGTCCGGCGACGCCAAGAGGAATCGGTTGTGCAAAACGTCGTAGTCGACGCTCTTGTGACGCGTACCGAGACGGAACCCGAGCGCATCGAGCTCGTTTATTATAGCCTCGTCCGACACATTTTCGTTGCCCGACACGTCTATCCGCCACACAAAATCGTCGGCGATGAATATCGCCGCAATAAAGATCGCGCCGCCGATAAAAAGACCGAGCCTTCGCCCGTACCGGCGGCGCAGCTCCGGCAGCCCCGACCGCTTTACGAGCGTGAACGCAACTCCGTTTTCACGGCACGCGTCCGCGAACGCGTCAAAGTCCGCATACCGCAAAATCAGCCTGCGACCGTGCTTCTTTCGCCTGCCGAGTATGACGGGCAGCCCGAGCGAAAACGCCGTCTTTGTCGCGCCCGCGATACTTTCGTCATCGACAAAGACCGCGACGCAGCCGATAAAATATAAAAACAGCCGCTTCAGCATCCCGCCGCCTCCGTCGAAAACGACGCAACGCGTCCGCGCACGACGATCTCGCGCTCCGCATACCTGACTATATCGAGTCCCGATCCGCCGACGCGTATCAGCACTTCCCCCGCGTCGATGGCGATTTCATCTTCTCCGTACGACAGTATGCCGAGACATCCCCTCACGTACGCCTCCGCGCCGTCCGTCACCGTGACGCTCCACCCCGACGAAAAATCGTCGCTCGGCGCCTCGAACAGATCGCCCGCAAACGACGCTAACGCGTCCTTTAATCTTGTTTTTCTCATAGTATAATCGCGCTCCCGTACCTCATATAAATTATCAGTAGAATCATATGTGAGGCTTTGTACGATTATGAAAAAACAGACGCGCGCCGCAGTCGCTATAACGGCTGTAGCCGTTTCCGTATTCTTTCTTTTAATGCCCGACACTGTCGGCGACGCCGTGACGCGCGCGCTTACGATATGCTTTAAGAGCGTTATCCCGTCCGTGTTCCCGTACTCGGTCATGTCGTCGCTGTTCGTCGCCGTCGGCGGCGCGGATATGGTCGACAGACTGACCTCGCCCGTCTTTTCGCGCGTTTTCGGCACGGGACACGGCGCGTCTGCGCTCCTGCTCGGACTCATCTTCGGCTTTCCCCTCGGCGCGCTCGTCGTCGGCGCACAGCACCGCGCCGGCACCTTATCGACAAGCGAAGCGTCGCGGCTGCTCTCGTTCGTATGCTGCGCATCCCCGACTTTTCCCGTGTTCGCCGTCGGACGCAACTTTTTCGGCTCGACCGGGCTCGGACTCGTCATATGGGCAACTCAGGCGGCCGCGTCGATACTGCTCGGCATCGTCGTGATGCGCTCATGCGGCGGCGATGCGCACGATGCGCCGTCCGCGCCGACATCGCACACCGACAAGCCGCTTCTCGCCGCCGTCACCGCGTCCGTGACCGACGCGTCGCGCGTTATGCTCAATGTGTGCGGCTCCGTGACTTTCTTTTCGCTCTGCGCCGCCGTCGCATCGGACGCCTTGTCCGCCGTTTCTCCGTCGCCGTATCTGCGCGCCGCCGTCTGCAGCATATTCGAATTTTCGACCGCATCCTCGACCGCGTCGTCGCTTATGCGCGACGGCATGATATCATACGCGTCCGCCGCCGCGTTCGCGGGATTTGCCGTCGGCTTTTCGGGACTGTCCGTCATATTTCAAAACGCCTCCGTCGCAGGCGGCGTGCCGCTCTTGCCGCATATATGCGGCAAACTCGCCGTCGGCGCCGTCACCTCACTGTCCGCCTTCATTTACGCAAGCGGCGCGCCGCTGACAACGGCGCAAACGGCTTTATGCGTCTCTGCCGCCGTCGCTCTGACTGTTTTCGCCGTCATATTTATCAAATCAAATAAAAATTCGCGGCGGGGGTTGAAAAAAGGCGCGTGATGGATTATAATATGTGAGTAAATCAAATTCGGGGGACGTCACAGATGAAGAAAAACGACGGAGACGGCGACAATATATGCGCCAACTGTGAGCACGGCACCTTAATATTTACGGGCGACGAGGTCCTTTGCAAAAAGCACGGACTCGTACACGCCACCGCACACTGCCGCAAATTCCGCCGCGATATGCTCAAGCGCAGCGTCAGACCGACGCCCGCGCTCCCGCCTGTCATCTTCCCCGACTGAGATAACGCTTAAACGGAGGTAACGTATGGAATCAGACGGTAACAGTCGACGATTCGGTCACGGCAAAATACACGCCGCGCATACGTTGCCGCTTTATTAAACAAGCGGCAGTCTTTCGCGCCGCTTTATATTTACCGGGACCGCACATTCTCACGCCCCTTTCGGGGAATCTAAGAAAAGGAGGATGCACGGTCTTTTTCCGCGCAAAAAAACAAAATGTCTGAACTTTCCGAAAATGTAACCGAGCTTTTGAAGGAAAAGAAGATCGGTCAGCTCCACAACATGTTCCACGACATGATGCCCGCCGATATTGCGGAGCTGTTCGAGGAGATCGACGTCGACGCCGACAGCCTGCTTCTGCTCTTCCGCATACTGCCGAAGGAGCTCGCCGCCGACACGTTCGTCCTCATGGGACCGGACAACAAGGAATCGCTCATCGAGGCGTTTTCCGACCGCGAGCTGTCTGCTCTCATCGAGGACATGTACCTCGACGACGCCGTCGACGTCATCGACGAGATGCCCGCCAACGTCGCGCAGCGCATATTGTCGCGCGCCTCGACCGATACGCGGCGCGAGATAAACGCGCTGCTCAAATACCCGCACGACAGCGCGGGCAGCATACTGACGACGGAGTATATCCGCCTTTACCCAGACATGACCGTGTCGCAGTCGTTCGACGTCATACGCGCGACCGGCATCGACAAGGAGACCGTCTACACATGCTACGTCACCGACCGCACGCGCAAGCTCGTCGGCGTCGTATCGGCGCTGACGCTCCTTCTCTCCGACACGAACGCCGAGATAGGCGATATCATGAACGAAAACGTCATATCGGTAAAAACGCTCGACGACAAGGAATACGCGGCGGAGCTGCTCCGCAAATACGACTTTCTGGCGCTGCCCGTCGTCGACCTCGAGGACCGCATGATAGGCATCGTCACGATCGACGACGCCGTCGACGTCATCGTCGACGAGTACAGCGAGGACATCGAGATAATGGCGGCTATAACGCCGACGGACAAGCCGTACTTAAAACAGTCCGTGTTCTCGATATGGAAGAGCCGCATACCGTGGCTTTTGCTCCTCATGATATCGGCGACTTTCACGGGCATGATCATCTCGTCGTTCGAGGAAGCGCTCGCGGCGCAGGTCGCGCTGACGGCGTTCATACCGATGCTCATGGACACGGGCGGAAACTCGGGCTCGCAGTCGTCGGTCACGGTCATACGCGGCATATCGCTTTCGGAAATATCGTTTGCCGATATCCCCGCCGTCATGTGGAAGGAACTGCGCATTTCGGTTATGTGCGGCGCATGCCTCGCCGCGGCGACATTCGTTAAAATTCAGCTCGTAGACAACCTGATACTTCACAGCGAGGTCTCGCTGCTCGTCTCCGCCGTCGTATGCATGACGCTGTTCGTCACCGTCATGTGCGCGAAAATAATAGGCTGCACATTGCCGCTCATCGCAAAAAAACTCGGCTTTGACCCGGCAGTTATGGCGAGCCCGTTCATCACCACCATCGTCGACGCCGTCTCGCTGCTCGTCTACTTCGCATTCGCAAAGGCGATACTCGGACTGTAAGGAGGATACAGAAATGTCGATAGACGAAATCCTGAAAACAGATGACGTAAACGATTTTATTCCCGCCTTAGCGGATCATGTGGAACAAAAATGCGGATACGACGGTAATATGGACGCGTTAAGCGATCCCGAAAGGATCTTCTTGATCGCACTGACTTGTGAAATAGAAGTAAACAACGGCGGCTTTGCCCAGTATTTTTATAATTCCAGCGGCAATTTTGCCGGCGAACTTGAAAATGCGTTTTGGGAGATCGGCGCCGTAAAATTAGCGGAAATATGCCGCACGGCGCTCGATGCATTCGGGGCGGAGCTTCCCTCCGACGTGGAAGAACGCAGAGAACTGCTTGCCAAATTGAAAAGCGATGAGATCGACAATGTTCTTGACGAATGTGATAACGCTTTTTATCGGTATGAAGAAGATCTGAACTCTCTGATCTATGCTTATGTTTTGAAGAACAAAGCTGATTTTTCATAACGGCAGTTAAAAAAGGAGTTAAACTAAAATGAAAAGAACGATTCGTGAAAATATCAATCCCGCATACAGCTTACATGACATGAATGTAATCGCTTTTGAAGTAAACGGGAACGATATTGTAATGAGAACACAATCA
>CANPXS010000043.1 GCA_947586625.1 uncultured Clostridia bacterium | reverse complement strand
TAGTAATATAATCAATAAGTCAGACATATCGAAAGGATAATAATAACATGGTAACAGCAGGCGATTTCAGAAACGGTGTGACATTTGACGACAACGGCGTCGTTTTACAGGTCATCGAATTCCAGCACGTAAAGCCCGGCAAGGGCGCGGCGTTTGTCCGCACCAAGCTCCGCAACGTAATGACGGGAGCCGTTATCGAACGCACATTCAGCCCGACGGATAAATTCCAGGACGCGCGCATCGACCGCAAGGAGATGGAGTATCTCTACAACGACGGCGATCTCTACTATTTCATGGACACCGAAACATACGAGCAGGAGCCGATAGGCGCGTCTCTTCTCCCCGATTCGTTCAAGTTCGTAAAGGAAAACGACAAGTGCAAGCTCCTTTCCTATAACGGCAAGGTGTTCGCAGTCGAGCCTCCGATGTTCGTCACGCTCGAGGTCACCGACACCGAGCCCGGCGTAAGAGGAGATACGGCAACGAGCGCGAAGAAGCCCTGCACGCTTGAGACGGGCGCGGTCATCAACGTGCCGCTCTTCATCAACACGGGCGACGTTCTCCGCATCGACACGAGAACGGGCGAATATATCGAGCGCGCGAAATAATTGCGAGGTATAAAATGACTGTTAAGGAAAAATGCGCATACATCAAGGGACTTGCAGAGGGTCTTTCGCTTGACGAATCAAAGCCCGAGTCCCGCCTCATATCCGAGCTTATCTCGCTCGTGACCGACATGGCGGACGAGATTGAAACGGCGCAGAACGATATCGGCGAGCTCAACGAATACGTTGAGGAGCTCGACCACGATCTCGGCGACGTCGAATCGTACGTCTTTGACTGCGACGATGACGACTGCGACTGCTGCGACGACGATGACGACGACTGGAACGAGTGCGACGACTGTGATTGCGACGATTGCGAGGGCTGCGATGACGATTATTATGAAATCGAGTGCCCGCACTGCGGCGAGACAGTTTGCTTCGAGGAAGGCACTGAGCCCGAGGACATGATCTGCCCGGCGTGCAACAAGAAGTTCTCCGACGCCGACTGAGCAAAATTAAATGATTGATTGAAAGCATCGAGTTTATCGGTGCTTTCTTTTTTGAAAAAATCCTCTTTCCGCGAACCTTTTTCCACCGAGGTGTGTCGATATTGACAGAGGACGAAAAAATATATGTATGCGGAGGCGAAGCCGAGCATCGAGCGACGCGTACTGACAATAAATCATCGCACATATAAACGACCCTGCCAAACAGAAAGACATGAAAAGTTTTGAAGGGGGCGCGGGGGAAACTTTTTCAAAAGTTTCCCTCGCATATTATATAATTTTATTTTACCCTGACTTGCGCGCGCGGTGCGCGTATGATAAAATAAAAGAAAAACGGGGTGAGCAAAGTGGAAATAAACAGTAAGCAGTATCATATCGCGTGCGGAGAGGGCGACGTGGGCGGATATGTCATTATCCCCGGCGACCCGGGACGGTGCGCGCAAATAGCGAAATATCTCGACGGCGCACGCCACATCGCCTATAACCGCGAATTCAACACGTATACGGGAATGCTCGACGGCGCCCTTGTATCCGTCATGTCGACGGGAATAGGCGGCGCGAGTGCGTCTATCGCGATGGAGGAATCGGTGATGCTCGGTGCGCATACGTTCATACGCGTCGGCACATGCGGCGGAATCGACATGGACGTCATGGCGGGCGACGCCGTTATAGCGTCAGGCGCGGTGCGTGCCGAGGGCACGAGCCGCGAATATGCGCCTATTGAGTTTCCCGCCGTTGCGGACTTCGACGTGACGCGCGCGCTCGCCGACTCCGCTGACGCGCTCGGCATGAAAAGACACGTCGGCGTCGTTCAGTGCAAGGACTCATTTTACGGTCAGCATTCGCCGGAACGTATGCCCGTCGCGGACGAGCTGTTATACAAGTGGAACGCGTGGAAAAGACTGCATGTGCTCGCGAGCGAGATGGAGTCGGCGGCGATATTCACAGTCGCTGCATCGCTCGGCGTAAGAGCAGGCACGGTGCTCACGTGCATATGGAATCAGGAGCGCAAGGCGGCGGGCTATGACGATCCCGACTGCCACGACAGCGACGGCGCGATAAGGATCGCAGTCGAGGCGGTGCGCCGACTTATCGCCGCTGACGCGGCGGCAAAGCTGTGACCGTCAGGCGCGCGGAGACGCGCGACATCGACCGCATAGCGGAGATACTGTATCAGGTCGCGGACGTGCATCACAGGCTGCGCCCCGACCTGTTCCGCAGCGGCGCGCGAAAGTATACGGACGACGAGCTCTCGGCGATAATCGCCGATGATATGCGTCCCGTATTTGTCGCGGAGGACGGCGGCATCGTGCGCGGCTATATCTTCTGCGAGATCGAGGACGTGAGCGGCGATAACGTGCACTGCGACTGTAAAACGCTTTATATCGACGATTTGTGCGTCGACGAACGGTCCCGCGATGGCGGTATAGGGAAGTCGCTGTTCGACTATGCCGTCGGATATGCGCGCGGCATCGGATGTTACAACGTGACGCTCAACGTTTGGACAGGCAACGACGATGCGGAACGGTTTTACAGGCATCGCGGCATGAAGCCGCTCAAGACGTGTATGGAGCTTATTCTTTGACAGAACTGTGAAATGTGAGGAAAGCGGCTATGGTAAATATACTGCTTGAGGGGTACGACATCGACGCCGACTGGCTGTATGGCGTACTGGAAACGTACATTAAGCCTGAAATGACGGTTGCCGTCGTCGCGTTTTCTTTTCGAGACAGCCGTGTTAAGTCGGTCGCGGACTGGAATTTATTGTACGGCAGGGATAACGGCAAATTTCATCGCGGAATAACCGCCGGGTTTGCGCCTTACGGAATATCGGAAAACCACATTACGTTTATCAATTATTTTACGAATACAAAAAAATCCGCCGCCGATAAAATCAGAAATGCAGACATTGTGTACTTTCTCGGCGGCTTACCCGACAGAATGATGGACAGGATAAGAGAGTTCGAACTGTACGACGTTTTAATGGAACACGACGGCATCGTTATGGGTTACAGTGCGGGCGCTCTGATACAATTCTCGGAATACCATTTGTCGCCCGACGAGGATTACCCCGTGTTTTGCTATTACAGCGGGCTTCCGTATTTGAGCGGTTTTTATCTCGAAGTACATTACGAAAACACAGACGTACAGAACGACGCGATCCGACGTGTCATCGCCGAGCGTGGGAAACCTGTATATGCGACCGCACTTGGAGCGGGCGCGCTTATCGTTGACGGCGGTGACATCAGGACGATCGGAGACGTCAAGATTTTCGGCAAATAAAGCAGACATTCGGCGGGAAACGCCGCCGATGGAAATAATTTTTTTGATATTACCTGGAGGTCAAAACGATGAAAAGATGGGTGACCGAGGACTGGCAGTTTGAATTGACCGTTATTGACGGGAAAGCGGGTCATTGCAGGCTCGGCCTTGAAAAGGGCGATAAATTCGTATTCTCATACGAATGTCCTGCGGGAATGTGTCCGCGGGTTATGACGGAGCTTTTTACGTGGTGTGAGGTCATTAGATGCGGCGGCGACTTTACATACAGGGGCAATAAGGAAAAGTATGAGCTTGACATACCGTGCCCGTGCAGATGCATAAGGTTTTATCTCAAAGCATTTCCCATAAACAGAGACGAAAACGGCAAGCCGCTGCCGAACGGTCCGCGACCGGAGGACTGAGCGGTTTTCGATGATACTGTAAATTATATATTCGAACGCGGTTCGACTGACTGTCGGACCGCGTTTGCGTACAATAAAAAATTTGAATTTTTTGTTTGCCGAGTGGTGTGGATATCTTTTTTCCTGTTTATGTTAGTGAAAGGTCTTCAAATAAGCGTGGAAGGAGTGTGAGGAATGGAAGACAAGAAAATAGTGGACTTATACTTGGAGCGCTCCGAGGATGCCGTTGCCGAAACGGAAAAGAAATACGGCCGTTACTGCCGCTATATCGCGTATCAGATACTCAGGGACGACTGTGACGCGGAAGAAATTGTGAACGATACATATCTGAAAACGTGGAACACGATACCGCCGCAGTGTCCCGATATTCTTAAATCATACGTCGGCATGATATGCAGACAGCTCGCACTGAACGCATATGAAAAACGCAGCACGCAAAAGCGCGGCGGTCAGCTCCCGCTCATACTTGACGAGCTTGAGATGTGCGTCGCCGACACTTCCGACGGCACGGATATAGGCGAAAGCGTCGCGCTTTCGGACGCGCTGAACAGATTCGTTTCTGCGCTGCCGACGCGGACGCGCAATATATTCGTCAGACGGTATTTCTATATGAGCTCCGTTTCGGAGATAGCGGCTGATTTCGGAATGAAGGAAAGCAATGTGACGATGCACTTGCTTCGTACACGGAAAAAACTGAAGCAGTTTTTGCAGAAAGAGGGATTTGAACGATGAAAAGCAAAGATCTGATAAATGCCATGGGGCGTATCGACCCCGAATATATCGCGGACGCATCGCCGGACAATGCGCATAAATGCGTCCATGACGAAAGCTCGACTGCGTCTGTGTCAAACCGTCATTCGCGGCTAAGACTCGCGGTAGTGATCACGGCGGCCGTTTTATCCGTCCTGCTTTTGGGCGTAGGCGTTACGGCAAGTTCGTGGGGAGACGATATAAAAAACATTTTCTCAGAAGGATGGGAAAAAGCTGTCGGCGGGAAAATGAGTGCGAAACATGCGGAGACGATCGCCGCGGCGGGTCATAACAACGGAGTCAATACGTTGGGTTCGGCGGGAGCCGATATAAAAGGCGTTTTCTCCGAAAGATGGGAAAACGCGGTCGGTGAGAAAATGAGCGCGGAGCATACCGATACGGTCGGAGTATACAGCCAGACTATCGGACTTTGCCAAACGATAGACAATGTAACGGTAACAGTCGATTCGGCGGAGGTCGGCGACGACGTGTTCTATCTGCTGTTCCGCATAGAGGATATCGAGAACGATGCGTCGGACCAGATCGACTATTATAATTTCAATAAACATTATATCAATGTTTTCGACGACGACAGCGCATATGATATAATATCATCTTCATGGCCTCAGGCAAGTCCTGACGGAGATGGGGCATATAATATGCTTGTTAGGTGTCAATATTCTCTTAAGAACGAGCCCGGTATAGAGGAAAAGGATACTATCGACATCTATATATCGCTGAAAGACCTTATGAAAAGGTCGAATATTGTGAAAGAAGGAACATGGAATTTCAAATTCACGCTCGACCGTAGCGTTTTGCCCGATGTAACAAGGCTTGGTGATTTCGGCGATTATCACGATATCGAGCTTTCGAACTTCGGCATCAAAATGTCGGGTAAAGATGCGTTGGGAACCGATGATCCAGATTTCGTGTATGCGGTGCTCAAAAACGGCAGTAAGGTCCCGTGCTGCTCCTCGTTCAGTGCGCAGTCCGAAAATATCGACGGCGAGATAAAACCCAATCAGAATAAAATATACAATTTCGTCGCACCTGTCGACGTTGACGATGTTGCGTATATCGTTATCGGCAGCGTCGAGATACCGATAACGCCGACAGAGTAAAACATCGGTCACGCAGACAAAAGTGAAAAAGCATGAAATCGCGTTTGCGGTTTCATGCTTTTTGTGTGTTTGATCATATCTCCCGCCGCCCCTCGAGCGCACGGTTAAGCGTTACTTCGTCGGCGTATTCGAGGTCGCCGCCGACGGGTATGCCGTATGCGAGACGCGAAGTCTTCACGCCGAGCGGCGTTATAAGCTTTGAAATATACATCGCCGTCGTTTCGCCCTCGACGTTCGGATTAGTTGCGATTATGACCTCGCGCACCGTGCCGTCGGCAACGCGTCGAAGAAGCATGTCGATAGTAAGATCGGACGGCGATTTGCCCGCCATAGGGGAGATGACGCCGCCGAGCACATGATAAAGCCCGTTATACTCGCGTACGCGTTCGAGCGCAACGACGTCGCGCGAATCCTCGACGACGCATATTACGGAGCGGTCGCGCTCTTCGTCGGCGCATATCGCGCACACATCGCCGTCAGTCATGTTGCCGCAGACGGAGCACATATGTACGCTTGATTTCGCGTCGATTATCGCGTCCGCGAACGCTTTCGCGTCGTCGGACGAGAGCTCAAGTACGGCGAACGCCATTCGCACCGCAGATTTTTTGCCGACGCCGGGCAGCCGTCGAAACTGATCCGACAGACGTTCTATCGGCTCTATGTAAAGCGACATTTCGGTTTAGAACATGCCGGGCAGGGAAATGCTGCCCGTGATCTTCTGCATCTCGGCGGCGTTCGTCTCATCGACCTGCTTTATCGCCTGATTGACTGCCGCCGTCAGTATGTCGGAGAGCGTCTCGGGATCGTCGGGGTCGATTATCTCGGGAGAGATGACGAGCTCGGTCACGGTCTTTTGACCGTTTATCTTCAGCTTTACCATGCCGCCGCCCGCGGATATCTCGTATTCGCGCGCGTCGAGCTCTGCCTGCTTTTCCTCCATCTGCTCCTGCATTTTCTGCGCCTGGCGTATCATCTGGTTCATGTTGGCGGCGCCGCCGCCCGCATTGGGTATCCTTGCTTTCATATCTTTATCCTTTCGTTATTGTTATCACAGCGAGTCAAGACTGACAGGCTCGCGCGGACCGCCGCCCGACTTTCCCGTTATCGTCACTTCGTTTTCGCTTATTATGCGGTGTTCGTAAACGGACAAAAGCTCCGTCAGCATCGTCTTGTTGTCGGTGCATATCTTCTCGGTGAACGGATTGTCGCATTCGATCTCGAATCCGTCCGCGACTGCGTAGCCGTTTATAAAGTGGCGGAAACCCTCGATAAAGGGATTTTTCTCGACCGCGCGCGATATGAGTTCACCGAAGTAGGGAAGCGGCCGTCGCGTTTGTGCGTTCGCGGTATCGTCGGTTTCATTCGGCGCAGGTTTATCGTCCTGTTTTAATTCCTCCGTCGGCTTCGGCGCGTCGGTTTTGCGCTTTGCGGTCTTAGACTGCGTCGGCTTCACCGTGACGCCGCCGGCCTCGATCAAAGCGAGCTTATCTTCGAGCGCCGCTATCCGTGCCGACATCGCGTCCGGCTCCGTCGACATCGCAGGGTCGCACATACGTATGAGCGTCAGCTCCGCGCACAGACGTTTGCTCTTTGACTTGCGCGCCATATCGGCGGCAGCGCCGTCGAGCAGTCTGCACTGATATAGTATGTCCTGCATGTTGAAGAGCTCCGCCGTTGCTCTCAGCGATGCCATCGACGACTCCGATATATCGAGGAACCGTTCGGGCGTGCGCGTCGATTTTATTATGAGCATGTCGCGGTAAAACGACGACAACTCGTCCCAGAATACGGATATATCGCGTCCCGCGGCGGTCAGCTCCGATATTGTCGAGAATATCGCGTCATAGTCGCGCTCCGCGACGGCTCTTGCCGTTTCCGCTACGCGCTCGTAGCCGAGCTTGCCGAACACGTCCGCGACGAGAGATTCGTTTATTTCTTTATGGCGTCCCGCGCAAAGCTCAAGATGCGATATAGCGTCGCGCATACCGCCCGATGCGATGCGTGCGAGCTCGTCGAGCGCGCCCTTCGTCGCCGTGAGCCCTTCGGCTTCGACGATGTGCTCGAGTCTGTCTGATATGACCGGGACTGTCAGTCTGTGGAACTCGAAGCGCTGACAGCGCGAAATGACGGTCTCGGGCAGCTTGTGGAGCTCTGTCGTCGCAAGTATGAATATGACGTGCTGCGGCGGCTCCTCGAGCGTTTTGAGCAGCGCGTTGAACGCCGACGGCGACAGCATATGCACCTCGTCGACGATATAGACGCGGTAACGCAGCTCCGCAGGAGTGAATATGACCTCGTCGCGTATGTCGCGTATGTTGTCGACGCCGTTGTTGCTTGCCGCGTCCATTTCGACTACGTCGACGGCTGAGCCAGACAGTATCGAGCGGCATGAGTGGCACTCGTTGCACGGATTGCCGTTTATCGGATGCTCGCAGTTGACGGCGCGCGAGAGTATCTTCGCGCACGACGTCTTGCCCGTACCGCGCGGACCCGAAAACAGATACGCATGGCTGACGAGATTATTCGCGACCTCGTATTTGAGCGTCGAGGTGACGTGTTCCTGTCCGCATACGTCGTCAAAATCACGCGAGCGCCATTTGCGGTAAAGCGCGAGATGCATCGGGGATCATTCCTTTCGTCATAAAAAAGAGAAGCAGCTCTGTAAGACCATACACCCGCAGATCGAAACGCCTTCATGCGTGTTAAAAGCTGCGATAGCTCCGAAAAGGCTCCCCCGCGGCACATCGGAAAAACTGCTTAATGCTGCTTGGTTCCCCACCTGACATGGTTCACAGCGTCCGATTGCGCAGGACCCATCCTTCAACACTGCCGCAGCAGCGCAAGCCGCACAAAAACGCTCCTCAAAACGGGGATCTGCCCCTGCATACAGCGGATCTCAGGTACAAGGCACCGCTAACTCCCCGGCTCGTATGGTCTTACAGAACCGCCTCTATTCAGTAAAAAATAGTATAGCACAAAGCGGATGAAAAATCAATACCCGAACGCGGTCATTTTTCACTGTTTTAGTAATGTAAAATGCATCGAGAATATGAAAAAATAAATATTTTATTAGAATTTACTGCAAATTCTCTTGACTTTTGTTGTCGGATAAATTATAATTCTACTTTAGAAGCGATTGAAAAGGATAAAATGAGAGAAATTTGCGGCCGTACCGCAGGGGGCATTTTAATGAAAAGCAACACGCTTTCTCTTATCCGATCGTCGATGGGCGCGATGTCGAAGGGGCAGCGCCGGATATCGGAGTACATACTCACTCACTATGAGAAGGCGGCATATATGACCGCGTCCAAGCTTGGCGAGGCGGCGGGAGTTTCGGAATCGACAGTCGTGCGTTTCGCGGGTGAGCTCGGATTTGAGGGTTATCCCGAGTTTCAGGCGTCGCTGCGCGAATCAGTTCGTTCTATGCTGACGTCGGTGCAACGCATTGAAATGACCGATGAGATGATAGGTGACGGCGACGTTCTCGAGCGCACGCTTTCCGCCGATATGGCGCGCATAAAAATGACAGTCGAATCGAACAGTCCCGAGTCGTTCGAGGCGGCTATCGAGTGTATCTCCGGCGCGAAAAACATATACGTCGCGGGAGCGCGTGCGTCCTCTATGCTGTCCGATATGCTCGCAAGCAATCTCAATCTTATTTATGCAAATATACATCACGTCGACTCCTCATCGGAGAGCTCGGTGCTCGAGAACCTTATCCGCATAGGCGAGGGCGACCTTCTTATTGCGATAACATTTCCACGCTATTCGAAGCGTATAATTAAAGCCGTGACGTTCGCGAAGAATCGCGGCGCACGCATACTCGGCATCACCGACAGCATGAATTCGCCGATAGCGGCGGTATCGGACTATCTTCTGTTCGCAAAGAGCGATATGGCGTCGTTTGTCGACTCGCTAGTCGCCCCGCTTTCGCTCGTCAACGCGATAATAGTCGCGATAAGCCGAAGAAACAAGGACGAGCTCGCCGCGACGTTCGACAAGCTCGAATCCGTATGGGCGGAATCGGAAGTCTACGAAAAAGGAACTGACAATGCCTGACCGTGTCACCGTCGCCGTCATAGGCGGCGGCGCGTCGGGACTTATGGCTGCGGGAACTGCCGCCGAGGCGGGTGCCGACGTGACGCTGTTCGAACGCAACGAAAAGGTCGGCAGAAAGCTCGCTATCACCGGCAAGGGCCGGTGCAATCTTACAAATAACTGCGACGTCGGAGAGTTTTTGCGCCACGTGCCGCGCAATCCGCGCTTTTTATATGCGGCGTTGTCGTCGTTTTCGCCGTCCGATACGATGGAGTTCTTCGAGTCGCTCGGCGTGCCGCTCAAAACGGAGCGCGGCAGACGCGTGTTTCCCGTGTCCGACAGAGCGTACGACATCGTAGACGCGCTGTACGGCTTTTGCAAAAGATGCGGCGTGCGCATCGTACATGAGCGCGTAAGACGCGTTTATGCCTCTGACGGAGTTGTGTGCGGCGTTGTGACGGACGCAGGCGAGCGCACATTCGACCGCGTAATCGTCGCGTGCGGCGGGCTGTCGTATCCTGCGACGGGCTCGGACGGGGACGGATATGAGTTTGCGCGTGCGCTTGGTCTAAACGTGACAGAGACGTCGCCGTCGCTTGTTCCGCTCAAGGCGGGCGAGCCGTGTACTCGTCTTCAGGGACTGACGCTGAAAAACGTCGATCTGTCGCTGACGGACGCGTCCGGCAAGCGTGTATTTTACGAGCGCGGCGAGCTTTTGTTCACGCATTTCGGACTGAGCGGTCCGCTCGTGCTGTCCGCGTCGGCGCATATGGAAAAAAATGAAAAATACACGGCGCATATAGACTTAAAACCCGCGCTCGACGAAAAGACGCTCGACGCGCGGCTTTTGTCGGACTTTGGTAAATATAATAACCGTGACATGATAAACGCGTGCCGCGACCTTCTTCCGCACGCGATGATAGAGCCGCTTCTCGAATACGCGGGTGTCGACGCGCGCATCAAGTGCTGCGATCTCACAAAACCGTCGCGCCGCGCAATTGTTGCGTCGCTCAAGGATTTCATGATACCGATAAAAGGGAAGCGTCCGATAGCGGAGGCTGTCATAACGTCGGGAGGAGTCGACGTGCGCGAACTGTCGCCGAAGACGGTGGAGGCGAAAAAGGTGCGCGGGCTCTATTTCTGCGGCGAGGTCATAGACGTAGACGCGTACACGGGCGGCTACAATCTGCAAATAGCGTTTTCGACGGGACGCGCCGCCGGTATCGCGGCGGCAAATCCGTAAATAAACGAAAGGCGGCGGATTTTCATTATATCCGCGAAACTGTATGAACATAGCGATAGACGGTCCCGGCGGATCGGGCAAAAGCGTACTTGCAAGGAATATAGCGAAAAAGCTCGGCCTTGTATATGTCGACACCGGCGCACTTTACCGCTCGGTCGGACTTTATTCGCTCGAACACGGTATCGCGCGAACAGACCGCGAGGCGATAATAAAAACGCTTGACGATATATCGGTCGAGCTGCGTTACGAAAAAGGAGAGCAGCACGTTTATCTGTGCGGCGCCGACGTAGGCGACAGGATTCGGACTCCTGACGCGTCCATGTACGCGTCGGCGGTGTCTGCGCTGCCCGAGGTGCGCGCGTTTCTCGACAAAATACAGCGCGACATGGTAGCGCGCGGCGGCGTAGTTATGGACGGGCGCGACATCGGCACCGTAATAATGCCGGACGCGGATGTGAAAATATTCCTGTTCGCCTCTCCCGAGCACAGAGCGCGCCGCAGATATGAGGAGCTTTCGTCGAAGGGACAGAACGTCGACTACGAGTCGGTGCTCGCCGATATAATCGAGCGCGACCGCGCCGACAGAGAGCGCGACACAGCGCCGGCGATACCGGCGGACGATGCCGTGTTGCTCGACAATTCGGGTTTTGAGCCCGCCGACACGTTCGCTGCGGCGATACATATAATCAACGAAAAGACGAACGGTTCATACAGCGATGTTTTATAGATTCGTTAGGTTTCTCGTCGGCTGGCTGCTCAGACTGCTGTACCGTGTGCATATTTCCGGCATAGAGAATATACCCGAGAGCGGCGGATGCATAATAGCGTCGAATCACACCTCGCTTATGGACCCGGTCATTCTCGGCGTCGTCGAAAAGCGTCAGATACATTTTATGGCGAAAGCGGAGCTTTTCAAAATACCGCTTCTGAACGGTGTGATACGCGCCCTCGGCGCGTTTCCCGTACATAGAGCCGAGGGTGACGTGACCGCGATAAAGCATACTATCGAAACGATCGCCGAGGGAAAGCTCCTGTGCATATTCCCGCAGGGGACGCGGTGCGGCGGCGTGCCTGTGCGTGAGACCGCTGACAAGTTGAAATCCGGAATAGGGCTCATCGCGATGCGCGCCGAGTCTCCGGTAGTGCCTGTACTTATAAAAACAAAGGCGAACAAGCTGCATATGTTCCGACGCACGGATGTAATATTCGGCACCGTTATAAAGCCTGATGAATTTATGAGCTTCGACGGCAGGAACAAGTATAAGGACACGTCAAAGCTGATATTTGACCGCATATGCGAGCTGGAGGCGTCATGAATATCGTAGTCGCAAAAAATGCGGGTTTCTGTTTCGGCGTCAGACGTGCTACCGAGACGCTCGAACGCGCGATATCGGAGGGCGTCGGCAAAATTTATACGTACGGAGACGTAATTCATAACAGACAATATCTTGACAAACTGGCCTCACTTGGTGTAAAATCAATAAGTGGTGCCGAAATCGATGCGATAGCGGCAGGTTCGACGGCGTCGTCGCCGTCGACGGTTGTCATACGAGCGCACGGGATCGAGCGGGACGAGGAAATGAAGCTTCGCCTAATCGAAGCGTCAAATCCGTACTTTCATGTGCTCGACTGCACGTGTCCGTTCGTGTCAAAGGTACACAGGATTGCGGAAAAGGAAACGGGAGAGAACACTGTTTTCTTTCTCATAGGCTCGGCGTCTCACCCCGAAGTGAAGGGAATAATGAGCTGGGCTGTCGGAGAAAAGCATGTTTTTCCAAACGCGGACTGTCTCGAATCTTTTAAAATTAGTCAAAATGACGAGAAACTGTCTGCCAAATGCGTAGTTTTAGCCGCGCAAACGACTCAAAAATTGTCGGAATGGAAAAAATGTCAGAAAATTGTTCAAACCCACTATACAAATCGAAAGATTTTTGATACAATATGCAGTGTTACGGAGGACAGACAGCGCGAAGCCGCGTCCCTCGCGCCCACGGTCGATGCGATGCTCGTTATCGGCGGCGCGGATTCCTCCAACACTAATAAACTCTGCGACGTATGCCGCGAGGCGTGTCCCCGTACATACAGGATAGAGACCGCGGATGATATTCCGACCGAGATAATCGGGACTTTATATAAAATCGGAATAACCGCCGGAGCGTCTACGCCCGACGGGATAATTGAGGAGGTTAAAACCAAAATGGCAGACATCGAAACGAACAAATCCTTTGAGGAGCTGATCGACGAGTCATTGAAAACTATAAATTCGGGAGATATCGTCACCGGTACCGTAACGTCAGTTTCGGGCACCGAAGTGCATCTTGATATCGGCGGTAAGACGACCGGTATCATCACCGCAGATCAGTTTTCCGACGATCCGTCGGCCAAACTCTCCGATCTTGTAAAGGTCGGCGACGAGGTCAAAGCGTTCGTTATCAAAAACAGCGACATAGACGGCATCGCGATGCTTTCAAAGCGCCGCGTCGACTCCGATGCAAGCTGGTTCGCAATGGAAGAAAACGCTAAAAACGGCGCTATCATCGAGGGTAAGATCTCGGAGGCAGTCAAGTCCGGGCTCGTTATGATGGTAAACGGCGTTCGCGTGTTTATTCCCGCGTCTCTGTCGGGCGTGCCGAGAAACGGCGACCTTACGGCGCTCGTCGGTACGACGCAGAAGGTAAAGATCAAGGAAGTCGACGTACAGAAGAAGCGCGCCTACGGTTCTATCCGCGACGCCGCAAGAGCGGAGCGCAAGGCGCGCGAGGAGGCGTTCTGGAGCACTGCCGAGATCGGCAAGTGGTACACGGGCACAGTCAAGAACATAACGGTTTACGGCGTGTTCGTCGAGATCGCTCCCGGCATCGAGGGCATGATACACATTTCCGAGCTGACATGGAAACACATCAGACACCCCTCCGAGGTCGTAGCAGTCGGCGATACGATAGATACATATATCATTGATATGAACCGTTCCGAGCACCGCATCTCCCTCGGCTGCAAGACCGAAGAGACGAATCCGTGGAGACTGTTCACCGAGAAGTATTCGGTAGGCGACGTCGCGAAGGTGAAGATCGTTTCGTTCACACCCTTCGGCGCATTTGCCGAGATCGTTCCCGGTCAGGACGGACTTATCCACATCTCCGAGATCAGCCGTGAGAGGATCGCGAAGCCGTCCGACGTTCTGACGCTCGGCAGCGAGGTCGACGTTAAGATCATCGCAGTCGACGAAGAAAAGCACAAGGTCAGCCTTTCGATAAAGGCGCTCGGCGCGTTCGAGTCGGCTCACGAGGAGAAGGTCGAGAAGGAAGATAATTCCGACGGCGTAGTGTATTCGACGGACGCTCCCGAACAGAGCGTTTATACGGTTGAGTGAACGGCATAAGCTTCAAAGAATAATTGCGCGGCACATTCCGCGTACGGTAACGTGACGATCAAACGCCGAACTGACATGCTCCGTTCGGCGTTTTTCACGAATTTGATCCGAAAAATTAAAGAGGTGGTTATTTTTTGGACGGAAGTCCTCTGCCGGGCATAATAATTTTTATTATATGTCTGATCGGTTCGATGGCGTGCTCCGCCTTCGAGACCGCGTTCGCGTCTGTCGGCAGAGCGAGAATGATGAGCGTTGCCGACAGTGACGACAAAAGAAAATCAAAGCGCGCAGAGCGCGTTTTGTACGTCCTCGACAGATTCGATGCCGCACTGTCGGCGAATCTCATCTGCAACAATGTATTCAACATAGGCTGCGCGAGCGCGTCTACTATGATCGCGCTGAGCGTGGGAGGCGGCGGAGGCGCCGTAGCAGTTGCGACGGCGCTGACGACAGTCATTGTGTTCTTTTCGGCGGAGATGCTGCCGAAGCGTTTCGCCAAGGAATGTCCCGAAGCTGTCGCGACGGCGGCAGCGCCAGTCATGATATTCGCGATGCGGATACTTCGTCCGTTCGTCGCGATGTTCACGGCGATGACGCACGCGGTGAACCGTATTTTGTTCGGCAAATCGGGTGCACCCGTGACGTATACTGAGCATGAGGTCGGCAAGCTCGTTGAAACAGTTGCCGCCGATACGGAGCTTTCACCGGAGCACGGCAGTCTAATACGCTCAGCCTACGGGATAACGGCGACGCCGGTGTCCGACATAGAGACGAGCTGGAAGAACGTGTCGAAGCTGCCCGTCGACGCATCGCGAGACGCCGTCGTATCTATCGCGAGGTCGGTACAACACTCAAGATTTCCCGTAGTCGATGATAACGGCGCGCCTGTCGGAGTTCTGCACATTCGAAGCTATTTAAGATCGTGCATCGGCGGAGAGACGTCGGACATATGCGACGTGATGTGGCAGCCGTACTTCATAAACGCCGATACGCCCGCCGACGACGCATTGTCTGAAATGAGCAAGGTGCGCACGAGCATCGCGATAGTGAAAAAAAAGAGCGGTGAAGTGTCCGGCATCGTGACGGTCGAGGACATACTCGAATATCTTGTCGGCGACATGAACGATGAGACGGACGCGGAGGAAAACATATGAGCATCGCGGTCGAACTCATCATCATCGCGATACTCGTTGCGATGTCGTCGTATTTTTCAGGTACCGAGATAGCATACACATCCGTGCGCGCGGAGCGTATTCGCGAAAAATATGAAAAGAAAAAGACGGCGCCACGGCGGTTCGCGGTATATTTCCTGTCGCACTACGACGATATGCTCGGGACTATATTAATCGGCAATAACGTCGCGAACATTGTCGCGTCGTCGATAGCGACGGTCGTCGTCGTCGAGCTTTTGGGCGATGGCTATTCGTGGGTCGCGACGGCGGTGATGACGCTTATAATACTTATTTTCGGCGAGATACTGCCGAAATCGATCGGCAAATCGTGCGCCGAGACGGTATGCGTGCTCACATCGGTGCCGCTGCGCGGTCTGTCCGTCGTGCTTCATCCGGCTGTCGTTGGAGTGAACATGCTCGTAGACAAGATATCGCGGATATGGAAACGGCTCGTTGTCGAGGACGATACGATATCGGAGGGCGAGCTTTCGAGCGTCATGGACATAGTCGAGAGCGAGGGCGTTATAGAAGAGACACATACGGCGCTTGTGAAGCGCGCCATCGACTATAAGGATATCAAGGCGTACGAGATAATCACGCCGCGCGTCGACATCGAATATATCAACATAAACGACGATAGCGCCGATATCATCGAAAAGGCGCTCACGTCGGATCATTCTCGTCTGCCCGTGTGCGACGGCGACGCTGACAATATAATCGGCGTGCTTCATTTGAACAGACTGCTGTTCAGGCTCGAATCGGGCGAGATAACGAAGGACTCGGACGTGGCGGGCTGCATACGGTCGCTGAGCCTTCCGCCGCTGTTCGTGCCGCGCACGACGCCGCTCCACGCGGCGGTCGAACTGATGCGTGAGCGTCAGCAGCAGCTTTTGTTCGTCGTCGATTCTTACGGCGGTGTCATGGGCATAATGACTATGGAGGATGCGCTCGAAGTCATCGTCGGCGACATATGGGACGAGTCGGACGAGGTCGAGCCGGATTTAGTCAAAACCGGCGACGGCACGTACGATCTCGGCGCACAGTTGCGGTTGAAGGAGCTTTTTTCGGAGCTCGATCTCGATCATGAATGTGACGAGATCGCGGACGAGTACACGATCCTCGGCGGCTGGTGTACGGCGGAGCTCGGGCTCGACCCTAAGATAGGTGACAGCTTCACGTTCGGGCGGTTGACATTCACGGTTCGTTCGGTGTCCGACATGATGCCGGAAAGAATAACGCTCGTCGTCACCGACGACGAGGACGAAAAATAAACAAGAAAACGGAGACACGGAAATGGGAAAAGCAAAAAGGGCGCAGCTGAAGCGCGCCGAGGAAAAAGAACGCGCCGAGCGTGCGCTGAATGAAAAACGCGCCGAAAGGCGTGAAACGATAAAGATAACGGTCGCGGTCGTCGCGGTGCTGCTTGTCGTCGCGATCGTTGCGGCGTCGTGCAGTCTTATAGTTTTGGCTGTAAGAGGCACGGGCAATTATCTGCGTAACAAGGTCGGTCTTAAAAGCGAGCACTACGAAGTGAACAACGCGATGATGTCGTACTTCTTCCACGACACCGTCAACACGACGCTGACGAACATGATGTCGACGTACGTCAATGCGTACGGCATAGACGCGTCGGCGGCTGTACAGTACGGGCTGATACCAGATCCGAATCAGCCGCTCAAGAATCAGACGCAATCGAACTCGTCGACGACGTGGTATGACTACTTTATGTCGGAAACGAGAAATAACGTCACGAGCATGCTCGTTTTGGCTGAGGGTGCGCATGAGGCGGGCATTACGCTTGACGAGGACGAGCTGAAGCGCATCGACGAGTCGATAGCGTCGCTCGAAAAAACGGCGGAAGCCAACGATACGACGGCGGACAAGTATCTGTCCGATAATTACGGCTACGGCGTGAAGGAAAGCGACGTGCGCGACGCGCTCGAGCTTTACTATCTCAGCCAAAAGTATTATTATATCACCCGCGACTCGATAGAGATCACGGACGACGAGATAAATGAATACTATAACACGCATTCGGACGATTACGACGTAGTCGATTATAAGTCGTACACGTTCGACGAAGAAAGCACGACCGATGCGCTCGACAAGGCGGCGCAGCTTTCTAAGGCGACGACTCCCGAAGAGTTCGATTCAATCCTGAAAGATATAATCAAGGACGATTACGACGACGAGGAAACGTTCGAGAACGCTGTCGAGGCGACGCTGCATGAGGATATGACTGTCACCGATGACGAAGCGGGAGAATGGCTGTTCTCCGATGAGCGCAATGTAAACGATATAAAGGCGTTTTCCGACGCGACGGAGGGCACGGCGTCTGTATACATGATACTGAACACCGTTCACCGCGACGAGGAAATAACGAGAAATGTGCGTCACGTGCTGTTCGACACGAGCACGTTCGACACGGACGAGGACGCAAAAAAGGCGGCTGACGACGCGCTCCAGAAGTTCATCGACAGCGGGAAGTCGCTCGACACGTTCGAGTCGCTTGCGCACGAGTTCTCGACCGATTCCGGTTCGTTCGAGTCGGGCGGACTTTATTTGAACGTCAGACAGGGACAGATGGTGACTGAGTTCGACGAGTGGTTGTTTGACGATAGCCGCAAAGAGGGCGACGCCGACGTCGTAAAGACCGATTACGGTTACCATGTGATGTACTATGCGGGCGAAGGGCTGCCGACATGGAAGGCGCTCATTCGCGAGGCTTTGCTCAGTGAAAAATATTCGGATATCGCCGAGGATATGACGGAAAAATATACAGTCACAATCGACGAGAAAACGCTGAATAAAGTGCCCGATATAGCTTAAAACAAAGATATGATACGCCCTCGGCAAAAGAACGTCGGGGGCGTATTTTTACACGGAATATTCAATATTATGTGTATAATACACAAAATGCGAACATCAGTTTAAGTCATTTGCGAGAAAATAAAATAATCGGCGCAGAATACAAAAAAGGTATTGATTTTTTGACGTTTTTGTGGTATAATCCCGTTAAGTCGTATTATATGCGACAAAACCTCAAAACAAACAGGAGGCCAATAATGAAGAGATTTATATGTCTTCTCATTGTCATTACGATGCTTGCGTGCATGCTTATTGCATGTAAGGATACGCAGTCGGACGACGGCAAGGGAAACAGCACCGGCGACAATACGAACGGTGCGAACACATCCGCCGATACCTCTGCTCCCGATCCTTCGAAAAACGGACTCGGTGCGGACGGGCTTTATACGACGGGTTACACCGCCGAGCAGCTGAAGCAGTATGACGGCGAAACATTCACTATCCGCAGCATTGAGGATATGGGTGTTGCGAAATGGAATTTCGACTTTGAGGAGCCGACATCCGAAGACGCTATCGACAACGTTTTCTACGAGCGCAAGATGTACATCGAAGAGACGATGGGCATCGAATTCAGTGAAATACTTGCGACCGACTATTTCGGCAATCAAGCGAGTTATGAATCGGTGCAGCATCTTGTCACGGCAGGTGTCAGCGATTTTGACGTTGTAAGCGGACGCTGCAACGAGTGCCTGTTCGCGTGGGGAGAAGGCGCGATCTATACATACGATCAGCTCGACTATGTAGACCTTACGAAGGGATACTGGGCGCAGGACGTCAACCCCGACCTGACGATAGCAAATCAGCAGTACATAGCTGTCGGCGCGGCGGATCTCAGCGTCAACGAATTCATGTTCACGCTCCTGTTCAACAAGGATCTTCTCAAGCAGAAGCAGCTCGACGCTCCTTATCAGCTCGTCCTTGACGGTAAATGGACGGTAGATAAGATGTCGGAATATATGAGAAATTCCTGGGATGACGTCAACTCCAGCGACACTATGGACCAGGGCGACGGCTTCGGTTATCTTTCCGATTCCCGTATGATACTTCCTCACTTTATTGATTCCTGCGGTTCGAGAATGGTCATGAAGGACAGCGACGACTTGCCGTATCTCAACTTTGATGATGAGAAATTCTATAACATTCTTGTCCGTACGTTTGAGCTTATGAACGATGAGAAGAACTGGTTCAACGGATATTCCGGCGGCGGCGACGTTCCCGCATCGAACATCAAGATGTTTACCAACGACCAGGCTATGTTCATGGACTGCTCGTTCCACTATGTTCCCCAGCTTCGCAACATGGATGCTGATTTCGGTATAATTCCTTATCCGAAGTGGGACGAGGCTCAGGAAGACTACTACGCAAGAGTTTCGTATTATTCCGCGCTGATGGTTCCGAACACATGCAAGGATCCGCAGTTCTCTGGCCTTGTAATGGAAGTCATGCAGTGCTACTCGCAGAACTATCTCACGCCCGCGTACTTTGACATATCGCTCAAGGGCAGAGATGCGCGCGACGAGGAATCTCAGGCAATGCTCGACATCATATTCACACACAGAGCCGTTGACCTCGGCGACACGACGTTCTGTGATTCTATTCGCGACGGTCTTGTATCCGGCATGATCAATGATAAGTCGATAAGCATCTCCAAGCTCACATCGGCTGAGAAGGGTCTTAACAGGACTATCAACAAGTATATCAGCGGCGCACAGGATGCATACGGATTCTGATAAACAAGGTTAAGATATAATAAAAGACCACCCGGCAAGGTGGTCTTTTATTTGTGTATTTTAAGCTGTCACGCTTCTCTTACGTAGACGGTCATTTCGCCTTCGCCTCTGTTCGCCCATGTGTAGTAGGGGATAAAGGTCAGCTTTGTTTTCTTGCGCACCGGAGGCGTCGTGCGGTAGAGTGAATCGTTGCCGTCGTCGACGGCGACAGTGCCGTTTGTCGTTATCTCGACGATGCCGTCGAGTTTGTCCGGCTTGTATTCGCATGTGAGCGGAGCGTCGGCGGGGAGCGACACGCCCGCGAGCGGCGTTTCGTTATCGGCTTCTTCGAGGCAGTAAACGATTGGTCCGCGGGCTATCGCGACCTTGCCTGCGTCTGCGCGAACTTGGTAGTTAGCGTATACACGGCGCGGCGTTATGTCGATCGAAAGCTCGACTTTGTCGCCGTCGTTCCAGTCGTAGGAGAGTACGGCGTAGCCGTTTTCGATTTTCGCGTCGACAGATTTGCCGTTGACTTTGAGCGTGTATTTGCCGCCGCAGTAAGCGGGGATGCGGAGCGCGAGCGTGTATTTACCTGCCGATACTGTAACGGCGACGTCGCCTTCGACGGGGTATTTAGTCTCGGTCTTGAGCGTTACTTCGCCCGATGCTGTCGCGACCTTTGCCTCACCCGCTATGTAGAGTTGCGTGTAGATCGTGTCGCCGTCGACGGAGTAGATGTAGCGTCCGATACCCGTTATCATTCGTGCGAGGTTGGGCGGGCAGCATGCACAGCCGAACCATTTCGGGCGAACGGGCAGTACGTGGCGGTGTTCGGGGTTCTTGTGGCTCGATTCCGGCCACACCTCGAGCGGATTCACATAGAAGAAGTTGTGTCCGTCGAGCGACATGCCCGCGATGCAGGTGTTGTAGAGCGCGGTCTCCATCGTGTCCGCGTATTTCGCGTTCGGTTCCGCCTGGAGCATCGCGCGCATGAAGAAGCAGAGCGCGATAGATGCGCATGTTTCGGCGTAAACGGTGTCGTTCGGCAGGTCGTAGTCGAAGGTGAAGCGTTCGCCCGACGGGGATGAGCCGACGC
>CANPXS010000042.1 GCA_947586625.1 uncultured Clostridia bacterium | reverse complement strand
ACCTACGGGACCCGTTTCGCCTTGCGGACCCTGCGGACCTGTCGGACCTACGGGACCTGTTGCGCCGGTCGCACCTGTCGCACCTGTAAAGCCGCGCGGCCCCTGTACGCCTTCGGGACCCATCGGACCTATCGGTCCGCGAGGTCCCGCCGGCCCTGTCGCCCCCATCGGACCCGTCGGTCCCTCGGGACCTTCCGGTCCCATAGGGCCGGAGATATACACGGGTCCGCAGTGGCGTTTCATTCCGCCGCAGCCGCACCCGCAGCCGTTTCGTCCGTCGTCTCCGAACGGAGTTATATCATTGAATATATCTTGTCTCATTTGTGGTTCCTCCAATTTTTCGGCACCGACCGTCCGGCATGCCGTTCGGCGATGCTCTACGAAGGGGCCCCACTACATGATATGACAATGCAGCGCAAATGTGAAGCGGCGCGCATATGTAAAAAGAAAGCAGGAAACCGTTTCGGTTTCCTGCTTTTTTGCCGCCTATACTGTTTTTCTGACCGGCCGCAGCACCTGATAGCCAAGCACCTCGGGATAATGCCGCTGATAGTCCTGACATTCGTCCTCATTCCATTCAAAGCCGAGAGTTTTCGGATCATAACTCCATGCAAGCTCCTCAACTCGTTTCATTACCTCCGCATTTTCCGTCAGATAATCGAACGGCTGATGGCAGAATACGATGTAATAGCTGCCCGGGAATGTTCCCCGAAGCTCAAATCCTTCGGGTATCTCGCCATTGTAGTCGAGCTTTACACCGGAGCCGAAGAAATATTTGCGTTCGCCGTTTTCATGTGTCCATCCCGCCGTAAATCTGGTACACACCAAATCAAGGTCGCAATCATTCAGGCTGGAGATTATCCCGCATGCAAGGTCGCAGTCGTGACGAGGCCATATCCTTCCGTTTTCGGTTTCCGATTCCTTGTAAACTCCGAGATACTTGTGAGCAGGGATATATTCCACCCTGACGTACGGTTTTGAAATACTCATACATGATCCTCCGTCATTTTTGTTTAAGGAAGGCAGAAGAAGCATTTTTTTACAGGCGAGCGGAAGCGGTCGGGGCTTTTTTTGGTATTCCGACGGTGCGCATCCGTAAGCGTACTTAAAAGCCCGCGTAAAAGTCGACTGATCGGAAAATCCGTATTTCAAAGAAATGTCGACGACAGGGACACCGGAATCCCGCAAGTCGACGGCAGCCATCGCCAAGCGTCTGCGGAACACATACTCGCGTATCGTCATGCCCGCAAGCCTGTGGAATTGTTCCGAGCAGTAGCATGGGGAATAACCGACATGCTTTGAAATTTCCGAAAGCGAAGGCTTCTCGCAGATATGATCTTCGATATACTCGATCAGCTTTTGCGCCGCATAAACCCACTCGTCCATAGCGCCCTCCTTTCTTACGGACAGTATATCATACCGCGATCATGCAAATCTTGGCGCGAGTTTGGAAGTTCACGATCCGCATCGAATAAAAACCGCTCCGCCGATTTGTCACAGGCAGAGCGATTTTTTCGTGTTTATCTCGCACGTAACAGAGCACGGTACTGTCCGCCGCCTTATCTCACGCGGTAAAGCAGGACGCGCCCGCGCTCGACGGCGACGGAGGCGCAGTCTGCGCCGTCCGCGATCTCGTTGCTGACGCCGTACTGATATTCGACGCCGAACGCGGCGTGCGATACGCTGTATTTTGCGCCGGTGACGGTCAATGTCGCGCTGTCGATGCCGTCAACGGCGAGAAGCGAAAAATACGCGCAGTCCCCGACCGTGACAGGCGTGCGCGACACGACGCGCATGTCGCCGACGTCGTCGACGGCGAGCGCGGACAGCCCGAGCGAGTCGAGATAGAGAAGTATGCCGATGTTGCCGATAGTGTGGTCGAGGCGCGCGCCGAACACACCGAGCAGAAGAAAATCGCAAAAGCCGCGCTTCACGCACTCACGCACGGCGTAAACGGTGTCGGTGTCGTCCTTTTCGCATGGGAGCGCGATAGTCTCGATCTCGGTATTCGGTCGGGGGTGCGAGTCGAAGTCGCCGACGATGAGGTCGGGGACGATGCCGAGCGCGTCCGTGTGCGACAGTCCCGCGTCGCACGCGACGATGAAATCATCCGTGCGCAGATACGCGCGAACAGCGTCATAGTTGTAGATAGGCGCGCCGCCGACGATGACGGCGCGCCTTTTTTCCGCGCTCACAGTATGTCGATGTATTCGCCCGACAGCGCTTTATTCATGCTGCGCACGGCGCAGAATTTGCCGCACATCGAGCAGGAATCGTCGCTTTCGGGCTTTGCTTCGTCGCGTATGCGCTTCGCCGTCTCGGGGTCGATGGCGCACGCCCACTGACCCTCCCAGTCGAAGGTGCGGCGCGCGTCCGCCATTTTGTCGTCAATGTCGCGCGCGTGCGGGATATGCTTGGCGATGTCGGCGGCATGCGCGGCGATGCGCGACGCGATTATGCCGTCCTTGACCTGCTGCACGTTAGGAAGCGCGAGATGCTCCGCCGGCGTGACGTAGCAAAGGAACGCGGCGCCGTTTGCGGCGGCGATAGCGCCGCCTATCGCGGAGGTGATATGGTCGTAACCGGGCGCGATGTCGGTGACGAGCGGTCCGAGCACGTAGAACGGCGCGCCCATGCAGATGGTGGACTGCATCTTCATGTTTGCCGCGATCTGGTCGAGCGGCACATGCCCCGGTCCCTCGACCATTACCTGAACGTCACGCGCCCACGCGCGTTTCGTCAGCTCGCCGAGGCGCACGAGCTCCTCGATCTGGCACACGTCGCTCGCGTCGGCGAGGCACCCGGGACGGCACGCGTCGCCGAGCGAGATCGTCACGTCGTACTCGCGGCATATGTCGAGTATCTCGTCGAAGTATTCGTAAAACGGATTTTCCTCGCCCGTCATGCTCATCCATGCGAACACGAGCGAACCGCCGCGCGAGACTATGTTCATCTTGCGCTTGTGGGTGCGTATCTGGTCGATGGTCTTGCGCGTGATGCCGCAGTGCAGCGTCACGAAGTCGACGCCGTCCTCGGCGTGCAGACGAACGACGTCGATGAAGTCCTTCGCCGTCAGCGTCGCAAGATCGCGCTGATAGTGTATCACGCTGTCGTAGACGGGGACGGTGCCTATCATGGCTTTGCATTCGCTCGTCAGCTTGCGGCGGAACGGCTGCGTGTTGCCGTGCGAGGACAGGTCCATTATCGCCTCCGCACCCATCTCGACGGCGGCGTTCACTTTCTGCATCTCGATGTTGTAGTCCTTGCAGTCGCGGGACACGCCGAGGTTGACGTTTATCTTCGTGCGGAGCATCGAGCCTACGCCGTTAGGGTCGAGGCATGTGTGGTTCTTGTTCGCGCATATTGCGACCTGACCGCGCGCGACGAGGTCGCGTATCTCCTCTTCTGTGCGGTACTCCTTCGCCGCTACTGCCTTCATCTCGGGCGTGATAATGCCGAGGCGCGCGGCCTCCATCTGTGTCGAATAGTTTCTCATGACAGTCTCCGTTTATGTTTATTCAGCCGAAAATCGGCTGTTGATATCGAAATTGTGCATCATGGGACCGCGTCCCGCGCCGAGGTCGAGGCGCGCAGACAGCGCGCCCGATATATACTCCTTCGCGAGCGCGACAGCGTCGTGCAGGCTTTTGCCTTTGGCGAGATTCGAAGCTATCGCGGACGAGAGCGTGCAGCCCGTGCCGTGCGTGTTGGGATTATCTATGCGTCGTCCGTGAAACCATGTACATACGCCGTCCGCGAAAAGCAGGTCGTCGGCGCCGCCCGCGCTGTGACCGCCCTTGACGAGCACGGCGCAGCCGCACCTTTCATAAATGCGGCGCGCGGCGGATTCCATGTCGGACTTAGACTCTATCTTCATCCCAGCGAGTATCTCCGCCTCGGGTATATTCGGCGTTGCGACGGCGGCGAGCGGCAAAAGCCTCTCGCAGAGCGTGCCGACGGCGTCGGGCGCGAGCAGGCGCGAGCCGCTCGTCGATACCATGACAGGGTCGACGACGACGTTTTCGGCGCGGTAGTGTGCGAGCGCGTCCGCGATAACGTCTATGAGCGCGGACGAGGACACCATGCCCGTTTTGACCGCGTCGGGGCGTATGTCGGTGAATATTGCGTCGAGCTGCGCGCGCAGGAACTCGGGCGAGACTTCGTAAATGCCCGTAACGCCGGTCGTGTTCTGCGCCGTCAGCGCCGTCACCGCGCTCATCGCATATACGCCGCAGCACGTCATCGTTTTTATGTCAGCCTGTATGCCCGCGCCGCCCGAACAGTCGCTGCCCGCTATCGTAAGCGCCGTTTTCATCTCCGCTGCCCTCCGAATATATTTATGTCAAGATCGCAAAGATCGTATACGAACTCGTCCGCTTCACGGATAATGGCGTCGCGCTCGTCGTCGGTCTGCGACGCGTCGGCGACGCCTACGGTGTAAAATCCCGCCGATTTCGCTGTCCGAACGGCATAGAGCGCATCCTCGAAAACGGCGATATTATGCGGCTCATATCCGAGCTTTTCCGCGGCGCAGAGATATACCGTCGGCTCGCGCTTCGACGTCGAAAGCTCGGAGCAGTAAAGACGGTGTGCGAACATGTCGAGCACGCCGAGACGCGATAGCGCGGATTCGTGCGTCTCGCGCTCGCCCGCAGTCGCGAGTGCGAACGGTATGTCGCGCTCGTGAAGCGCGCGCAAAAGCTCATGCGCGCCCGGCTTGAACTGCGCGTCATAACGGTAAAAGTCGCGCATCACGGAAAGCACCGCTTCAAACAGTTCGTTGACAGTCTCGGTGAAGTTATAGAGCGATTTGATGTATTCGCAGCCCTCGAAGAGCGTCATCGTGAAAATTTTGTCGACGAGGGACGGCGGCGGCTCGATGCCGCGGCGGCGCAGATATAGCGTGCTGACATCGTGCCATATCGTCATCGAGTCGAGAAGCGTACCGTCTATGTCGAATATGGCGGCGGAAAGGGAAGGTGCAGTGCTCACAGTATGCCTCCCGCGGCTCGCCGTAGCTCGCGGCACGCGGACTCGATGTCGCACGCGCCGAATATGGCTGACACGACGGCGACGCCGGACGCGCCGCTGTCTTTAAGCTCGCCTATGTTTGAGAGATTGACCCCGCCGATAGCGACGGCGGGAATATGGACCGCGTTCGTTATCGCACGCAGTCCCTCGACGCCGATGTGGCGCGTGTTCATCTTCGTCGCGGTGCCGAACACGGCGCCGACGCCGATGTAATCGGCTCTCGCCGCCTCTGCGGCGACTGCCTCAACTACGCTACGTGCCGTCACGCCGATAATGGCGTCTTTGCCGAGTATGCGGCGCGCCTCTCTCGCATCTGTGTCGTCCTGCCCGAGGTGAACGCCGTCCGCGTGTGACTCGAGCGCGACCTCGACGTCGTCGTTGACGATGAAGGGGATGCCGTATTTATGACATATGTGCGCAAGCTCTTCGGCTTCATCGAGGAAAAGGCTGCGGTTTGTGACCTCGAGCGATTTTTCGCGAAGCTGCACCATCGTGACGCCGCCGCGTATCGATGCCTCGACTGCGTCCGCGAGCGGACGCGCGCCGAGACACACGCGGTCTGTGACGGCGTAAAGCGACAGATGTTCACGGCAAAATCTCATAGCTCACAAGTTCCTTTGCTGTTTCTTCGGTAATTGTAAAAATTGCGTCGTGCAGGTACGCGCCGAACGTGCCGCTCCCTGATGCTCCTTCACGCGTCATTCTCGCCTCGGCGATCTGCGCGCACGCGTCCATTACACCGACCGCAGACAGCGCGGCGCGCAGCGTGTCGCCGTCTGCGGCGGATGCGTACGCGGCGGCGAGCGCCGTCAGACGGCACCCTGCGCCGGTCACGTATTTCATCATCGCGGAGCCGCCGTGAACGGCGTAAGCTGTATCGCCGTCGGTGACGATGTCGACGTCGCCCGTCGCGGCGACGACGGCGTGCGCGGAGCGCGCAAGTGCGCGCGCGGCGAGAACTGTGGCGTCGGCGCTCGACGCGCCCGCGTCGATGCCGTCGCGGACTGTGTGTCCCGACAGCGTCATTATCTCGGACGTGTTGCCGCGTATGATGTCGACGCCTATATCGAATATGAGATGCTGTGCCGTTTCGAGCCTCACCGATGACGCGCCTACGCCGACGGGGTCGAGCGCGACGGGGATGATGCGTTTTTTGGCGGCGCGGCACGATATATCCATCGAGAGCTCACGGGTGCGGCTCCATGTGCCGAGGTTTAAGAGGAGCGCGTCGGCGATCATGTCGACGTCGGAGACCTCCTCGGGGTCGTCGGTCATCATTGGCGATGCGCCCGCCGCCAAGAGTGCGTTCGCGACGCCTTCGGCGGTGACATAATTTGTTATGCAGTGTACGACGGGACGGCGCTCGCGTACGGTTTCAATTATGGACATATATGTGGCGGGGAGAGAACACCGTTCTCTCCCCGCGCCTCTCTTTCAAATAGTTGTGATATATAGACGAGCACATCGGTCATTCGAGCGATTTCTGCATCTTAGACATGACGCCCGCACGGTCGAGCACGGCGATTATGACGCCGGAGATGAGCGAGCCCGCGACGGTCGAGATGAGGAACGGCACGATGTAGGCGTAGAACGCGACACTGCCCGCTTCGTTGCCCATAAGGAAGATAGATACAGGGTACGCGCAGAGACCGCCGAGAACGCCCGTGCCGAATACCTCCGCGATGAGCGTCAGAATGAGACGGACATAGCTGTTCTTGAGCTTTTTCGTCGCCGCGTACGTGACACCCGCCAAAAGCGCGCCTATCATGCTGCCCGGGAACGCCATAAGCGAGCCGAGTGAGAAGAGATTGCGCAAAAGGCTCGCGATGAACGCCGACACGACGCCGTACCACGGACCGAGAAACACGGCGCAGAAGATATTGACCATGTGCTGGACGGGAGCGCATTTGCTCCCTAAGACGGGAAACTGCAAAAGACTGCCCGCGACGGCGACGGCGGTGAGGATCGCGCAGAGCGCGAGTTTTTTTGTTTTGTTGTGAATGTTCATTTTGAAATTCTCCTTTGAAATATAGGGAAACGGCGTTCACAGCGTCACTTTCCCCAAAGCAGTAGAAAAAGTCGGTCGAGACTTGATGGTCTCCTCTCACGCCGGAACACGGCTTCCCATCGCTGTGATGACACCGACGCCGGGCGCTCCCCCGCCGTCTGTACATTTGCCGCACCCTCCTTTTCAAAGAAAAATAAAAACGGGAGCCGACCCGAAAGGGCGCACCCGCAAAGCCTCAAAGCTCCCTACGTTGGCATTGCCCAAATCAGGTCGCGGGTCCGGCGAAGCAATATCCGCCGTCTCAGCCGCCTTGCGGCAGCGCCCCTGTTTGATAGTTCGATTATATCACATGTAATGCCGCGTGTCAAGCGGACGGTGAAACTTTCACCATCCGCTTTGTATGATTACAATAGAAGCGTTTCAGTAAGAAAAAAGAGTGGCGAAAGGGGAAGACCTGTGATACAGTAAAGGGCCAACTGTGTACAGGAGGATCTCAATCGCCATGAAAAGTGTAACACAAGAGGTAAGGCGAGATGGATGTAAAACCTCCGAATCCGAAATATATACCTAAACCGTATGAGCAGATGGAGCATCCCGGACAGAGAGTCCAAATCGATGTTAAATTCGTGCCGGATTCATGCCTTGCGGGCGGGGAAAAAGGTAAGAAGTCCTATCAGTACACAGCGACAGATGAGTATTCAAGATTCCGTTATCTCGAAGCATTTGAGGAACACAGCACATACAGCTCCGCCTGATGTGATTTTTATAAAATCTTTGTGGGGGAAGAAGGTACATATGCCCCTTCTTTCTTCTTTCCCCACACCTCTATTTTCAAGAATTTTCCTTGATTTGCCAATACGCCTCACCAAAACCGCACGCGTCCGCTTTCGATATCGTACACCGCGCCGATGATCTCGACGCCAGCGATGTTCGCGTTTTTCAGTTCGCGGACGCTGTTTTCGACGTTGAGCCTGCACGCCGCGTCCGCGTCTTTCTCGTCTCCGATGGCGTCCTTTATCCTGTCCGTTATCGCCCTGACATGTCCCTCCGGCGAATGGTGGAGCGCCGCGTCTACAGCGCCGCAGTGCGTATGCCCGAGCACGACGACAAGCCCGCACCCGAGATGCTCGACCGCATACTCGACGCTGCCCGTCACAATTTCGTCGACAACGTTGCCCGCCGCGCGTATCACGAACAGCTCACCTATTCCTGCCGAGAATATCGCCTCGGGAATGACGCGCGAATCCGAGCACGTCACAACGACCGCGTACGGCGACTGCCCCTCGCGCGCCGTCCGCTCACGCGTTTTTTTTGATATGTCGCCGCTCATCTTCTCGGCGTTGACGTATGACTCATTGCCCTCGCGCATCGTGTCGAGCGCGTCCTCTACCGTTTTGCTCATAGTTTTACCGTCCCCTGTTTCGTTGTAGTAGATCACGGATATATTTTATCACACACGTCGGCGTTTGTAAACAACAGCGTCGTCTTATAGATATAAGCAATGTTAGGAAAAATGCGTCAAACGTATGTCAAATGTTTTGCGGTGCGGCATCGCGGCTTTTGCGAACGTCGAAAAGACGGACAAAAGCATTTCCTAAAAAACAGTTTTTCCCTCTCATATCCTCACATACGTCGGGAACAATATATGTGTGAAATATCACAATTTTCCCCCGGAGGGTTTTATGAATAGAAAAATCATAAGAGCAGCCGCAGCACTTATCATGTCCGCGCTCTGCATCGTTTCACTTTTCGCCTGCGGCGATTCGAACACAGGCACCGACAAGCACGGCAACGTGACCGACGACATCGGACGCGACCTTTTCGACCGCGAAGACGGCGGTCTTACCGGCGACAGCGGCAGCGTCAACGACAACGGCAATGTAAACGGCAACGGAAACAATAACGGCACCGTCGGCAATAATGATAATAACGACGGCGGCATGACGAACGGCAACGGCACCGTCGGCAACAACAATAACAACGGCACAACTAACAACAACGGTACGACGAACAACAACGGCGTCGTCGGCAACAACAATAATAACGGCGGCACGACCGGCGGCATGGGCAGCGGTAGCGGTGCCGACAATATGCGATAAGTCAAAAAAGGATGCGTCATTTCGGCGCATCCTTTTTTGCGCCTTCCGAAAAGCTAAACGTCGCATCAGTTTTGGCTATTACGGAGTTTTACCTTCCTATACCCCTACAGCCTCATCCATGCGGCAGTGCTGCATGAAATGCCGACGTCAACCCCTGCACCCGCGCGCATGTTCAGGAGCGCCTGTACCGCGCTTCGCCACCCCGACCGCAGTAGTTATTATATGCTTAGCTCTTTTTTTCTTTTTTCACCGCTTTTCCCTTACACGCCTATATTATACCACAAAATTTGCGATTTGTCAAGTACTTTTCACAAATTTATTTGTTTTTGCATAACCGTCCTCCGTTGCCATCACTTGGACGGCGGTGTGTTCGTTTACACGTAAAGTGCGGACGCAGCCGATATTTAAACGACACAAAATAAACCTCGTAATAAAAGTTCTTGAAGATGGGGTGTGGGGAAGGGACTTCTTCCAAGAAGTCCCTTCCCCACGAAAAACTATTATTAAAATCATTTTCTCGGGTTCCACGCGGACGGGACGAACAGGACGAGGACGGGGAAGATGCCGAGGCGTCCGAGGAGCATGTCGAGGGATAGGACTATTTTCGACAGCCATGAGAACGACGCGTACGTTTCGACGGGCCCCGCCATGCCGAAGCCGGGACCGACGTTGTTGAGGCACGCCATGACGGCGCTGAAATTCGTCTCGAACGAGAAGTTGTCGACCGAGACTATGAGCGTCGACGCGCATACGAGCAGTATATAGCAGAAGAAGAACGCGCCGCAGCGGCTCACCGTGCCGCGATCCACAACGTCGCCGTCCATCTTGATGACGCTCACACTGTGCGGGTGTAAGAGCTTCTTTATCTCGCAGCAGAACGACTTCCACATTATGACGAGACGCGATATCTTAACGCCGCCTCCGGTCGAACCGGCGCACGCGCCGACGAACATGAGTATGATCAGCACCTCGTGCGAGAACTCGGGCCACGCCTCATAGTCGAGAGTCGTGCCGCCCGTCGTCGTGATGATGGACGCGACCTGAAAGAACGCGTGATGCAGTGACTGCCCGAAGTCGCCGAAGAATTTCCACGCGTTCACCGCGACCGCGATGACCGACGACGCAACGATGATGATATATGTGCGAAGCTCGCTGTCCTTCCATACGCGGACGAACTCACCCATTATGATCAGAAAGTAGATGTTGAAGTTTACGCCGAACAGCAGCATGAATATCGCCATCACCGTCTGACAGTACGGACTGTACGAGGCGAAGCTGTCGTTCTTTATCGCAAAGCCTCCCGTGCCCGCCGTACTGTACGACGCCGTCACGGCGTCGAATACGGGCATACCGCCGAGGATCAGGATCAGTATCTGTATCGCCGTCAGCGCGATGTAGATCGAGTACAGTATGCGCGCCGTAAGATGCAGCCGCGGCGCGAGCTTGCCCGCGACGGGTCCTGGGCTCTCCGCCCGCATCAGCTGCAGCGGCATGCCGTTGCCGTGCGCGGCAGGCACAATGGCGAGCAGGAACACGAGCACTCCCATGCCGCCGAGCCAGTGCGTGAACGAGCGCCAGTATAAAACGCTCATCGCCTGCGCTTCAACGTTTGATATGACGGTCGCGCCCGTCGTGGTGAAGCCCGATACTGTCTCGAAAAACGCGTCTATGAACGACGGTATCGCGCCCGATATGACGAACGGCACGGCGCCGAACGCGGATATGACTATCCACGAGAGCGCCACCGTCACGCAGCCCTCGCGCGAGTATATGGACGTCGACTTCGGCTTCGGTATGAAGCAGAGAGCGGCGCCGACGGCGGCGGACAGCGCGATGGAGATGATGAACGATACAAGATCGCGCGTCGTGTCGTGAAAGATCGCCATTATGAGCGACGGCAGCATCGTCGCCGACTCGAGCAGCAGTATGCGCCCGAGATAGTTGCATATGACTTTGTAGTTCAATCCCTCACCGCATCCCTTTCGAATATGTCCTTGAGGTCGTATACGGGGCGGTCCGCCGTCGTGACGATGATGACGGTGTCGCCGATCTGGAGCGTGTCGGAGCCGTTCGGGATTATGATCTGACTCGAACGCGTTATGCATGCGACGAGGACGTTGGACTTGAACTTTAATTTAGCGAGCGGTACGCCCGTGTACGGCGCCTGCGCCGCGATGACGAATTCGAGCGCCTCCGCTTTCCCGTCGACGATGCGGTGAAGGGCACGTATCGAGCCTTCCTCGCCGCTTCGCGATATGGCGCGGATATAGCGGATTATCTCGTTCGCCGTCAGCTCCTTCGGGCAGACGACGGAGCCGAGCTCGCGGTCGGAGAACAGACTCGTGTATTCGCTCCTGTCTATCTTCGTGACCGTCTTTTTTATGCCAAGATGACTGCAATACATCGATATGACGAGGTTTTCCTCGTCGACGCCCGTCAGCGATATGACGGCGTCGAAGCTGTCGACGCGCTCGGACTCGAGAAATCCCTTCTTCGACGCGTTGCCCTTTATTACGAGCGACTTCGGGAAGCGTTCCTGAAATTCCTCCGCGCGCTTTTCGTCCTTTTCGATAACCTTGACGTTGACGCCCGAGCGCAAAAGCTCGTCGGTCAGGTATTCGGCGATGCGCCCGCAGCCGATTATAAGGACGTCGCGTATCTTCTGACGCAACAGTCCGAGACTCTTTATGAGAGCGGCGAGGTCGACGCGCGCTGCTGTGACCGTCACGCGGTCGCCGGACATCAGCGTGAAGCCGCCGTTCGGTATAGTCACGACTCCGTCGCGCTCGACGGCGCAGACGAGGACGCGAAGTCCGAGTATCGACGACGTCTCGTAGAGCTTTTTGCCGACGAGCGGACTGCCGTCCGACAGCTTCATCTCGACGAGCTCGACTCTGCCCTTGTCAAACGAGTCCCGCTTCAGGAATGAGGGGAACTGTATGAGACGGTATATCTCGTTTGCCGCCATGTGCTCGGGATTCACCGCCATCGACAACCCGAGGTCGTCGCGGAGGAAGGATATGTGCTTTGAATATTCGGGGTCGCGGACGCGCGCCATCGTGTAGCGGCACCCGAGCTTTTTCGCCGACAGACAGCAGAGGAGATTCGCCTCGTCGGCGTTCATCATCGCGATGAGAACGTCGCCGTGGTCGGCGTCAGCGCGGCGAAGCGTGTCGATGGAGGCGCCGTTGCCCTCTATGGTCAAAACGTCGAGATTGTCCTGCGCTTCCTCGAGCACGTCCGTGTCGGTGTCGACAAGAGTGATGCTGTGCTCCTCAAATGAAAGACGCTCCGCTATCGAATAGCCGACCTTGCCCGCTCCGACTATGATAATGTTCATCTATGTAATGCCTTCCAAGCGTGTTTTAACGAATACATAATAGCACATTGAAGGTGCGTTTGCAAGTCCCGTCGATACCGCATTACGTATTTTTTCGCACACCCCACGCCGTGCACAGCGGCGCTGTCCAAGCCGCGCTTGAACTATCCCCCAAATCGCCGTTATTGACGCGGCTCGCCGCGTCCGCTATAATAAGATCACAAGGTGCGCGCCGAACAAAAAAACATCATGGGAGAAAAATCATGTCAGAACTTAAAATATCCGAAATTATAAAGCGCGAGCGCAAGCGAGTCGGAATATCGCAGGAAAAGCTCGCGGAGGAGTTGACGGTGTCCGGACAGGCGGTGTCGAACTGGGAGCGGGGAGGCTATCCCGATATCGAGCTTTTGCCGCGCATCGCGCACTTCTTCGGCATCACCGTCGACGAGCTCATCGGCAGCGACGAGGCGTCCCGGGAGGCCGATATAAACTCGTTCCGCGAACGCTGCGACGAGCTTTACCGCGAACCGTCGTCGCGCGTCGCGCTCGCAAGAGAATATTACAAAAAATATCCCCGCGACTATGAGATCATGTGGATGCTCGGCTCCTACATAATCGACGACATGGACAATATCGTCGAGAACCGCGCGATCTTGCGCGAGATAAGCGATAAGATAATCGAAGGCTGCACATACGAGCCGTACAGGAGCGGCGCGCGCGACTGGCTCTATCTGATATCCGCCGACGACGAGGAGGAGAAGAACATGGCGGCGACGGGACGCGACTGGGGCGAGGATACGGCAAAAATAGAGGAGATGAAGGAGGAGAGACTGTGGCGGCAGAGACGTTATAACGAATACCGCGCGCAGCGTGAAAAGACGGACCTGCTCTATTTTACACATTATATCGGCCGCGAGGACTCGCGCATGGCCTTTGAGACGGACGGGGAAAGACTCGCGCAGAGATTTGCCGATCCCGAACACACCGTCAAATGGGAGACGTACAAGATAAAGCTGCTCGAGGTGATTGACGGCGCGGAGCATACAGTCCCCGACGGCTGGCTCGGCGCATACGGCGACGCGCATTTGAAGGCAGCGGGCGCGCTCTGCGCGGTCGGGAAAGTCGACGAAGGCTTCGCCATGCTCGAAAAATCTCTCGACATCTGCGAGGCTTGGCGCCGCTTCCCGAAAAAGAGCCGCCTGCCGCTCGGGGAAGTGTTCGGCTCCCCGACTGTGGAAATACACGGCATGCCGAACATATATTACCCGGACGGGTCGACGTCGTGGATGCCGGAGACGATGCTGTTCTGGTGGCTGCCCGGGGACATAGTGAACGCGCTCGAGACGTGGCACTGGTTCGACGGCGTGCGCGGCGACGAAAGATTCGCGTCGGCGCTCGCGCGCGCGAAGTCGATAAAGGAGCCGGATTGACAAAAAACAGGGGGGACAGCAGTCTCCCCTGTTTTTGATGCGACGGCGCTGTCGTGCGCAAGCGTTCCCCTTTTCTTTGGCCGTGTGCGCGGCGATCATTCACCGTTTACGGACAAAGCCTGATTATGGTATGCGTATCCGGCGCACCGTCCGTCATCGGCGTTATTACGACCTCATATTTGTCGCCTTCTCCGCTTCCCGTGCACTGAAGGTCGAGATAGTTGTCGACGGTGATGTTCGTCCGCTCGCGTCCCGTGAAGACTTCTACGACGTTTTCGCCGTCGAAGTCCTCGCGGTCGTATGGCGTCCACTTATCCGCCGATCCTGACGGGTTCTTGACCTCGATGAGCAGTTTCCCGCTCTCTTCTTCCGCCGAGAAATATTTTATGAACGTCGGGTCGCCGACGGCTCTGACGAGAGCGCGCTCCCGTACCCCGTCGATGAACGATATACTGCACACGTTGCCGACTGCGGCGCTCGTGAACATGCACGGTTCAAATTCTTCCTCATACATCGTTTTGCAGATCGTTTTTGACATGATCTTTTCCTCCGTTTCGTTTCTTTCTCCGAAAAGAACGCCGATCGGCACGCCGAGCGCATCCGCTATCGCAGGGAACAGTGTGACGTCGGGCAGACCGACTCCGCACTCCCATTTCGAGATCGCCTGAGGCGAAATGCGGAGCATTTCAGCGAGCGCCGACTGCGACAGTCCTTTTTTTCGTCGGAGATTTGATATGATGTTGCAAAAATCGCGTAAGTCATACATGGCCATGTCCCCCTTACGAAAAAAGTATAGCACAGAGAGCCGAGGCGCGCAATAACCGCTCTGTTGCGGTGGCGGGGAGTGAGAATGCTATATTGTATACGAAAAAGACGCGCATTCGCGCGTCTTTTTCATTTGTGAAGTCGAGCTGCCGTGAACTCCTTTCGCAAGATCCAAGTTTCCGTCCACACCCCGAGATAATAATAAGTTTATACTGCTATTTATTTGAAAACATATGTCACTTTATTGTTCCCTATATTTTCTCATATTTACTTGCCTGCAAGCTAAACAAATGAGCATATTCGCCGCTCATTGCATGTAGCTCTGCATGTGATCCCTGCTAAATAATGTGTCCGTAATTCAGGACAAGAATTTTGTCGCACAGAGTAATACTTGAAAGTCTGTGTGATATAAGTATTGCACTTTTATTTTTGGACACGCCGGCAAAATCTTCAAATATTTCGTGCTCTGCCACGGGATCGAGCGCTGCTGACGGCTCATCATACAGAAGAATGGTGCAGCTTCCGATAAATGAGGACATATATCCGACGCATTGCCACATAAAATTATGCTTATTCAGCTTCATTTTTGAAGCGTGAAGCTCTTGCAAAACGCCGTTATACCGACCGCAAAAAACTCATTTAAATCATACAGTTTTATCTCCTGAAGCAGCTCCCCGAAAAACAGTCCTTGTTCATTGTTCCTCCATTTATTGTTATAGGCTTATCACCTTATGCATATGCTCGAAAAACGTTATGATCGTGTTCCTGTTTGCGGTGTTTCGGTTTAGTTTGCACCTGCTGTGCCTGTTGCTGTTTTAGACGCAGACGCTCACGAACGGAGCGCGTTTCCGCTTTTTCATCTGTGATTTCAGCTCACGCAGGAAAGCGTTGCTGCGCCTGATCTGACGATTGCTTTCGCAGCCCGACGGGAGCATTATCCGGCAGAACAACCTGCTGCCAGACACCCCCCGCTTGCGGGTGAAGTCGTGTTGAACGCCGTCGTAGTCGTTTAGGATTTTGGAGCAGCTCATATATGATGCCGCCGCAACAGCGGAGCGACCGGTGCCCCGGCTGATGATTTTTGATTCAAGATGATATATTGCCATTTTGATATACCTCGCTTTTTCTGTTTCTCTTTTTGTAAAAGAGAAAATGGGCGCACTGTATTTTGCCGCGCACCCATCTCTGCGATAAAGCTGCCGGTGGCAGGTTTTCGCAGGCAATGACGGTTTGCGGTGCAGCGAGGGATATGTAGCTTGTACCGACGAGGTGGTGAACAAGTGCGCATTACGGGATAACGAAAAAAGCGCCCAAGTTTTCACTCGGACGCTGGGGTCGGGTATCTCGTTTATTCAGGGATCAACAGACCTCCGTCGGATATAACAGCTTCGGATACGGAAACGGCGCTGTCTATGGTGTTTTCGTTATCTTTGTCAATTTCACCTTCATAGGAGACCTGCACTGTATCACCCACGGCGATCACTCCACAATCTGCATACCGGGAGATGCGAAGATCATTCAGCAGGATCTTATAGGTAATACCGTCCGTAGGGTCCTTGCACAGGATCGAATCATCGACCACGATATAATCTTCTGTTATCTCAACGATCTTTCCGGCAATCGAGTTCCTGTACGGTTCATACTCTGCTTCAACAGAATTCTCTTTCGCATACTTGATGATCTTTCCGGCAGCATACTCTCCGATGTTGAACAGATACTGCCAACTGAATGTGTTAGTGCACAGCCAGTCGTCTTCCGTCACATAAAGAGCGGCCTTATAGACGCCGAGAGCTTCGGAAGTGATCGTAAAACTGAGGTAATTTCTGCCCCCAACCGTCCATGTTTGATCTTCAACGAAGGCGGCGTTCCTGCATTCGGACAGGATTTCCCACACATAATCGTCACTGCTCAATTCAAACTGTTTGCCGTCGGGACTGTTGTCTCCCTCGGAAAAGCGTTGAAGCTCTACGACCTTGGGCAGATCTACGGCATCCATAAGCTCACCGAATGTGTTCGGAGGAGCATACTCGTCATTCTGAAAGACATAATAACTGTCCTCCATCTTTACGGCTATAAACTGATTTTGCGCAATATTCTTCAGTGCGTATGCTTCAAACTCGGCAGTATATTTCTTCCCGTCATTGATCTCATCATACGAAAAAAAGATTCCACCGGAATAGTGAAGGATGAAAAAAGCGCATCCGCGCGTGTTTCAAGTATGACGAGAGAACCCTTACGACCCTGTTTTTAAGGGCGAAAACAGCACGGGCTTTGTCATCATGTCTAAAATTTCATAAAAACGACGCAGTTGGAAATTATACCACAAATGATTTGAGCAAATGATCGATTTTTCTGCGCTATATATCTTGAAATCAGGATTGAAAAAAGGTATAATATTTAGGAATTTGGTTTGCAGTAGGCCGCTAAACTATGTATTCACCATATTATGCCGGTAATGTGATACGCACACATACCGTATGCGGAAAAATGAGTATCCCTGCCGGGAGAAAACCAGAGTTAGAGTATTATAAAACGATTAGGTGTGCGAAGATGGACCTCTTGACAAGTTCCTTATTGGAAGGAAAATCGTTCTGATGCTGGATGGAGGAAGTCTATGAGATTCTTTAATACCCGCATGGGACGTGCCATAAAACGCTTGATTATCACATGCGAGCAGTGCTGTCTAAAACTATTTTACTTTCTGCCGATAAAGGAACGGCGGATTTTGCTGAGTTCCTTTGGCGGAGATCAGTATTCCGACAATCCTAAATACATGAGTGAGTACCTTGCGGCGCACTACGGTCAGGCGCTGGAACTTGTATGGGTATTCCGGCATCCGGAGAAATTCCGGGATGTGCCGGGCATCAAGATTGTCCGATACTGTTCGCCGCGTTGGTTTTACTACGCACTGACAGCCTCTGTATTCATCACAAATTCGAGCCTCCCAAAATTCATGCCCAAGCGAAAGGGGATGTTTTCTCTAAACACCTGGCATGGCGGCGGAGCTTACAAGCGGGTCGGTGCGAATGCCGATAAGCTCAATAATCTCAGCAAGGCGGAGCGAAGCTATCAACACAAATATGTACAAAGGATCGACCTGTACTTATCCAGTTCGGAACGCTTTACCCATTATGCGCTGCGGCAGGACATAGGCTATCAGGGAGAGGTTTTGAACAGTGGCATGCCCCGGAATGATCTTTTCTTTTCCACTGAGCGGATTGCCCGGGCTTCCGAAAAAGTACGGCAGGCGCTGGGGCTCAAAGGCTATGTGGTTCTCTACGCCCCGACTTTTCGCGGTAATACAATTCGCGGGTATAAAACTAATCACCATTTTCCCTACGAACAGGCTCTGGTCGTCTTGCGGGAGCGGTTCGGAGAATCTGTCTCGATACTAAAGCGGGCTCATAATGGGTGCGTGATGGCAGACAGTTCACCGAAAGAAGTGATAGATGTGTCCGACTGGCCGAATATGCAGGAGCTTCTCTGCGCGGCGGATATGCTTATCACGGACTACTCCTCCAGTATTTGGGACTTCGCGTTGCTGGGACGGCCATGCCTGCTGTATCAAAACGACCTGGAGGCGTATGAGTCGGAACGGGGTATCTGCACATCGGTGGAACAGTGGCCCGGTATTTCTTGCCGGAGCAATAAAGAATTGCTGGACGCGATTCGGACTTTGGATGAAAGGGTCTGCGCTGAAATAGCCAGAGAGCATCTGCGGGCATGCGAGTCTTATGAGACAGGAACAGCCACAGAGCAGGCTTGCCGGAGGGTCATTGCCCATATCGAAGGCGGACAGGCTAAGGCACAGCGAATGGTCGGCGGCAGGACATAGAGAAAGTATGAAAAATATAGCAATTATTTTTGCCGGCGGAACCGGCGAACGGTTTGGAAACAGTGAAGTCCCCAAGCAATTTCTCACAGTGGCGGGCAAACCGATTTTGGTCTATACGCTGGAGCCGTTCCAGCGGCATGAAGAGATCGACGGGATCATTTTGGTGGCACTGAAGGGATGGCTCGATTACTGCCAAGAGATGATCAACTCCCGGCATCTGAACAAGGTATTGGCGGTGGTGCCGGGGGGCATGAACAGCCAGGAATCCATCCGCATAGGACTGGAAGCGGCGTATGAGCACATCGGGGAGGATGCGATCGCATAGATCCACGACGGGGTACGTCCTCTGATCGACATTGGAACCATCACCCGGTGCATAAATAGTGTAAAAAAATACGGCTCGGCGGTCACGGTGTCTCCACAGATGGAGACGATTCTGTACGGGGAGACGGCAGACGGGCCATGCCGAATCATTGACCGGGACAGGTGCCAAGTAGCCAGGGCGCCTCAATGCTTTTATTTGGAGGATATTTTGGCCGCCCACCACAGGGCGTTGCTTGATCACCGACTCCGTTTCATTGACTCCGCCAGCCTGATGCAGTTCTATGGATATGCGCTCCATTCAGTCAGAGGTCCGATGGAGAACATTAAGATCACCACCGAACTGGACTTTCAGATTTTTTGCGCCATTGTTGATGCGGGGGGGGGGTACAGTGTTGGATGGCAGGAAATAGAGAAAAGGAAGTATCGGACTTATGATCCCGGAGAGTGACTTTGAATCCATCTGTGCGGCAGAATTTGTCCCGTGGGAGAAGCTGCGGTGCAAAACTGTTTTGATCACCGGGGCCACGGGACTGATCGGCTCCACTTTGATCGGTGCGCTGCTATATGCCGGTGAAAAGCGGCAGCTGGGAATGACAGTCCTGACCCTTGTGAGGGACGAGGATCGGGCTAAGCAACGGTTTGTCGGACTGCCCGTGTCCGCTACGCCGTTGCGATTTGTTGTGGGGACGATAGAGAAACTGCCGATCATAGAGGGGCCGGTGGACTTTATCATACATACCGCGGCGCAGACAGCCAGCGAGGCTTTCGTCCGCCAGCCGGTGGAGACGATCTCTACCGCCGTGTTGGGCATGCTCAATATTCTGGAGCTGGCCAGGGAAAAGAAATCAGAGGGTGTTCTGTTCACATCAAGCATGGAGGTGTACGGTCATCCGCCCAGGGGTCGGAAAGTGACGGAGACAGACGGGTGCGCGCTCTCGCCGCTGGACGTTCGGAACAGCTATCCCATAAGCAAGCTGCAATGCGAGAGCCTGTGCTGCGCCTATGCAGCCGAATACGGTGTTCCGGCGGTTATCCTTCGCCTTGCCCAGATTTTTGGCCCGGGCGTCCATCCGAATGATAGACGGATCTTTGCGGAGATTGGCCGCAGCATCCGGGAAAAGCAGGACATCGTCCTGCATACCCCTGGCGAGACGGAGCACAGTTATCTATACACGGCTGATGCGGCTACGGCCATCCTGACGGCACTGCTCAAAGGACAGCCCGGCCAGGCATACAACGCTGCAGACGAGGACACCTACTGCTCCATCGCGGAGATGACCCGGAATATGGCGGCGGCAAATGGAATCGGTCTTCGGTTCGAGCTGAAGAATGAGGCGGAGTGCGGCTACCCGGAACCGGCATATATGGATTTGGACGCCTCCCGTCTCAGGGGATTGGGTTGGGCAGCCCAAAGGCGGAAAGTGAAAGACAATAGTTTATAAATATATGACATGGCGTCTATAAGAGGGCGGCGATAGAGAGGTCCTGCTATACGGGACTTGGGCTGCTAAGACGCCGTGTCTGTGAAATGCGCGCAGAAGGGATCATGTGGCAGATGAAATTGATTAATAAACTCAAGCAGACGAAATTTGCCGCGCTTCTCAAAAAGACGATCATCTATGACGTCCACAAAAAGAATCAAAGAAGGCGCAGAGCCGTACGTCTGTCAGGTAATAAATCGCTGTCAAAAGGACTTGTGATGGATAAAGTCGACGTTGTGATCACAACAAAGTGCAACCTGTTATGCGACGGATGCAGCCACCTAATGCCGTATTATAAAAATCCAAGCCATCTTGACAAGGATCGTGTGATCGCTTCCATGGGAAAATTGGCGGAGGCGGCCGATTGGTTCGATCATTTTAACATACTGGGCGGCGAGCCCTTCCTCCATCCGGATTTGAAATATATCATTGAAGAAATACCGACTGAGAAGAGTCGATTGGTTCAAGTCCTGACAAATGCTTTAATTATTCCAAGTGACCCGGAGCTGTTTGATGTGATGCGGCGTAAAGATGTGCATGTGGTTATTTCGCCCTATCCCAGCAATGAGAAAACGCGAGAGCGGCTTGTTGCCGTACTGGAAAAGGAGCATGTAGCATGGAATTATTACGACCGTCCATGGACGGACTATGGAGAACCGCGGGACTATCATAGGAGCCCGCGCGAATGCAAACGCCAATTCTTTCAATGCGATGAAGTTTGCAAAAATTTACTTGACGGAAAACTGTATTACTGCTTTCGGTGCGCGCACATTTCCGATTTGGGAATCTGTCAGCACCGGAAAGGCGAAGCGGTCGATCTGCTGAAAAACACCACCGCGCAAAACCGCAAGCAGATACGCCGCCTGATGCGGCGGCACAAGCCGCTTGCGGCGTGCCGGTACTGCTTGATGGGTACGGAGCAAAACGGATATATTTCGCGGGGAAAATAAATCCTCGGCGCGGAATGTACATGGAATAAGAGGGGTCATAACCATGAAAAAAAGATGGAGAGAATATTTGCCGACTCCGCTCTATCATTTTTTGGGTCGGGTCAAGGCGCTTCTATGCAAAGCGCTTTACGCCATACCATGCGCCGTCTTTGCGCGACTGACGGTCCAAGGCAACAAAATCGTATTTGAAAACTACATGGGAAAGGGCTTTGGCTGCAACCCGAAGTATGCGGCGCAGGAACTGATCCGGCGGGGCGACGCCGAAAAATATGATTTGGTGTGGCTCGTCTCGCGGGCAAATTTGGAGTACAGTGAACTTCCGCCGC
>CANPXS010000041.1 GCA_947586625.1 uncultured Clostridia bacterium | reverse complement strand
TGGCAAGCTGCCTGTAAGCGCGCTTCAGCTCGTCGTCCGTCGCCGTCTTGGAAACGCCGAGCACCTCATAGTAATCGCGTTTTTCCGCCATAAGTAGTGATCCTTAAATAAAAGTTCAGATAAATGCTAAACGCGCGCGCCGCGGGGGAGCATCCCCCGCAGCAGCGTTTGTGTTTTGTTTGACGGTGACTTATTTGTCCGTCTTGTCCTCGTAGTCGGCGTTGTAATATGTGCCGCCGTCGCCTCCGTTCCCGCCGTTGCCGCCGGGATTGCCGCCCGCGTTCGGGTCAAAGCCCGCGCCCGCGCCGGGGTTCTGACCGTTCGCCTGCTGCTGAGCGTAGAGCTTTTCCGCTATCGGGTAGAACGCCTTCTGCAGCGCCTCGGTGTCTGCCTTTATCGCCGTCTCGTCGCCCGCAGTCATCGTGGAGCGGAGCTTTTCGACAGCCGCCTTGACGGGAGCTTTCTCGTCCTCCGTCACCTTGTCGCCGAGGTCGGAGAGCGTCTTTTCCGTCTGGAAGATCATGTTTTCCGCGGCGTTCTTCGCGTCGATGAGGTCGCGCTTCTTCTTGTCCTCCTCGGCGTATCTCTCCGCATCCTTGACGGCGCGGTCGATGTCCTCCTTCGACATATTCGTCGACGACGTTATCGTTATATGCTGCTCGCGGCCTGTGCCCTTGTCCTGCGCGGTGACGTTGACGATGCCGTTGGCGTCGATATCGAACGTGACCTCAATCTGCGGGACTCCGCGCGGAGCGGCGGGGATGCCGTCGAGCATGAATCTGCCGAGCGTCGTATTGTCGGCAGCCATGGAGCGCTCCCCTTGGAGCACGTGGACCTCGACCGACGTCTGACCGTCGGCGGCTGTCGAGTAGACCTGGCTCTTCTTGACCGGTATCGTCGTATTTCTGTCGATTATCTTATTGAATACGCCGCCGAGCGTTTCGATGCCGAGCGACAGCGGGGTGACGTCGAGCAGGAGCAGATCCTTGACGTCGCCGCCGAGCACGCCGCCCTGGATAGCGGCGCCGATGGCGACGCACTCGTCGGGGTTGATGCCCTTGAACGGCTCCTTGCCGATGAAGCTGCGGATAGCGTCCTGAACGGCGGGGATACGCGTCGAGCCGCCGACGAGGAGCACCTTATCGACCTGCGACACGGAAAGACCCGCGTCGGAGAGGACCTGACGCGTCGGGCCCATCGTCTTGTCGACGAGGTCGGCGGTCAGCTCGTTGAACTTCGCTCTCGTGAGCGTCGCGTCGAAATGCTTCGGACCTGTAGCGTCCGCGGTGATGAACGGCAGATTTATATTCGTCGACGTCATGCCGGACAGCTCGATCTTGGCCTTTTCCGCAGCCTCCTTGAGGCGCTGGAGCGCCATCCTGTCGCGGCGCAGGTCGATGCCCGCGTTCTCCGCCATGAACTGCTCCGCTATCCAGTCGATGACGCGCTGGTCGAAGTCGTCGCCGCCGAGGCGGTTATTGCCGGCTGTTGCGAGCACCTCGAACACGCCGTCGGATATTTCGAGCAGCGACACGTCGAACGTACCGCCGCCGAGGTCGAAAATCATTACCTTCTGGTCGGCCTTTTCCTTGTCGACGCCGTACGCGAGAGCGGCCGCCGTCGGCTCGTTGATGATGCGCTTTACGTCGAGACCCGCGATCTTGCCCGCGTCCTTCGTCGCCTGACGCTGCGCGTCGGAGAAGTATGCGGGAACGGTGATGACGGCATCGGTGACCGTCGTGCCGAGATAAGCCTCGGCGTCCGCCTTCAGCTTCGACAGTATCATCGCCGAAATCTGCTGCGGCGTGTAATCCTTGTCGTCGATGTGGACTTTGCGCGACGTGCCCATGTCGCGCTTGATGGACATGATGGTGCGGTCGGGGTTCGTTATCGCCTGACGCTTCGCCACCTGACCGACGAGACGCTCGCCCGTCTTCGTGAACGCGACGACGGAAGGCGTCGTCCTGTTGCCTTCGGGGTTCGGTATAACGGTGGGCTCGCCGCCCTCGTAAACCGCCACGCATGAATTCGTCGTACCCAGGTCTATGCCTATGATCTTACCCATTTTATTGCCTCCGAGTTTGTATTAAATATTTTTTCCGGGGAGGAACTTCTTGAAAGAAGATTCCTCCCCGGGCCCCTCTTCAAGAACTTTTCCTACCGTTTTTATTTTGGCTTGATTGGTTTGATTGAATTGATTGACTTTACTAAACCGATTGACTTGATTGATTTGACTTGCCCGTTTACTTTTCGCCTGCGACCGTTACCGCCGCATACCGCAAGACCTTATCGCCGCGTCTGTATCCGCGCTGGAGCACCGCCACGATCTTACCGGGCTCGCACTCCGCATCCTCGACCATCATCACCGCCGAATGCTTCGTCGGGTCGAACTCGTCGCCGGGCTCGCCGAACTGCTCGACGCCGAGCGACGTGAGCACGTCGGGGACGTTTTTGAGTATCAGCTTTACGCCGTCCGCAAGCTTTTCGGGGTCCGAGTACTGCGACGCGCGATCGAGATTGTCGAGCAGCGGCAAGAGCTTGCCGAGCGCGTCCGCGTACGCGTCGCCGTAAATGCCCTCGCGCTCCTTGGCGCTGCGCTTTCGGAAATTGTCGTACTCGGCGGCAAGCCGCATATATTTGTCCGTCGTCTCCGCCAACTTTTCCTCGAGCTCACGCTCGCGCTTCGACTGCTTGTCGTGCTTTTTGTCCTTGTGCTTGTCGCCGTCGGACTTCGTCTCGGATTTTCCTGCATTTGCTGCATCCGTCGCGTTGTTGGCACTCACCGTATCGCCGGTATTTTCAGTTTGAGCTTCGTTTGCCGCACCTTCCGCGCCCGAGTTCTCGGCATCCGCAGCCTCGTCCGGCTTCACACCGTCTGTCGCTTCCGTTTCCTTCTTTTCTTCATCCATGATGTACCTCTGTATAGTCCCTGACCGTTGTTATTATTATCCGCCCCCGTCGCCTTCATTCCCGGGCGGCAGAGCTTTGTCGGCGGCGCCCTGACCGTCGCGCGAGACTGCGTCCGAGATGCTGCCCGCGAGTCCCTCGATGAGCGTCATTACGCGCGAATAGTCCATTCTGCGCGGGCCGATGACGCCGATAGCGCCGACGACCTCGCCGTTGTGCTTGATGGTGCGGAACACTATCGAGGAATTGCCGCCCGCGTCGACGTTGTTTTCGCTGCCGATGTAGACGTTGACGCCGTTGTCGTCGCCGTCCGACACGAGCTTCACGATGTCGTCGCGTCTGTCGAGCATCGAAAGGATGTCCTTGACGGCGCCGATGTCGGAGTATTCGGGGTATTGCAAGAGATTGTTGACGCCGTCGACCTTGACCTCGCCGCCCGACCCGCCGCGCATCGCATCGTAAACGTCCTTCATGACGCCGTTCGCGAGCTCGCCGTAGATGCCGAGCTCATCGCGCATCTTCATTATGACGGGCAGAGTTATCTTGTCTGCGGCGACGCCGGACGCGTACGTGTTCAGCGTTTTCGCGACGGCAGCCGCGCCGTCCGCGTCGAGCTTTTGCGCGCTGTAAACGCGCGCCGTTTTGATACTGTCGTCGGAGAGTATCATCACGAGCAGAAGCTCGTGCTCGCCGAGAAGCACCGTTTCATATCTGCGCACCGTCTGCGCCGAACGCCTCGGCGTGACTGCGAGGGCGGTGTAGTTCGTCATTGCGCTCGCAAGCTTCGTCGCCGTTTCAAGCAGTCCGTCGAGCTCGGACATTTTCGCGGCGGCGACCGCGTTGAGCGTTTCGAGCTCGCGCGTCGTCATTTGATAGCGGTCGCGAAGCCAGTCGACGTAAAAGCGGTAGCCGAGCTCGGTCGGGACGCGTCCCGACGAGGTGTGAGGCGATTCGAGGTAGCCGCGCTCCTCGAGCGCCGCCATTTCGTTTCGTATCGTCGCCGACGAATACTCTCGTCCGCCTATATTGGTGAGCGATTTCGAGCCGACGGGCTCGCCGTTTTTGATATGGCTGTCGACGACGGCTCGCAGGATGAGCCGCTGCCGCTCTGTAAGCTCGCCGCCGTCCGGACGGACGGTATCGAGCGCCGCATCGTTACTGTGTGCCACGGTCGCGCCTCGCTCAGTTTGAATTTTAGCACTCAAGCACTCCGAGTGCTAATCTCGAGTATAATTTACCACTGCCGCAGTGATTTGTCAAGGGGTGCGGGGGATTTTTTTGAAAAAAGTTTGCAAAAACCGTAGCGGCGTAAAACTCCCGTTTTTGCACATATTGTACTACGTTTTTTCGACATTATCTATTTTATCGGATTCATTGCTGCTGCCGATTCAAACCCGCCGCCGTCCAAGCTTCACCACACGTTTTCGCGAAGCGAAAACGTGTAAGACGGCTTCGAGTGTAACGAGAAGACGTTATCAGGTCAGAGCGTCAGCGACGACCTGCCACGTGCCGGAGGCTTCGCAGCCTCACGTTCGCGCACAATGCTCGTGCGATGCTCGGCGCTCCCGGCGTCCGACGCAGACACGACGTTTAGACGACGCAATCGCCCCGCCGCGAGGGAGCAGTTCGCAGACTGCCCCGCTCAACCTGCAAGCACCGCTTCATCTCCTTGACTGCCTATATTATACCACATTTTTCGTGATTTGTCAAGTGTTTTTCACAAATTTATGTATTATTTTTCATTTTTCGCATCATCGACAGCCCGTTGCCACAACTGGTTTCTCCCACACTTTTTGCGAAGCGAAAAGTGTTGTAGCTCCGAACGTAGTGAGGAGATACTGCTCACACGCGGATGTTTATGCTTCCTGTACCCACCGGCAGCTACCTTTGACTACCTGACGTGGTGACGTCTTTCACACTCTTCAACAGGTTTTTGACAAGGGGGACTTTCTCGCAAGAAAGAGACAGTACGGGATGAGGACCTTTTCTTTCGAAGAAAAGTTCCTCCCCCGAACCCCCTCTCCAAAAGAACACCGCGTTATCACATCCTGCAAACAGCTCCCTCGCGGCACTGCGACTGCTCCGTCCAAGCGTCGTGTCTGCGTCCGACGCTGGACGCGCCGCCAACGCACGAGCGCGGTGCGCAGCAGTTCGTCGCTGACGCGCCGACCTGCGACACGTTTTCGCTTCGCGAAAAGTGTGGTGATGCTTGGCATTTTCGAGCAACACACGAGCACGGTGCGCGCAGGGGAGGGTGCGAAACCTTCGGCACGTTGCCATTATGTAGACGGTGAATTCAAAACAATGTAATAAAAGTTCTTGAAAAGATAGGGGCGCGGGGGAAGAAGGAAGAAGGGGCATACGCCCCCTCTTCCTTCTTCCCCCGCAAAAAACCTCTTGACAAATACCCCTATGGGGTATATAATGACGGCGAAAGGGAGTGATAATAAAGTGGGATGTGAACACTGCGGGAAGACGACGGCGCGGACCGAGGAGGAGCGCCGGCGGCTCGTCAACCGCCTGAACCGCATCGAGGGACAGATACGCGGCATACGCGGCATGATAGAGCGCGACGCGTACTGCAACGACATTCTGATACAGTCGTCCGCCGTCAGCGCGGCGCTGAACGCATTCGACCGCGACCTCATCGCGAACCACATACGCGGCTGCGTCGTCCGCGACCTCAAAAACGGCGACGATTCCGTCGTCGACGAGCTCGTCGCGACGCTCGAACGGTTTATGAAATGATAAGTGAGAGGGTGATATTTTGGTACAGTACAAGGTGACGGGCATGAGCTGCGCGGCATGCAGCGCGCGCGTCGAGAAGGCGGTATCCGCCGTCGACGGCGTGACGTCGTGCTCCGTCAGTCTTTTGACAAATTCGATGGGCGTCGACGGCACGGCGTCGCCCGACGCAATTATTTCCGCCGTCAGGGCGGCGGGCTACGGCGCGTCGCTCAAATCGTCGGGCGGCGCAAAGACGCCGACATCATCATCGTCTGCCGCCGACGAGCTTGCCGACACCGAAACGCCGAAGCTGCGGCGGCGACTCGTCGTGTCGCTCGTGTTCCTTTTGATACTCATGTATTTCTCGATGGGGCACATGATGTTCGGCTTCCCGCTGCCGCCGTTTCTTCACGGCGACTGCGTTTCGATGGGACTTTTGCAGCTCATCTTGACCGTCGTCATAATGGTCATAAATCAGAAATTCTTCATCTCGGGCTACACGGCGCTGTGGCGCCGCGCGCCGAATATGGACACCCTCGTCGCGCTCGGCGCGACTGCGGCGTTCGGCTACAGCACGTTCTCGCTGTTTATGATGGCGCACGCAGTTGCCATGGACGGAGCCATGGCGGGCGAGGCGTACATGGACGAGTTTTACTTCGAGTCGGCGGCGACGATACTGACGCTCATCACGCTCGGCAAAATGCTCGAGGCGCGCTCCAAGGGCAAGACGACGGACGCGCTGCGCGGTCTTATGTATCTGTCGCCAAAGACGGCGACAGTCGTCAGGGACGGTGAAGAGATCGTCATACCCGCGTCGGAGGTCGCGATAGGCGATATCTTCGTCGTACGTCCCGGCGAGCATATCCCCGTCGACGGCGTCGTGACCGACGGCGTATCCGCCGTCGACGAGTCGTCGCTGTCGGGCGAGAGCATCCCCGTCGACAAGGAAGTCGGCGACACCGTGTCGGCGGGCACGACGAACACGTCGGGATTTTTGTCGTGCCGCGCGACGCGCGTCGGCGAGGACACGACGCTGTCGCAGATAGTGAAAATGGTCGGTGACGCCGCCGCGACAAAGGCGCCGATTGCCAAAATCGCTGACCGCGTCGCGGGCATCTTCGTCCCCGCAGTCATGACGGTCGCGGCGATAACGGTCGCAGTATGGCTCATCGCGGGACATGACGTCGGATTCGCGCTCGCGCGCGGCATATCGGTGCTCGTCATAAGCTGCCCGTGCGCGCTCGGGCTTGCGACGCCGGTCGCGATAATGGTCGGCAGCGGCGTCGGCGCGAAGAACGGCATACTGTATAAGACGGCGGCATCGCTCGAAGCGATGGGACGCGTCGACACGGTCGCGCTCGACAAGACGGGCACGATAACGGAGGGCAAACCGCGCGTCACCGACGTTATACCCGCTGACAATGTCGACATAAACGAGCTGATGCGCGTCGCGTATGCGCTCGAGAAAAAGAGCGAGCACCCGATCGCGCGCGCCGTCATCGCGTATGCGGACGAGAACTCCGTTTCCGCGCCCGACGCCGACGATTTCCGTGCCGCGAGCGGCAACGGCGTCTCCGGCACAGTTGACGGCAAGCGTGCCGTCGGCGGGAATCACGCTTACGTTTCGTCCGTGTGCGATATCACCGAAAGTATGGTCGCCGCCGCGGACGCTATGTCTGAAGCAGGCAAGACGCCGCTTTACTTCGCCGTTGACGGTCGCTGTCTCGGCGTCGTCGCCGTAGCGGATGTAATAAAGCCTGACAGCGCCGCCGCCGTCGACGAGCTTCGCTCGATGGGCATACGCGTCGTTATGCTGACGGGCGACAACGCGCGCACCGCCGCCGCTATCGGCAAAGAGGCACACGTCGACGACGTTGTGGCGGGCGTTCTGCCCGACGGCAAGGAAGCCGCCGTGCGAGAACTGCGCAAAAGCGGCCGCGTCGTCATGGTCGGCGACGGCGTCAACGACGCGCCGGCGCTGACGGCCGCCGACGTCGGCATCGCGATAGGCGCGGGCACCGACGTCGCCATCGACTCCGCCGAGGTCGTACTGATGAAGAGCCGACTCTCCGACGTCCCCGCCGCGATACGTCTCGGCCGCGCGACGCTCCGCAACATACACGAAAATCTGTTCTGGGCGTTCATCTACAACGTGATCGGCATACCGCTCGCGGCGGGTGCGTTCATACCGTCGCTCGGGCTCGAGCTCGACCCGATGTTCGGCGCGGCGGCGATGAGCCTGTCGAGCTTCTGCGTCGTCACGAATGCGCTGCGTCTCAACTTCTGCAACATCCGCGGCAGGTCCGCGAATGAAAATAAATCAAAGAAAAGCCGAAAGGACAAGAAAAACATGGAAAAAACTATTAAGATCAAGGGCATGATGTGCCCGCACTGCGAGGCGCGCGTCAAGTCCGCGCTCGAGGCCGTCGACGGCGTCGCCGAGGCGAAGGTCAGCCATAAGAAGGCAAACGCGGTCGTTACGCTCTCGCACGACGTCGACGACGCGGCTCTCGCGGCCGCCGTTACCGCCGCCGGCTACACAGTCGTGTGAATGTATTTTGAAATAGGTTTTAGTCCGGGGGAAGGAAACTTTTTGAAATGAAGTTGGCTTTTTCGCAAAGCGAAAAAGCAGAAGAAGGGGCTAATGCCCCTTCTTCCTTTTCCCCCGCGCCCTATCTTTTCAAGAACTTTTATTACAGATTTTATTTTTATAAAATAAACGAAAACAATGTTTTACGAGAGAACTTAAGATAAGCACTAATCGGTCCGCTTTTGTGCGAGGAGCATCTCCTCGCTGTGCGCTCGGACCTGCCACACTTTCCGCGAAGCGGAAAGTGCAAGACGGCTTCGAGTGTAACGAGAAGACGTTACACACACATTTTCGCAAAGCGAAAAGTGTCGGAGGTTTGGAGCGTAAGCGACAAAACTCCTACCTTTCTACCAAAAGGGGCTCCGCAATTCTTTTTTATAAAGAAAGTTGGCTTTTTCGCAAGCGAAAAAGCAGAAGAAGGGGCGTATGCCCCTTCTTCCTTTTTCTCTCACGCTCTCATCCTTTCAAAAACTTTTATTGACGTTATTTCAATGTAAGACGCAGTTGTAACGTTTTTTCTTATTGAAATTTCATTTAATATAGAATATAATATTTCTTGCGCCTGATCGTATAGATCGCCATTTCGGGTATAAGGAGGACGACAGCTTTGAATAATTCCCGCCCGCTGACCGACGAGGAAGGCAGGGCTCTTGTAAATGCATATCATAACTGCTCTTTTGCTTTGAAACGAAATATTCGCAAGTATTTTTACAAGCCCGAGATGTGCGAAGACTGCGAACAGGAGACGCTGTTATGGACCGCCCGCCACATCGATTCATTTATGGCGTCTGCGAACAAAGAGGGGTGGTTCATCAATGCGAGCAATAATGTTGCGATGAAAATGATGCACTCCGAGAAAAGCCGCGCGCACCTCTCCATTGAGTCGGACGATATGATACAGGCAGCGGACAGTGACGGTATCGAAATAGACGACCAAACCGGAAGGAATGCCGTCATAAATGAAGTAAAAAATCATCTGTCAAAAAAGAACGCGGAACTGTTTGACAGCATTATGGCTAAAGGAAGATCCGACGAGGAACTGTCAAAGGAGTACGGTATCTCAAAGTCGGCGGTCAGGGGAAAAAGGAAACGGCTGGCGGAACAAATACGGTCCCTGCCGGACGATGTGAAAGAAAAACTTTGGTCGTTATAACGATCCGTTCCGTGACCGAATCCGGATACATAAGGCAAAGGAGGTAAGAGCATGAACATAGAGGATTTGACATGCAGCGAAATAAAAACGCTCGTTGACAGCGGCGCGCTCGATCTTGATTCGCTTTCAAAAGAAGAACTCGAGACGATATGCGATAAAGAAACGAATGAACTGTTTCGGGACGAAAGCCATGATATTACGCTGCTCAATACATGCTCGCGCATACTGTCGAAATTCGACGGCAAAGAATTCGAGCACTTTTGGAATAAAGACATAGACATAGGTGAAATAAACAAAAAACTGACGGAGCACCCGGAAAGCGCGCATGCCTCAAAAAAGCATAAGCATATGCCGCTTTCAAAGAAGATTGTCATTATCGCCGCCGCAGCGCTTATCGCCGCCGTATTTATCACGTCTGTTATCGCTGTTTTTGATCCGTTTGCAGAGGACGGTTTTTCTGTTCGGGAGCTTATGGGCATGAAGGGTGAAATTATCGAAGGCGATGGTTTTACGATAGGCATTGCAAAAGAATCAAAGAGGTACGATTCATTTGACGAGTTATGTGCGGAGAAAAACATTTCGATTTTGACGCCGAGCGGAAGCATTACTGAAAATGTCAATTATATTACCTATTCCGTTTACAATGACTATGTTGTTATTCACATCGATGTTGATCTCAATAACGGTTCGCATGTGCATTACAGTGTTAATTTTGGTGATCAGCTCCCGCCGGAATGCGATGAAGCTCTGTTTGAGGACGACATATACCGGAAATCGGATTGGCATGGATACAACCTCTATTATATCGAATATGACGACACCGCGCACGCTGATATCTTTGTTGATGGTTATGTCTATGAAATTTCAACGGATACGCGAGAATCGATCGATCTGCTGCTGAATAATTTGGAATAAAAAGAAATATAGACGAATCAGCCGCCGTCGAATGACCGAACATTAGGACACAGAAAAAAATATCGGGACAAAGTCCGCTTATGCGGGCTTTGTTTTTTTGTCGTCGGACGGCGGATATTTGCGAAAATAAAAAAATATCGCAAAGACGAAAAAATTTTATAAAAAACCGAACGTATCGACTTTTTTGGGGGCTATATAAGCAGAAAAACAAAATTATTCAAAGTATTTCATTTTTTCGCGTCACCTTTTCGCGCGGAATTTGTCTTACTGTTATGAGAGGAGAAAACGGACCGCAAATGTGCCGGCACAGCGGGCCTTTCGAAAAATGAAGGGAGAGCATGACCATATGAGTGCGGATCCAATTTCCGCCGATACCGACGTCCGCGCCGAAAGCAGCGGCGCGATTGACGACGACAAAATAGTCGGACTGTATATGAAGCGGTCGGAGTCTGCGATAGAAGCGACGCAGGCGAAATACGGCAAGCTGTGCTACAAAGTCGCATACGGCGTGCTCGGCAACAACGAGGACGCCGAGGAATGTGTCAATGACACATACGTACAGACATGGAACTCGATACCGCCCGAAATGCCGAGTCATCTCGGCGCGTATGTGTCGAAGATAGCGCGCAATATTGCGATAAACATGTTCAAACGGAAGCATGCGGCTAAGCGCGCGTCAAAGATGACAAACATATTCGACGAGCTGTCGGAGGCGTTGCCGGACAAGTCCGAGTCCGGCGACGAAATGGCGGATAAGATCGTGCTGCGCGACACGGTGAACAGATTCGTCACGTCGCTGACGCCCGAAAACAGACTCGTTTTCATGCGGCGGTACTGGTACTGCGACACAGTCAAGGACATCGCCGCGATGATGCACTCCACCGACGTGGCGGTCAAGACGAGGCTCTCGAGGATGAGAAAGCAGTTAAAGAAAGTCCTTGAGGAAGCGGGGGTGGAAACATGAAAGCGACCGTATACGACCTTATGGACGCGATCGGCGGCGTCAGCGATTATGTCGTGATGGAGACGAGCGCGCGCAGCCGTCAGGTCAAAGAACGCGCCCGCATAAGATGGGGTGTGGCAGCGGCGTGCGTGTGCTATTTCGCCATCGCCGTGCTGCTCTCCATGTACAAAAGCGGACTTTCGACGATAGCGCCGCCGTCCGGTATGTTCCTGCCCGGGCAAGGTGTGATCGGCACGTCGGACACCGTCGACACGGACACTCCCGACACAAATATTCCCGACACTGATACCGTCGACACCGACAGTATTACGGAGCCTGATACGGAGGAGACGCCGCAGGACGGCGACCCGGACGATACTTTGGTCGTGACGTCGTCGCCCGGTCTGCAAGTTTTTCCTGTCGACGACGATGCACTCGCAGAGTTTCTTTTGCCGTATCAGAAGGAGCACGGAAAATATGCGGACGGCATGAAAATAGGCGTGGCGGTCATGGTTGAAACGTACAGGGGAGATACGTCGGAGATCTGTCTCATCGCGCATTTCTACACGCAGGAGATCGACGGCGAAGACGACGGGGATCTGTACTATCTCGTCGATCTCGACCTTGACAGCGGAGCATACGAGCTTATCGGTGTGTACGGCAACTATTTCGACGCTGCGCATGCATGCGGCGTTTTCCCGATATATCAGGCGACTCCGGCTTACGATTACTTTGAGTTTTCAAATACGGATCATTACAAGCTGTACCGCGATAAAGGCACCGCGGACCTGATGCTTCTTGACAAGCTGACGGGAGAAGTCACGACTGTACACGGGTGGAGCAGTTACAGCGACGGCGCTGCCCGCGGCTTCGGCGACGGCGACGGCGGGTTTCTGCTCGACGACAAGTACGTGTTCTTTACGCTCGTGACGCCCGACTATGACTACTACGGCAACGATTACATCGACGAGCCTATGCCCGACGAGGGATACGAAGAAAAGAATTACGTTTACGTCATAGAAACGGGCGAGCTTTTAGAGTTCACGGACGATTACAAATACATGTGGTGCGCGGGGAGCGTTCTCTACCTCTATAAGCAATCGGAGGACGGAGTCGTATATTATTCCGTCGATATGTCGGACGGAATAAATGAAACCGTACGGGAAGAGACATTTTTTAACGAGCTTTCTGAGCACTTTTATCCCGAGAGCCAAATGACGTATGACGGAAAATATTACGTATACGTCGAGTCCGATAACGGAAAAAACGACGGCGGCGGTCCGCACGACGGGACGCATGTGTTTTACGCTTATGACACGGAAACAAAAGAGGTCACGTCGGCTGTGATCTCCGGGCTTGCGGAGTACACATTCAGACGCGGCGGCACCGTTTACGGAGAGGACGTATACGTCACTACGTACAGTTCGTTCGAGAAGGGCAGATTCGGGATCGCGGTATTCAAACCCGATGAAGTAAAAAATACGGAATAAACGGAAAGGGGGTGACGGATTTGACATAGCGGAGGCGGGGGAAAGCGTCTGCTGCAGCGGACGCTTTCCCGGACGGAACAGGGCCAACAGCGCAAATAAAAATAAAAATAAAACTATAATAAGGAGTTAAAATGAAAATGTTCACATCAAAAAAATTCGCAAAAATTTTTGGAGCGGCAGCTCTTGCTGCGGTGATGCTCGCCGCGTTATGCGGCTGTCAGTCACGCGACAGCGCCGATACGGACAGTACCGAATCCGCGTCGCCCGCCATGCGTCAGAACGGCGATTTTACTGTATTTGGAGACGTTCTGATCGGGTATACGGGAACTGATACGGAACCCGTTATCCCGGCGGGAATTTCCGCGATAGGGGCGAGAGCGTTTGAAAGCTCTCCTGCGGCGGACAGCATCACAAAGATCACGCTCGGCCCCGATGTAGACAAGATCGATAACAAAGCATTTTTCGGTCTTCCGTCGCTTTGCCGCGTCGACGTCGGCGAGGGAAACTCCGCTTTTATTGAATACGAGGTAGGTTATACGAGCGGCGTGTCGAATCATTTTATCTGCGCCGCAAACGAGCAGCAGGTATTCTATTTTCAGCATGACGCGAATGACGGAGTAGACATAGAAAACGCGGTCGCGCTGTCGGGGTCGCTCCTCTATTCATATAAGGAAAAAACGGACATAGCGTTCATCTGCGATAACGCCGTGCTCGATATTTACGGCGACGGCGAGCCTGACAGCCGTCTGTGGTACTGCCGCGCCGCCGAATATGAGGGAAATACTGTCACTTTCGATGAGCCGGTCGATTTTGCGGGCGGAAACTGCGCCACGTGTATTTTTGAAACGGCATCTCATGAGCTCGTTTTCGGCATCGAATACTATTATTCCGATATCTATTATATTACGAAGGATGCGTCAGCGGAGCTGCACCCCGACGACGTGCCGGGTCATGCAGTCATTTTTTATCGCGGAGACGACGGCGAGCTTAGGTATCGCAAGATCAAGTCTGAGTTCTGCTATCTTTCACAGTCGGGCGGCGCCGAAGCGTTCTACACGATAACGAGCAGAGACGAATACTACGGCGAGGACGGCCGCGTTGATTTTGCAAACGGCGAATTCAATCTTGATGCGGACAATGTGTACACGATCTCGGATCATTTCAAGGCGGAGGGAACGGACATAGACACGCTGTTTGAGACGTTCAACGACGGCGGATATTTCAGCGAGCATTTCAACTCGCTCGACGACCTGTTTGAATATAACAAAAAGCAATAATGTGTGAGACTACTTATGGTTTTTTGCAGAAATACCCCTTGACAAATCGAGTCTTAAAAGGAGCTGCTGACCGGGTATGTAAGAGAGCAGGGGATAGAATCGCTATGATTACTGCTGCGATGACGGAGTCTCGTGTACGAGGTTCGACAGACCGAGCTTTTATCAGCCGGTATATGATGCTGCGACGGAAAAATCAACCTGATTCTCCTGAAAAACGTGATGAACGACCTCTGTGCGCGGGATACAGGCAACAAAATCAATGAAATGGTTTTTCGAAAAAAACACTGCTGTTGAACACCGAAAAATTTCTAACGGCGGCATCGCTTCGCGGAAATGTAGTGAAACAGCTTCTGCGGTGGAGCATCGCGGTGCCGGCTGTCGCCTGCGACAAAACATTTATCGAAAATCGATAAATTATACTTGACATGCGATGAAGGATGTGCTATACTGTGTCCGTAAGTTACGAAAGGGGGTAACTTTTATGTCGCAAAAGGCTTTGTCAAATTCGCTTAAAGTTATACTTGCGGGCGTATTCTTTGTGGGGCTCGTCCTGTACTTTGTCGTCGTGCCCGATCTCGGCCGTACTCTCGCGTCGCAAAATCCCGAGTTCGACTATTGCTTTTGGCCGTGGCTCATCTTCATATGGGTGACGGGACTGCCGATCGCCGCCGCGATGATGTTCGCATGGCGCATAACGTCCAATATCGGGCGCGACCGCTCGTTTTCGCACGACAACGCGCGGTACCTCAAATACGTCGCGTACCTCGCCATCGCTGACGGCGCCTACTATTTTCTCGGCAACGTCGTGTTCGCCGCGCTGAGTATGTCGCACCCGGGATTTATGCTCGCCGGCATCATCATCACGTTCGGATGCATCGCATTCGCAGAGGTCTGCATGGTGCTGTCGCACCTTGTGAAAAAGGCGGCGGATCTTGAAGAAGAAAGCGAGCTGACGATATGAACGAGTCAAAGGGAGAACTCATTTTCAATATCGACGTGATGCTCGCGAAGCGCAAAATGAGCGTGACAGAGCTGTCCGAGCGCGTCGGCATAACGCTGACGAATATTTCGATACTCAAAAACGGCAAGGCGAAGGCGATACGCGTCTCGACGCTCACCAAGCTGTGCGAGGTGCTCGAGTGCCAGCCGGGCGACCTGCTCGAATACAGAGAGAGTTGAGGCGGAGCATGAACTCAAAGCTGCTGTCGCGGACAATATACGTCATGTTCGCCGTTTACGTCGTCGTGTGGCTGACGCTCGGCAGCGTGTCGGGCGGCAACAAAGCGCTCGTATGGACGTATTTCATCATCGACGTGCTCATATGCGCTCTATCGCTGACGTGCGGCGTTCTGACGTTTTTTGCCGCGCCGAAGGTGTCGGCGGCGCGGTCGGTCGTGTTTATTCTGATATCACTGCTGTTGTGCGCGTTCACATGGTTCGCGTTTCTTACACCCGTGTGCGGGCTGCCGCCGTATTTGTTTTCGGTATAAAAATAGAGAGGGACGGCGCCGCCGTCCCTTTTTATGCAGTTACTCGCCGTAAACGTCGAAATCGCGCGTTTTATTTTCGTCGACGAGCATCTCCGCAACGTCGCTGTTCGCGTATATGACGTGCGCGTCAAACGGGACCGCGTACGCGCCCGACGACTTGTACACGGGACCGTGCGCGCCGAAAATGACGGTATCGGCGCACGATGACGCGTCGACGAGATAGCCGTACACATCGCTCTCGTGCGCGGACGCACCTATGTATAAAACGCTTTCGCCGTCAACGTCGAGCGCGAACGCGACGACGGGATGCGTCGAACGGTGCAGCATCGTGCGCGGCACCGTGTCGACGGCGGCGCCGCCGACCGTTATGCGCTGTCCGCGCTCGTAGTCGCGCACGTCGACGTCGAGACTGTGCGCGGCGTCTGTAATCGAATCATATACGACCGCTTCCGCGTCGGTCTCGGGCACGGGCAGATATATGGCGTCGACATATTCGCGGCGGCACAGCTTGCCGACCGTTCTGATGTGGCGGTTGTGCAGATGCGTCAAAAGAAGCGCGTAAACGCGCTCGGAGCCGCTCTCCTTCGCTTTTTCGACCGCCTCCGATATGACGCCCCACGACCCGTCGCCGACGTCGACGACGAGCATACCGCCCCCGACGTCCGTCACGGCTACGGCGTCGTTCTTTTTCGAGTTTTCATATATGACGTCGACATTCCCTCCGCGAATGACGGCGGAATATACGGCAATCGCACCGAATACGCACGCGGCGCATATCAAGGCGCGCAGCGCGCGACGCTTCGACAGTACGAGCGCGGTCGCGAGCAAAAGCGCTATTGCTATCACCGCCGCCATGCCGAATGCGCCGCCGACGTAAAATGTCGCGCCGCGTATGCGCGACAAAAGCGACGCAATGCCCGCGACGGCGCGGCACAGAAACGCGCACGCGTTTGCGAGCGGTACGCGCAACAGCGGCAGTCGAAACGTCACCGCGATTATCGGACACAGATACAGTATCGATGTCACCGGCAGCGACATGAGCACAGATGCAAGCGGCGACAGAAGCGACACGCGTCCCGTCGCCGCCCACATGACGGGCAGCGTGAATATGAGCGTGCAAAGCGACACCGTTAACATGCGGACGAGGTACTTCAAAATCTTCGCGGGCACACGTAAAATCTTAGTACGGATCTTCGACGCGTCGGCCCGCGTGAATGTTCCCGACACATAGCAGCCGAGCATCGCCGTGACAGACAGCAGAAATCCCATGTCTGCCGCCGACGCGGGCGAGACGGCGATCATGCACGCGTACGTGAAAAACAGCGATGTTACCGTGTCGTATTCGCGGCGCGCAAAATATGACAGCTCGCATATTATCATCATGATCCCCGCCCTCGTGACGGACGCGGAAAAGCCCGTAAGAGCCATGTAAAAGGCAGATGCGGCAACAACGGTCACGGCACGTGCCGGACGAGGCAGCGTCAGCTTTTTCAGTATCTCCGACAGCGTTCCGACGACGACGGTCAGGTGAAGTCCGCTGACGGCGAGCAGGTGCGACGCGCCCGCGTACCGCATGTCGCGGTATACGGCATCGTCGAGTCCGTCGCGTTCGCCGACGAACAGCGCCTCCGCGATGCCGCTGTCGCCGCCCGCCTCCTCCATCGCGACCTCGGTCATAGACGACAGCGTGCGGCGCAGCCGCGCTATCTTTGATGATAAAGTCTTTGACTGCCCGAGGCTTTCGAGCGCGCCCTGCTCGTCAATCGATGCGGCGATAAGGACGCCGCGTGGGAAATAGTATGCGTGTTCGTCAAACGCGCCGTCCGATTCGAGCACGTCGAGCGTCGCCGACGATGAAAAGCTGTCGCCGACGCGCAGCCCGCACGAAAATCCCGTCTCGACGAGCGCGCGGATGTGAACGCGTTCGCCGTTCACCCGGTCGATCTTTGCGATGAATGAGCCGCCGTACGTCGACGAAAAGACGCGGTCTGTGACGGTGCCCTCGAGCGTGACGTCCTCGCCGCATCTCGACTCCCAACCCGCCGCGTACACGTCCATGTACGCGTACGAGACTGCGAGCGCGCACATGACGGCAGCGCAGCACCGTATCACATGCGCGCGGTACGCGGACAGCGCGGCTCGCATCTTTGCGGCGATGATGAAGCACATCATCGCAATTAAGGCAGCTGCAAAAATCAGTATTTTCACGCTCCCGTCTTCCGCCGAGACGAGCGCGGACGAAAGTGTAAAGACCGCCGCCGCTTCGGCGAGCGGTCTTTTCGAAAACAGCTCCATGATACGATCTACCCTTTATGTTCTGCGTTTTTTGTCGTTATAGGCGATTGTATATCAACTGCGCGCATTTTTCGCCTTTTGTCTATAATTGTCGTAACAACGCATATCGCGACGTACAAAACGATATCGACGGCGACGACGGACGCGCCCGCCGGCAGCGAATACGCGCACGAGAGAACGAATCCGAGCGCAAATCCGCACACGGATATTACGCCCGCCGTGACCGTGACTGCGCGGAAGCTGCGGCACAGCTTCATCGACGACAGCGCGGGAAAGACGACGAGCGCCGATATCATGAGCGAGCCTATCAGCTTCATTCCGACGACGACGGTGACCGCAATAAGAGCCGCCGTCAGCATTTTATATGCCCACACGCGGATGCCTGCGGCGGCGCAGAATTTTTCGTCGAACGTGACGGCGAAGATGCGGTTGAAGAACACGGCGAAAATTATCACGACCGCCGCTGCCAATAAAAGCGAGAGCACAAGGTCGCCGTTCGTTATCGTCAGTATCGACGCCGAGCCGAACAGACTCGAGCACATGTCCGCCGTGTACCCCGTCGTGAAGCTGAACATGAGGACGCCCGCAGTCATCATGCCCGTCGAAACGACGGCGACGGCGGCGTCGCCGCCGAGCACGCCGCGTTCGGAGATATAGAGCAGCACCATCGCTGTCGCCATGACTATCGGTATCGACACCTCTGTCTTGAAATCGCCCGCGCCGAGCAGCGTCGCCATCGCGAGCGCGCCGAAGCCCGCGTGCGCGAGTCCGTCGCCTATCATCGACATGCGGCGCAGCACCATCGTCACGCCGAGCACCGACGACGACAGCGACACCGCCGCCCCCACGACCGCGGCACGTATCAGTATCCGCACAAGTATCGGATTTGAAAGCAGGTCGAGCATTTTGGTTTTATGCAAAGGGAAAAGAACTTTTTATAAAAAGTTCTTTTCCCCCTGCACCCCCTTTTTTCAAAAATTTTTATTACTTTTGATTCCCTTATACACGTCTGACTGCATATAGTCGTCGCGGGAGCCGTAGAACACCGGCTCCGTTTTGATGTGCAGCACCGTCTTTGCCTCCGCCGACAGCGCGCCTATATCGTGCGACACCATTATGACCGTGATGCCCTCGCGGTTGAGCTCGCCGACAGTCTCGTAAAGCTCCGCCGTCGCGGACGGGTCAAGACCCGTCACGGGCTCGTCGAGCAAAAGCAGCTTGTCGGCGGCGCACAGCGCTCTTGCAAGCAGCACGCGCTGCTGCTGCCCACCCGACAGCTCGCGGTACGAGCGGCGCTCGATGCCGTGTATGCCGAGTTTTCGCATCGTTTCATGCGCACGCTCCCTGTCGGCGCGCGAATAAAACAGCCCACGCGACCGCGCGACGCAGCCCGACATGACGACCTCGCGCACCGACGCGGGAAAGTCGCGCTGCACGTCCGTGCGCTGCGGCAGATATCCGATGCCGCCGCAGTGCGGCGATATGCCGTCCCCGTACTCGATTTTGCCCGTTACGGGGCGGATAAGGCCGAGAAGTCCCTTTATCAGCGTCGACTTGCCGCCGCCGTTCTCGCCGATGACGAACATATAGTCGCCGCGCTCGACGTTGAGCGTGACATTTTTCACCACGACCTCGCCCTCGTAGCCGAGCGAGACGTTTTCGCATTTTATCAGCGCCATACCCCGAGCGCCTCCCTCATGTTTTCGGCGTTTTGCGCCATCAAATCGCAGAACGTGACGCAGCCTTCAAAGTCGTCGATGTCGACGTTGTGGCACGAGTGCAGAAGCAGTTCGCCGCACCCTGTCTCGGACGCGATGAAATCAGCGGCGGCGCGGTTCGAAAATTCGATGTAGAACACAGACGAAATACCGCCATCGTTTATGATGTCGAGCAGCTCGCCCACGCGCTCTGCTGTCGGCTCGACGCCTACGGCGCAGCCGTCGAGCGCCGCCGCGTACGCGATGCCGTACCGCTCGAACAGTGCCTCGAACGGGAACCTGTCGGCGACGACGAACGTCGCGCCGCGTTCGCGCGCGAGCGTCGCGATCTCTTCAAATTCATCGCCGATACAGCGCAGACGCTCCGCGTATGCGTCGGCATTACGTCGGTAAAACTGCTCGTTTTCGGGAGCAATATCAATAAGCTCGTCGAGGATATAATATAATATAGCTTCCGCATTATCCGGCGACGTCCATAGGTGCTCGTCGCCGTGATGCTCCACTTTGCCGTCATCATCGACGTGATTGTGGCCGCCGCTCTCCACGGCATCGTTTATATGAAGAAATTTCACGTCCGACCCCTCCACCACGTCCTCGACCGCCGTCGCCCATTCGTCCGTATCGCTGCCTGTGGAAATAAAGATGTCGGCGTCGATGACATCGCGTAAGTCCGCGACAGTCGGCTCGTACGTGTGGCTCTCCGACCCGGGCGGCACGAGCATTTCGAGCGACACCGTATCGCCCGCGATCGCGCGCACAAAGTCGTACTGCGGGAATATCGTCGTCACGACGCGCGGTTTTTCGTCCGCGCCGTGCGTGGCCGCCGCGCACGACGAAAGCGTTATGAGCGCCGCGAGCGCCGCCGCGATAAGCGAAAACCGTTTCACTTCTTGCACGCGCCCTTTTCCACGCAGTCGCGGCAGTAGCCGTATATCGTCGTGTGTACGTTGTCGACGCGGAAACCGTGCTCCTCCTCGACGTGCTTCGTCATCTCGTCGATGACGTGACATTCGGTGTGGAACAGCCGTCCGCACGACAGGCACTTCAGATGAAAGTGCGACTCGCACGACTCGTCCGCGGACGCGTACTGATAGAGCGCGCCGCCACCGTCGCCCGACACGTATCGCTTCACCTCGCCGTCGGCGGCGAATCCCGACAGCGCCCTGTATACGGTCGCCTCGCCGACGTCGAGCCCGCTCTCGGCGATGAGCTCGCGCACCGTGAAGCAGCGGTCGGGGTAGGCTTTCATATATTCAAGTATCGCGCGCTTCTGCTTTGTCGAATACTTCATTTACGCCTCAAAAATGAAAATGATTATCATTATCGGAATTATACCACGATGTTTCGTATATTGCAAGCATATAAAATAAAAAAATCCGCCGTTTTACGTTCGTTTACAATAGATAAGAAACGAGTATTGTCAAGTTTTTTTCGCTGAATTGTAGAAATAAGTTGTACGCTGTCCACACATATATAACGATATCGCCGCAGCGGCGGCATCACGCGCAGCATCATATGAACGCATACAAAAAACACAGCTAACTCAGCTGTGTTTTTGTATGCGCGTTTATTTCAGTCTGTATACGACGCTGCCGTGCGGCGGGAGCGCCGCCTCGATAACGTCGCCCGAAACACCGATGTCCTTGTGCGCCCAAAGATCGCGAATTTGGCGTCCGCGTATGTCGAATTCGTCGACGTCGGACGCGGACACCGTCACAGTCGCCGCCTCGTCGCGAAGATTGAAGAGCGCGATATAGTATTCGCCGCCTCCGTCGCCGTTGTCGTCGTGCGAGTACCACGCGGCTGCGCGGCGTGTGCGGTATATCTGATTCGGGCTGTACGAGTGCTTGTTCAGGCGCAGTATCTCCGCGTTCGTCAAAAGCGACAGCGTGAACTCGTCGCAGTCGCGAAGCTCCGCGCCGACGATGAGCGGCGAGCGGAATATGCTCCACAGATTCATCATCGAGATCTGCTCGTCGTGCGTCATACGGCAGTAGTTGTCGCCGTAGCGGGCGTTGCAGTTGATGTGACCGAACGGCAGCATGTCGCAGTCGGGCCATACGCCGTCGCCGCCGTGCCCCTGCCACGTCTCGCACCGCTCGAACATGTTCGCGACAGCGCTCCAGTTGTCCCACACGTCGTTCGTGAGCCGCCACATGTTGGCGTTCTTCTTGAACATCCACGCGTATTCGACGGGAGCCGGTCCCGGCGACAGCGACAGCACGATGGGACGCCCGCACTTCATTA
>CANPXS010000040.1 GCA_947586625.1 uncultured Clostridia bacterium | reverse complement strand
TGGGTGAACTTATTCTATCAGATCTCGATCACTTTTTCTATCCCTTTTTTAGTCTCACTTCTATTGTAACTATACATGTGTTTTTCTATTTTTTTCACATCCCCGCTTGACAAACACGCATGCGTCGAATATAATATATGAGAACATTTTACAAAAGGGGACAGCGTATGGCGAACCTCTGCGTTTACGGATACTTTTATTTTTATACGTGTGCGATGGCGTGCGAGCCCGAAGCTGTGCGATGAACCCGCGAGTTCATGAAACAAGATCGAGACTGCATCCACCGCCGTTTGTCATGCAAAGGCGCCGGATGCATTTTTTATACGGAGGACAGGACGGATATGAACGAACTTGAGCGCGCGCGCCGCGAGATCGGCGAGATAGACAAACAAATGGCGGAGCTTTTCTGCCGCCGCATGGAAAGCGTCGCCGCGATAGCGAAATACAAAAAGTCGCACGGGCTGCCTATCGTCGACCCCGCGCGCGAGTCGTCTCTGTTCGCGAGCAACTCCGCCTATGTCGACGAGGCGCTTCTGCCGTACTATGAGACGTTCATGAACGTGGCGCTCGCCGTGTCGAAGCGATATCAGCGCAGGCTCAACGAGGGCATGCGTGTCGCTTACTGCGGCGTCGAGGGCGCGTTTGCCAATATCGCCGCGCGGCGCATATTCCCCGACGGGAGCGCGGTGCCGTATTCGAGCTTCCGCGCCGCTTACGGCTCGGTCGTGAGAGGCGAGGTCGACGCCGCCGTACTGCCAATCGAGAACAGCTATGCGGGCGAGGTCGGTCAGGTCCACGATTTGATGTTCTCCGGCACGCTGTATGTCAACGGCGTATACGATCTGCCGGTCACGCATCATCTGCTCGCGCCGAAGGGCGCGTCGATAGAGGGGATAAAGACGGTGCTTTCGCATCCGCAGGCGCTCTCACAGTGCGAGACGTACATAAAAAAGCACGGGTTTGCGACAGTCGAGGCGACGAACACCGCAGTCGCGGCAAAGACAGTGGCGGAGGGCGGCGACCTGACCGTCGCCGCGATCGCGAGCGAGGAGACGGCGCCGCTTTACGGGCTTACCGTCCTCGACCACGACATCAACGACAGCAACACGAACACGACGCGTTTCGCAGTGTTCACGCGTCTCAAAAACGACGCCGAAGCGAAGCACAACAATTTCATACTTATGTTCACGGTCAAAAACGTCGCGGGCGCGCTCGCAAGAGCGATAAGCATAATAGGCGAGCACGGCTTCAACATGCGCGTGCTGCGCTCGCGTCCGATGAAGGAACTCGCGTGGCAGTACTATTTCTACATCGAGGCCGAGGGCAGTCCCGAAGGCGAGGAGGGCGAAAAGATGCTTTCCGAGCTGTCCGAGTTTTGCGACAGGCTGAAGGTCGTGGGCGGATATGAGTCCGAACCTACGCTGGGAGGCGGCGTATGAGTGAAAAACTGACTGTGGCGCTCGGCGAGCGCTCATATGACATAATAATCGAGCGCGGCTGCGCGAAAAAAGCGGACGAATACCTCGACCTCGACAGAAACGTGCTCGTCGTGACCGACACGGGCGTGCCCGAAATGTATGCGCGCGCGGTCGCCGATGTGTGCCGCGGCTCCGTCATCGTGACGGTACCCGAGGGCGAGGGGAGCAAGTCGATAGCGCAGTTCGAACGGCTCCTTTCCGAGATGCTCGAGTGCGGATTTTCGCGCCGCGACTGCGTCGTCGCCGTCGGCGGCGGCGTCGTCGGCGACCTGTCGGGCTTCGCCGCGTCCGCCTACATGCGCGGCATAGATTTTTACAATATCCCGACGACGGCGCTCTCACAGATAGACTCGTCGGTGGGAGGCAAGACCGCCGTCAACCTGCGCGGCATCAAAAACGTCGTCGGCGCGTTCTATCAGCCGAGGCGCGTCCTCATCGACGCGGACACGCTGTCGACGCTGCCGCGACGTCAGCTTGCGAGCGGACTGTGCGAAGGACTTAAAATGGCGGCGACGTTCGACGCGGAGCTGTTTTCCGAGTTCGAGCGCGGAGACGTAGAGGACATGCTCGAGCATATCATCGCGCGTTCGCTCGACATAAAGCGGCGCGTCGTCGAGGCGGATGAGCGCGAGGGCGGACTGCGCCGCGTGCTCAACTTCGGTCACACGCTCGGTCACGGCATCGAGGCGGAGGAGGAGCTGCACGGACTCTATCACGGCGAATGCGTCGCGCTCGGCATGCTGCCGATGTGCTCGAAGAGCGTGCGCGAACGGCTCCTGCGCGTGTATGAAAAACTCGGTCTGCCGACGCGGTACGATTTTGACGCCGACCGCATAATGGAGGCGGCGGTACACGACAAAAAAGCGTCGGGCGGCGGTGTGTCCGTTGTGTACGTAGAAGAGATAGGCACGTACGAGATACGGCGCGTCACATACGACGAGCTGCGCCGTATGCTCGAGGACTACATAAAGGAGACGGGCGAATGAAAAACACGTTCGGCACATCGCTGTCCGTCACGATATTCGGCGAGAGCCACGGTCCCTATATAGGAGCGACGCTCGACGGCATAGAGCCGGGGATCTTCGTCGACGAGGACTTCATAAAGTATCAGCTTTCGCGCCGCCGTCCGTCCGGGCGCATCTCGACGTCGCGCGTCGAGGCGGACGAGTACAGCATTATAAGCGGTGTATTCGAGGGAAAAACGACGGGCACGCCGCTCACCGTGATAATACCGAACGCGAACACGAAAAGCGGCGACTACGAGCGCGGACTGCCGCGTCCCGGTCACGCCGACTATACGGGCCACATCAAGTACCGCGGATTTGAGGACTATCGCGGAGGCGGTCATTTCAGCGGGCGAATAACGGCGGCGCTCGTCGCCGTCGGCGCGATAGTGATATCGGCGCTGAAGGCGTGCGGCGTGACAGTCGGCACGCACATAAAGCAGCTCGCGGGAGTTTTCGACCGCGACTTCGGCGACATTGCGGCAGACGTGGAAACGCTGTCGCATCTCGACTTCGCCGCGCTCGACAGCGAGGCGGGCGAGCGCATGAGGGCGGCGGCGGAGGCTGCCGCGCGCGACGGCGACAGCGTCGGGGGCGTGCTTGAAACGGCGATATGCGGCGTTCCCGCAGGCGTCGGCGAACCGTGGTTCGACTCGCTCGAGGGCGTGCTCGCGCACGCGATATTCTCGATACCTGCCGTCAAGGGCATCGAGTTCGGTCTCGGATTCGGCATGTGCGGTCTGCGCGGCAGCGAGGTCAACGACCCGATACGCACAGACGGGGCGCGCATATACACCGAGACTAACAACAACGGCGGCATAAACGGCGGCATATCGAACGGTATGCCTATACTGTTCCGCACGGCGATAAAGCCGACGCCGTCCATATATAAACCGCAGAGGACCGCGGACTTGGAAAAATTAGAAAACGCGACGCTCGAGCTTAAAGGGCGCCACGACCCCGCGATAGTGCACAGGGCGCGCGTCGTTGTCGACAGCGTCGCGGCGATTGTGGTCTACGACATGATGAAGACGGGGGGCGCGATATGAAATACGGATGCATAGCGGAGCGCCTCGGTCACAGTTTTTCGCGCGAGATACACAACATGATAGGCGACTATGAATACGAGCTCTGCGAGCTGCCGCCCGACGAGCTCGGCGGTTTCATGGAAAAGCGCGATTTTCTCGGCATCAACGTCACGATACCGTATAAGCGCGACGTGATACCGTACCTTTCCCACATTGACGAGGCGGCGGAAAAGATGGGCGCCGTCAATACCGTCGTAAACAGGGGCGGCGAGCTGTGGGGGTACAACACGGACTTTTTCGGTATGCGCGACCTTATTAAGTCGGCAAACATAGAGATAAAAGGCAAAAAAGTCGTCGTGCTCGGCACGGGCGGCACCTCGCATATGGCGAACGTGCTCGCCGCGTCGCTCGGCGCGCGGGAAATAGTGACCGCGAGCAGGACGGGAAAAGGCGGCGCGTGTACGTATGAGCAGATATACGCAAGCCACACGGATGCGGACGTTATAATCAACACGACGCCGTCCGGCATGTACCCGAAGCTCGTGTATGAGGCTCCCGTCGACATCGCAAAATTTCCTAACGTCTCCGCCGTCGTCGACGCCGTATATAATCCGCAGCGGACGCGGCTCGTGAGCGAGGCGCGAAAGCGCGGCATCAACGCCGTGGGCGGGCTATATATGCTCGTGTCGCAGGCCGTGTACGCGTCGGAGCGCTTCTTTGACAAGAAATATCCGGACGGACTCGCGGACGATATTTACAAGCGTCTGTCGCGCATAAAAGAAAACATCGTTCTCACCGGCATGCCCGGCTCGGGCAAGTCGACGCTCGGCCGCCGCGCCGCAGATGCGACGGGGCGCAGATTCGTCGACACGGATGCGATATTCGTCGAACGATACGGAAATATATCGGACTTTTTCGCCGCGCACGGCGAGGACGAGTTCAGACGGCTCGAAACGGAGATCGTGCGCGAAGTTGCGATGGAGTCCGAGTGCGTCATCGCCACGGGCGGCGGCGTTATACTGCGCGGCGAAAACGTCGATGCGCTGCGGCAGAACGGTCGCATCTACTATATCGACCGTCCGCTTTCGTGGCTGACGCCGACGTCGGACCGTCCGCTTGCAAGGGACACGGACGCGATAAAAAAACGGTACCATGAGCGTCACGACATATATCTGTCGACGGCGGACTGCGTCATAAAGCCGTCCTCTCCCGACAAGGACAAGGCGGCGGCCATGATAGTGAAAGCACACATGGGACAGTGAAAGGTACGGAAACAGTAAAATGAAAATACTCGTCATAAACGGACCGAATCTCAACATGCTCGGCATACGCGAGCCCGATATATACGGGCGAGAGACGTACGCGTCCGTATGCGATAAGATAAAGGATTATGCCGCGCAGATCGGCGTCGAGATCGAGATATACCAGTCGAACCACGAGGGCAATATCATCGATAAGATACAGTCCGCGTACGGCAATTTCGACGGCATCATTATAAATCCCGCCGCATACACGCACACGAGCGTCGCCATTCTCGACGCGCTCAAATCGGTGTCGATACGCGCGGTCGAGGTCCACATCTCGGACGTCAACGAGCGCGAGCAGTTCCGCCATATCAGCTACGCGGGCATGGCGTGCGAGCATCACATAATCGGTCACGGCACCGACGGCTACCTCGAAGCCGTCGCATATCTTGCGGGGGTCGGGGCGTGAGAGCGATATTTGACGTGTGCCGGCTTTCCGGCACGGCGGCGGCCCCGCCGTCGAAGTCGATGGGGCACCGCCTCATCATCGGCGCGGCGCTCGCCGACGGCGAAAGCGTTATACGCGGCGTAGAATATTCAAACGACATCACGGCGACGATATCGTGTGCGCGTGCGCTCGGCGCAGACGTAGTGTGCGACGGCGGCACGGTGCGCGTAAACGGATGTGGGTTTCTGTCTGTGAAAAACGCCGTCCTCGACTGCGGCGAGAGCGGCAGCACGCTGCGGTTCTTCATCCCGCTGTGCATGTCGGGTACTGACCGCGAATACACGTTTTTGGGCAGCGAGCGGCTCCTGTCGCGTCCGATGTCGGTGTACGAGTCGCTGTCGCGCGAACGCGGTATAAAATTTGAGAAAAATAACGGCTGCATAAAAGTGAGCGGCGAGCTCGGCGGCGGCAGCTTTACCGTCGAGGGCGGCGTGAGCAGCCAGTTCATAACGGGACTGACGCTGGCGCTCATTGTGCGCGCGAAAAACGGCGAGCGAGGAGAGATAACGATAGTGCCGCCCGTCGAGAGCAGACCCTACATCGACATGACAGTCGCGGTGCTGCGCAAATTCGGCGCCCGCATAACATTTGTAGTCAACTGCATAAAAGTCGAGCCGTGCGAGCTTCATCCGATAGAGTGCCGCGTCGAGGGCGACTGGTCGAACGCCGCGTTCCTCGATGTATATAATCACATCGGCGGGGACGTGACCGTGACGGGGCTTGACGAAACGTCGACGCAGGGCGACAGAGCATACCGCGAATATTTCGATATGCTCGACAGCGGCGCGCCGACTATAGATGTGTCCGATACGCCCGACCTCGCGCCCGTGCTGTTCGCGCTCGCGGCGGCGAAAAACGGCGCGCATTTCACGGGCACGAAGCGGCTCGCGGCGAAGGAGTCCGACAGGGCGGCGGTCATGGCGCACGAGCTCGCCAAATTCGGCGCGCACGTCGACGTATACGAAAACGACGCCGTCGTACACAAATGCGCGCTGCACGCGCCGAAGTCGGTGATAGAGCGTCACCGCGACCACCGCATCGTCATGGCGTGCTCGACGCTTCTGACGCTGACGGGCGGCGAGCTCGACGGCGCCGAGGACGTGAACAAGAGCTTTCCGTCGTATTTCGACGTTATAAAAAAACTCGGAGCCGAGGTCAGGCTTGAAAAATAAGCGTTTCGCGGCGACGGTCGCTTCGCGGAGCATGAAAGGAACGACATACAAATGATTATCGACGTAAGAAAGAACATACTTATCGTGGGACTCGGACTTTTGGGCGGCAGTTACGCCGAGGCGCTTCACCGCTACGGCTTTCACGTGTCGGCACTGACGCGCCGTCAAAGCTCCATCGACTACGCGATGGAGCGCGGCATCATCGACGAGGGCGCGGAGGGCGTCGACCCCGAGCTGATAGGCAAAGCCGACCTCGTAGTGTTCGCGCTTTATCCTCATATTTTTATTGAGTGGATAGAGGAAAATCAGAAATACTTAAAGCCGGGCGCGCTCATCACGGACGTGACGGGCGTCAAGTGCAGCGTCGTATACAAGGTGCAGGAGATGCTGCGTCCCGACGTCGAGTTCATAGCGGCGCATCCGATGGCGGGGCGCGAGGTCTACGGCGTCGAAAACAGCACGTCGCGCATATTCGCGGGCGCGAACTACATCGTCACGCCGACGAAGAAGAACACGCCCGACGCGATAGAGACGTGCCGCGAGCTCGGGCTCTTGCTCGGATTCTCGCAGGTGGCGGAGCTTTCGCCAGAGGAGCACGACGAGATGATAGGCTTCGTCTCGCAGCTCACGCACTGCATAGCGGTCACGCTCATGACGTGCAACGAGGAGGAGCACATCGAGCGCTTCACCGGCGACTCGTTCCGCGACCTCACGCGTATCGCGCGCATAAACGATCTGATGTGGAGCGAGCTGTTCATCGCGAACAAGGACGCGCTCCTGCGTCAGATGGAGCTGTTCGAGGCACAGTTCGACAAGCTTAAAGCGATGATAAGGGACGGCGACGTCGACGGCATGCGCGATATGATGCGCCATTCGACCGAGCGCCGCGCGAAGTTTGATAAGAAGTGATTTTTATTAAATCGCAAGGGGAGCTTCTTGAAAGAAGCTCCCCTGCACCCCGCAAGAACTTTTCGGGAAAAGAAGTAATATAAAGATATATATTGTAATAAAATACTTGAGCGGAAAAAGGGGAAAACTTTTTTGTTTCGGGGCCCCTTTTTGTAAAAGGTGCCCCCTGCCCCCTCCAAAAGCGGACTAAATAGTGATTATCTTAAGTACGCACCGAAGATAATGTTTTCGTTTGCTTGGTAAAAAAATAAAAAAAGTAATAAAAGTTTTTGAAAAGGGAGTGTGAGGGAAAAACTTTTTATAAAAAGTTTTTCCCTCACCAAGAAAGGGAATTACAACCATGAACATGATATTTGAGCGGAAGCTGCCGATACCGCAGGAGGTAAAGAAGCTGTTCCCCATATCGGCGGAGGGGGCGGCGACTGTCGAGAGGCGCGCGGCGGAGATAAAGGACATATTTGAGGGCAAAAGCGACAAGCTGATACTCATAATCGGTCCGTGCTCGGCGGACAACGCCGACAGCGTCATCGACTACATATCGCGGCTGAAGCGCATAGAGGAGCAGGTCGGCGACAAGATCTTCTTTATCCCGCGCGTATACACGAACAAGCCTCGCACGACGGGCGACGGCTACAAGGGCATGCTGCACCAGCCAGACCCGAACGAGAAGCCCGACATGTACAAGGGCATCGTCGCGATACGCAGTCTTCACATGCGCGCGCTTTTGGAGATGGGGTATTCGTGTGCGGACGAGATGCTTTATCCCGAGGACTACAGATACCTAAACGACATACTCGCATACGTCGCCGTCGGCGCGCGCTCGGTCGAGAACCAGCAGCACAGATTGACCGCGAGCGGACTCAACATTCCCGTCGGAATGAAGAATCCGACGGGCGGCGACATATCGGTCATGATGAACGCGATAACGGCGGCGCAGCACAAGCACACGTTCTTATACCGCGGGTGGGAGGTACACTCGCAGGGCAATATGCTCGCGCACGCTATTTTGCGCGGCTACATCGACGGCTACGGCAAGATGCACCCCAACTATCACTATGAAGATCTGCGCGACCTGTGCGAGACGTACGCAAAGAGCGGTCTGCAAAATCCCGCCCTCATCGTCGACACGAACCATGCGAACTCGTCGAAAATGTTTTCGGAGCAGCCGCGCATCGTCAAGGACGTGCTCCACTCGTGCCGCATAAATCCCGATATCAAGCGTCTCGTCAAGGGCTTTATGATAGAGAGCTACATCGAGGACGGCGCGCAGAAGATAGGCGAGTGCATTTACGGCAAGTCGATAACGGACCCGTGCCTCGGATGGGAAAAGACGGAGCGGCTGATATACGATATAGCGGAGATACTGTAAGGGGGCATGCGCCCCCTTTTTTCATTTGCGCGCGAAATCGCGCCGCCCCTATTTACAAAATGAATTTTTTTGTTATAATAGATAATGGAATTATAAAAAATTTGCAACATGCATGTGACCGATACGGCGCGTGAAACGTATTACAGATGGGAGGTGGGAGCATGAGCGCTCCGTTTCGGAAAAAAGACCGGGATATAGAGCGCGCGTACCGTGAGTACGCAGACATGCTCTACCGTCTCGCGCTCACGTATATGCGGTGCCGGGAGGACGCGGAGGACGCGGTCCACGACGCATTCATCGCATATATCGAAAAGGCTCCCGCGTTCGACGACGGCGAACACGAAAAAGCGTGGCTGTGCCGCGTCACAGTGAACAAGTGCCGCGACTTACTGCGCCGCCGCGCCGTCAGAACGCACGCTTCCCTCGACGAGATCGAAGAGCCCGCTGTCACGGACGAGATACCTGCAGACATCTCGTCCGTGATAGAGAGCCTTCCCGATGGACTGCGCGTCTGCGTGACGCTGCATTATCTCGAGGGGTTCTCGGTCGAGGAGGTCGCAGAGATCGTCGGCGCAACCGTGCCGGCGGTCAAGATGCGGCTCTTGCGTGCGCGTGAACGGCTCCGAACGGAACTCGGGAGGGAGGAATAATTTATAATTCACAAAAGAAAGGGGGCGCGGAGATATGCGTCAGTATAACGACGAGCTGCCGGGCGTCAAAAAGAGCAGCGTAGACGCGTACAGAAGCATACGCGCGCCCGAATCGCTGCGCGAACGCGTGCTTGCGTCGGCGGCTGAACTTGATGGCATCGTCGGCGCGCCGGTAACGCCTGCATCGCGGACGCGCACACGCATGCGCGCTCATATAGCGGCGCGCGCGCTCGCATCGGCGGCTGCGCTCGCGCTCGTCATGACGGGTGTGTTCGCGCTGTACAGACACGAGCCGCGTCTCTCGCTCGCATACGAGGGCGAGGAGATAGCGGACGCGAAAGTAGAAATACAAGAGTCCGCAGCGGTTGCGATCATGTTCGATCTTCGCTCGACGCCGATGGGAGTGCCGTTCACGTTAAAGGCGGAGGGCAAGTCGACAGTATCCGTCACGGGCGGCAGCGTCGAGATATGCAGCTCTGACGGCGAAGAGGTCGCATACGCGGGCGACGGCGAGGACGCCGTGCTCGACTCGGGAGGCGCCGAGGTCGAATATATGCTTTACTGGAGCGGCAACGGCGAGACGTCGACATTGACCGTGAGCGCCGGGAATGTCGTCTCCGAGTACGTCATGACGAGTTCGGACGGCGCAATTACCGTAGAGAAAGCAGAAAAGAAGTAATAAAAACAGTACGAAAAACAGACAATACGAAAAATCAAAAAATATAAAGGAGTAAAAAACATGAAAAAGATCATCTCAATTATCCTCGTGCTCGCTATGGCGCTCGCGTTCGCAGCGTGCGGCGGCGACGATTCCAAGGACACGGCGAACAACGAAGGCACGAACGCGCCCGCAGGCACTAATGCATCGGAAGGCACGAATGCACCCGCAGGCACAGAGTCGCAGGCTCCCGCCGACACACAGGCGCCGGCTTCCGATATGGCTGCCGTCGACGTGCTGACAAGCATTTATAACTCGTATACGGACGATGAAAAGGTATTCCCCGTATGCGGCGGCGACCAGAACAATATGGTCGACAACGCTCCCGGCGCTTATGCGCTCACCGATGCGGCTATGATGGACAGTATGCTCGGCATACCCGAGGCTGAGGTCGGCAAGCTTGACAGTGCGGCGTCCATGATACACATGATGAACGCGAACACGTTCACGTCCGCAGCTTATATCGTCAAGGACGGCACGGACGTTGACGCGCTCCTTGAAGCGATAAAGACCGACATCAACTCGAAGCAGTGGATGTGCGGCTTCCCGGAGACGCTCGTGACGCTCAAGTCCGGCAACATCATCGTGACTGCGTTCGGCGCCGACGATCTCATTCAGGTATTTAAGACGCACGCGCTCAATGCCGTCGACGGCATGACGCTCGTATTCGAGGGACCTGTTGAATTCGGCGGAGACGGCATGTTCCAGGTGCCCGGCCTCGGCTGATAGACACATCTCTCGCGTATGCTGTTTTCAAGCATTCCGTTTCTATACTATTTTCTCGCGATAACGCTGCTCTTATATATCGTAAGCCCGAAAAAGCTCAAGAACTCGACGCTTCTTCTGTGCAGTCTGTTCTTCTACTACTGGGGCGAGCGGACGTACACGATCATCATGGTCGTCTCGATCCTGTTCGGCTATATCTTCGGGCTTTTGATAGAGCGGTTCCGCGAGACTAAGGCGAAAGCGCCGCTCACCGCCGTGTCGGTGGCAATATCGCTTTCGTTTCTCCTCTATTTTAAGTACGCGGATTTCTTCATCGAGAACTTCAACGCGGTGACGGGGCTGTCGGTCCCGCTCTTAAACGTCGTTCTGCCTATCGGCATCAGCTTTTACACGTTCCAGATCATAAGCTATACGATAGACGTTTCGCGCGGCGAGCGCGCGCAGAAGAACCCGATCAACCTCGGCGCGTATATAACGATGTTCCCGCAGCTCATCGCGGGTCCTATCGTGCGCTATTCCGACATCGACCGCGAGCTCACGACCCGCACGCATACGCTCGACGACACTGCCGCGGGCATACGCCGCTTCGTGTTCGGTCTCGGAAAAAAGATACTGATAGCGAATCAACTCGGCGAGCTCGTCAGCGCGTTCCGCTCCGCGTCTGAGCCGTCCGTGCTTTGGCACTGGCTGTATGCGGTCGCGTTCTGCCTGCACATATACTTCGACTTTTCGGGTTACAGCGATATGGCGATAGGGCTCGGACGCATTTTCGGTTTCCACTTTATCGAAAACTTCAACTATCCCTATATCTCGGCAAGCATAACGGAGTTTTGGCGGCGCTGGCACATCTCGCTCGGCTCGTGGTTCCGCGACTACGTCTATATCCCGCTCGGTGGCAACCGCTGCGGGAAGGCGCGTCAGCTGTTCAATATCGCCGTCGTGTGGTTCCTCACGGGAATGTGGCACGGCGCGGCGTGGAACTTCATCATATGGGGTCTTTACTTCGCGGTGCTTTTGACTATCGAAAAGCTGTGGCTATTGCAGCATCTTAAAAAGTCTAAGGTGCTCTCGCGCGTTTACGTGCTTCTGTTCGTGCTCATCAGCTTTGTAATATTTAACGCATCGAGCATGGCCGAGGCCGGTTCCGACCTGCTCGGACTCGTCGGCGTCGGCAAGGGCGGTATGCTGCCGCTCGTATCGGCCGAGGCCGTATACAATTTGAGGAGCTTCGCAGTCGTGATAGTGCTCGGCATAATAGGCTCGACGCCGTGGCCGAAAAAGCTGGCGGAAAAGCTCGCAAACAGCGGCAAGACGCGTCTGTTCTCGAATATCGCGGAACCCGTCGTTCTTGCGGTACTGTTTATTACGATGACGGCATATCTTGTGGACGGCTCGTTCAACCCGTTCCTCTATTTCAGGTTCTGAGGGGGCTGAGTGATGGAAAACGTAAACGTAAACGAAAACGTAAAAGTCAACAAGCAGGACAAGATAAAAAACATCGTCGTCTGCTCCGTGTTCGGCGTATTTCTCGCCGTCATGTTCATACTCTGTCTGTTCCTGCCGAGGCCGGAATATTCGAACAGTGAACGCAGAAAGCTCGCAACGCTTCTGCCGCTGACGTATGAAAACGTCGAGAGCGGACGCTGGATGACGTCGTTCGACTCGTATTCGACCGACAATTTCCCGTTCCGCGACGGATTCAGGACGCTTAAGGCGGTCGTGTCGACGGGAATGTTCCGCCGCCTCGACAACAACAAAATATACGTCGCCGATGGCTACGCCGCCGCGATCGAGTATCCGATGAAGGACGCGAACCTCGTGCGCGCGTCGGAGCGGTTCCGCAATGTATATAACACGCTTCTGTCGGAGTCGAACAAGGTGTACGTCTCGATAATACCCGACAAAGGCGCGTTCCTCGCGAAGGAGAACGGACGGCTGTCGATGGACTACGACGCGTTCGAGGCGCGTATGCGCGAGCTGACGTCGGATTTCTCCGAATACGTGGAGATATCGGATCTGTTGTCGCTCGAGGACTATTATAAGACCGACACGCACTGGCGTCAGGAAGAGATAACGGACGTCGCCGACAGGCTTCTGTCCGCGATGGGTAAGCCGCCGACAGGCGAGCATAAGAAAAACGAGCTCGACTACGGCTTTCACGGCGTCTACTACGGTCAGTCCGCGCTGCCGCTGCCGACGGAGACGATATATTACCTGACGAACGACGCGCTCGACGGCTGCAAAGTCTCGAACGGCGACAAGGTCACGTTCGGCGCGAACGGCGAGCTCGTCATGCCGGAGATGGCGATGTACGATATGGAGCTCGGTCACGGCAAGGACCCGTACGAGATGTACCTCGGCGGTTCGCTGTCGCTCGTAACGGTCGAGAATCCCGCCGTCACCGATGGCAGTCACCTTATACTGTTCCGCGACTCGTTCGGCTCGGCGATAGCGCCGCTTCTCTGCGAGAGCTACTCGAAGGTGACGCTCGTCGACATACGCTATATACAGCCGATGGTGCTGTCGCGCTTCGTCGATTTCGAAGGCGCTGACGTGATGTTCCTATACAGCACGCTCGTCGTCAACAACAGCGAAACGCTCAATTAAACAAACGAAAAACGAAAGGGGAAAGCACAGACGCTTTCCCCTTTATGTTTGCTCTTTACATTATCGCCTTTTCGTGGTAAAATAAGCGGTGAAATAATTCTCATGTCGTAAGACGGCATTGAAGAACGGGGACTTGACGGTTTGGACAAGCGTGACGAGATAATACTCCAGCAGCTCGACGTGATACGCGAGATGACGGAGCGCAATATGCGCCGCGTCGGCGAAGATATATGGGGACGCGGACAGGGCATAGATATAAACGGTGCAAATATAGGCAAGCAGGGCGCAAAGGGGGCGCAGAAGACGTCGGGCGCGTCGGGCGCGCCCAAAGCGGACGACGCGGGCGCGCCGAAGACCGCGGCGTCGACGGGACAGGGAAATCCGCCCGTAAACGATCCCCCGCCGCCTCCGAAGGAGAACATCGACGACCTGCGCGCGGAGCTCGACAGCTACATCGGACTCGGCGCCGTAAAGGACGAGGTCCGCGACCTCATCAACATGGTGACGGTGTGGAAGATGCGGCGCGAGCACGATCTGCCGGCGCCCGATCTGTCGCTGCATATGGTGTTCTCGGGCAATCCCGGCACGGGCAAGACGATGATGGCGCGCTTCATGGCGCGCGTGTACCATTCGCTCGGCATACTGTCGAAAGGGCATCTCGTCGAGGTCGACAGGTCGGGGCTCGTCGCGGGCTACGTCGGTCAGACGGCAATAAAAACGTCGTCCGTTATAGAGCGGGCAAAGGGAGGCGTGCTCTTCATCGACGAGGCGTACTCGCTCTCGTCTGGCAAGTCGGAAAACGACTTCGGCGGCGAGGCGATAGAAACGCTTCTAAAGGCGATGGAGGACAACAGAGACGACCTCATCGTCATAGTCGCGGGCTATACGGATCTGATGCAGGAGTTCATAGACTCGAATCCGGGCCTCAATTCGCGCTTCAACCGCTACCTCTACTTCGAGGACTACACGCCCGACGAGATGATGGCGATATTCGAGCTTCAGTGTGAGAAGAACTGCTACCGTCTCGACGGAGACGAGGCAAAGGAGACGCTGCGGTCGATATTGACGGACGAGTCGAGGGACGACGACTTCGGCAACGCGCGCGGCGTTCGCAATCTGTTCGAGCGCACGCTCATATCGCAGGCAAACAGGCTCGCGGCGATGTCAGAGGTGACGAGAGATCAGCTCATGACGATAACGAAGGACGACATCGAAAAAGCATAAAAATAATAACAGAGGTGAACGAAAATGCTTTTTAACGCAGTTGACACGGACGAAATGATAAATGAAACAGGCGTCACGCCGATGTCGGACAGACCGGCAAAAAAGAAGAAAAAGCGCGGCGCGCTGTCGGTGACGGTATCAGTCATACTGTGCATCGCGATGCTCTTGTCGCTTACGGTGTCGGTCGCGATAACGCTCGCGAGAGCGGTGCTAAACGGCGACGTGATAGGCGACGTCATCGAAAAGCTCGACATCGGAAGCGTCGTTTCGTCGGTCATCTCATCGGCGACGTCGTCGATATCGCTGCCGGGCGGCGAAAGCATCGCGGACGGACTCAAATCGATGCTGAGCGAACAGCCGGGACTCGAGAATGTCGAGATAACGGACGAGAAGATAACGGAGATATTCGAGTCGCCCGCCGTCAAGGAGTTCATAAGCGAAAAAATGACTGATATAGCCGCCGCCGTCGCGGGCGGGTCAACGGAGGATATCGTCTCGAAGGAGGAGATAATAGATTTCGTCTCCGAAAACGAGGACGAGCTGCTCGACACGCTCAAAGGCATCGGCGTCGACGTCGACGACATCGACGACGTCGACGATATTATAGGCGATATACCCGGGCTTGGCGGCGCTGACACATCGGATACGTCGGCGGAAACCGGGGGCGCAATGCCGGCGACGCCGCCGCAGGGAAGCGGCAGCGGCGCTTTCGATTACGGCAAGATGGCGTCCGATCTCGAGAAATACCTCGGCGGAAGCGGGCTTTCGTTTGATTCGATAGAGAGCATGATACAGAACGGTTCCGGTGAGCTTGAAGAACTGAAACAGATATCGGACTACATAGCGCTCGCGAGAAAGGTACTGTCGCCGGAGGCGGCGGCAGCGGCATGGGCGGTGACGGCGGTCATCGCGCTCGCACTCGTGCTGTGCAATCTGCATCACGTCTCCGACGTGCTCGTATATGCGGGCATACCGTTCACCTTAGTGGGCGGCATCGTCACGGCTGCGTTTTCGATCGCGGACAAAATGCTGCCGCAGGCGGCGGGCGACATTATAACGGTCGGCAAGGGAGTGTCTATAAGCATAGACACGGGCGCGATGGCGCGCACCGTGTTCGACGCGGTAAAGGGCGGCGCGGGCACGGTCGGCGTGACGGTGCTCATCTGCGGTATCGCTATGCTGATCGTCAAGATAGCAGTCATGATAGTGAAGCGCGTGAGAAGCTGACGTATCATCGGGCACGGAAACGGCGCGCGAGATAAATCAACACGACTAAACAAAGGGGAGACGGCGGTCTCCCCTGTTTTGCACACGGAGCAATATAAAAGCGTCCCCGTGAAAGGAAAGAAAGCGGGGACGCTTACGCATGGTCAATATAAATTCACAGTGTTATTGCAACTGATACAATAGCACAGCACTCACTGACGGATTATCATTACTGTAAAGCACAACATGATAATCGCCTTTCGGCAGAACTGACAGGTCAAAGACGCCGGAAATAACACCGCCCGTCGCTGATATGACATAGAACGATTCAGAATCACAGCTTTTCAAGCCGACGTATACTTCTCTTGACGCGTATCCCCATGTGCAGTGAACAGTCAGCTCTGTCTTGTCGGAATCCCCCACAGTTATTATTTGCTCGGACTCCGCATAAGACTTTTTATCAAGTTCAGTACATGCGAGAGTATATCTCTCGGCATCATCATTAAAAGTCGGAGATGATAAAGTCCTGAACGAATCGTTCACATATTCCGCCTCACTTATCGGCGGACGCCACGACAAGGGATCTGACACGAGAATATCCGCGTTCAGGATTTCTGTATGTTTTGGCTCTTCGGTTTGCAAGTCGGTTTCAGCCAGGGTTGTTTTATCATCCGATACAAGCTGTTTATCGTTTATTTCAACTTGTTTATCATCAGATTCGGAAGAATGAACAAATGCGTTGATTACATTGGAGCATCCGCATAAAAGCAACGACAGAACGACGGCAGTTCCGATAAATGCAATTTTGTTTAATTTTATCATCTTAATTTGACCTCATCATTATAAGGAGCTGTTTACTGCACGGAGCCGCCGACATTTGATGTTCCAACGTTTCTTACACAATTATATTATACACTTTTTACACGGCGCGTCAAGGGGATTTTGTAAAATTCGTCAGTTATTACATATTTGACGATAACGTTTTAGTAAGTTTTGCGTATTGCGCGGCGATGAGTTCCGCGCCGGCACAATATTTTCAATAAGTGTAAAAATTTTGCCCTGCCTATTGCGGCGCGTGCAAATTTATTGTATAATGTACGCAATCAAAAATTTGCGAAAAAGGATGAAGAAAAACATGAAACGCTTCGTATCACTCGTACTCGTTCTTGCGATGGCGCTCACTTTTGCAGCGTGTACAACGTCCGGGAACGGCGACGTCACGACAGACGGCGCCGACACCTCCGACGCGGTGACGACGGCGGCTCCCGTGACGACGACGCCCGCAACGGATGCGCCCGAACCCGAGGATGAGCCTTACGCGTACCTGTTCGCATACTTCACCGGCAACGACCCGCAGCAGGAGCGCATATGCTTCGCCGTCAGCACGGACGGCTACAACTTCGAACCGCTCAACGGCGGCAAACCCGTTATCAAGCAGGAGCTCGGCACGGGATGCGTGCGCGACCCGTACATATTCAAGGGTCACGACGGCGCTTATTACATAATCGGCACCGATATGAAATCGTCGCTCGGCTGGTCGTCGAACCGCGACCTCATAAGCTGGCGCAGCGAGGACCTCGTCAACTGGACGGACGAGACCATAATCGAGGTAGACGGCGCGTTCCGCAACACGAAGAACACGACGCGCGCATGGGCTCCGCAGGCGATGTGGAACGAGGAGCGCGGCGAATACATGATATACTTCGCGCTCTGCTCCGGTTCAACGTCGGGCAAAACGCAGATGTACTATGCGTACTCGCCCGATCTCAAGACGCTGTCGGACGCGCCCGAGCTGCTCTTTGCGCCGACTAACGGTCACGACGCCATAGACTCCGATATCATCTACCATGACGGGCTCTACTACATGTTCTTCAAGGACGAGACGTCGGGCGGCATACATCTTATGACGTCGAAGCAGATGGACAGCGGCTGGGACTACGACACGTCCGTGCAGGTGTCGCCGAAGGGACTCGCCGTCGAGGGTTCGAGCACGTATCCGTTAATCGACGGCAGCGGATGGCTCCTCATCGCGGACGCGTACATGAACGGATACTTTGTCATGTCGCGCTCGGCAGATCTTGAAAACTTCCGTCAGGTCTCGCCCGCCAAATTCAGCTTCAACAACTTCACTCCGCGTCACGGCAGCATAATCCATATAACGGAGGAAGAATATAACGCTCTGCTCGACGCGTTCCCGATGAGATAACGGGACCACGCCGTCATACGGACGCGTCCGGCGGAAAAAGGACGAAGGGCGCGTCTCGGCGTAACAATGAAAGGAAAACAATAATGAACATCATCAAAAAATTCTGCAAACGGTACTTCATCGACGCGATGAGCGCGATGGCGCTCGGTCTTTTCGCCTCGCTCATAATCGGCACGATAATAGGTCAGTTCGCCAAGATCGAGGTATTGTCATTCCTCAAGCCGCTCTCCGACGCCGTAAGCGCGAGCTCGCCCGTCGTCGGCGCGGCGATAGGCGTCGCGATAGCGACGGGACTTAAGTCAAAGCCTCTCGTCGTGTTCACGGCGGCGGCGGTAGGAGCCGTCGGCTACACGTACGGCGGCCCCGTCGGCGCGTATCTCTCGTCCGTCGTCGGCAGCGAGATAGCGTCGCTCGTCGTGTCAAAGACGAAGCTCGACATAATCGTGACGCCGCTCGCGTCCCTCATTCCGGGCGGACTGCTCGGCGTCTACGTCGGTCCCTTCATCAACGACATGATGACGGCGCTCGGCGGCTTCATCAACAACGCGACGACGTACGCGCCGATTCCGATGGGCATCGTCATCGCCGTCGTCGTCGGAATGGCGCTGACTGCACCGATATCGTCGGCGGCGCTCTGCATCATGATAGGCATCGACGGCATCGCGGCGGGAGCCGCCGCCGTCGGCTGCTCGTGCCAGATGATAGGATTTGCCGTCGCATGCTACCGCGACAACGACATTGGCGCGTCGCTGTCGGTAGGCATAGGCACGTCTATGCTGCAGTTCCACAACATACTGCGGCACCCGGCGATATGGCTCGCGCCGACGCTGACGTCGGCGATACTCGGCCCCGTCTCGACGGTGCTTTTGAAGATGACGAACACCTCGACGGGCGCCGGCATGGGAACGGCGGGTCTCGTCGGACAGTTCGGCGCGTTCGAGGCTATGTCGGGCGAGCTCGGCGCGACGCTGACGCTCATAGAGATAGCAGTCATGCACTTTATCCTCCCCGCCGCGATAACGCTGATGTTCGACTTCGCGTTTCGCAAGCTCGGCTGGGTCAAGGACGGCGACATGTCGCTGAAAACAGAGTGACACGATAAAACAGCGCGTATGCGCGATGCGGGAGCCGTTCTTCGGCTCCCGCGACTTTTTCGCGAAATTTGCAATATGGCTATTGACAAAGGCGTTTTGCGATGATATAATATCGCATAACACGAAAAAACGCAGTGATGCGGAGCAGTAAGCGCGTCGGAACCGCAGAGAGAGATGCCGGTCGGTGTAAGGCATCGGGGGTGACGCGCCGAACTCACCGCGGAGCGGTCGCCGTGAACATGCGCCGATAGGGGCAGTAGGGGCGGACGGGAACTCCCGTGACAGAGCGACGGCGTAATGCGCCGGAAGTGCGTCCGCAAGGACGAAAAAGAGTGGTACCGCGGAAGATAAACGTGCCGGATATTGCCGGGTCGCTTTCGTCTCTTTGATGTTATCTTTATGATGGCGTAAAGGGGCGGGCTTTTTTTATCCCCCGCATCGCCGACATAAAAGAAGCGGTATTAAGGAGCGTATCAACAGTCATGCAAGAAACGAAGAAAAACATCTATTCGGGCGCGCGGATAGTCATCGAAACGCTGATAGAGCAGGGCGTGACCGACGTGTTCGGCTACCCGGGCGGTCAGGTACTCAACATATACGACGAGCTTTATCTCGCGAGCGACCGCATCAACCACGTTTTGACCGCGCACGAGCAGGGCGCGTCCCATGCCGCCGACGGCTACTCGCGCGTGACGGGCAAGGTGGGCGTAGTTATTGCGACGTCGGGCCCCGGCGCGACCAACCTCGTCACAGGCATCGCGACCGCGATGCTCGACTCGATACCGATGGTGGCGATAACGGGCAACGTGCCGACGAGCCTTATAGGACGCGACAGCTTTCAGGAGATCAACATCACCGGCATCACGATACCGATAACGAAACACAACTATTTCGTCACCGATGTGCACGAGCTCGCGGACACGATACGCGAAGCGTTCAAAATTGCGAAGTCGGGGCGTCCCGGTCCCGTCCTCATCGACATACCGAAGGACGTGCAGACGGCGGAGTGCGAATTCGTGCCGCAGGGCGTCGTGGAGCCGTACCCGCAGGGCGAGGCGTCCGACGACGACATCGACAGAGCCGTCGAGCTTATAAACGCGTGTGAGCGTCCGTACATATACATAGGCGGCGGCGCCGCAGGCGAGGGCATGACGAAGGATATAATGGCGCTCGCGGAGAAGATAGACGCCTACATAGGCTGCACGTTCATGGGACTGTCGGCGCTGTCGAATTCGTATGAACGCTTCCTCGGCATGCAGGGAATGCACGGACTTTACGCGTCGTCGATGGCGAACAAGGACGCGGATCTCATAATCGGTCTCGGCGTCCGCTTCTCGGACAGAGCGACGGGCAACACGTCCAAGTACGCGAAGGGGGCAAAGATAATACACATCGACACCGACCTTTCCGAGATCGGCAAAAACGTTCCCGTCGAGGTGGGCATCATAGGCGACATCGTCTCGACGTTCTCGCGCATACTCGAACGCGTGAAAAAGCGCGAGCATCCGCAGTGGCACGACCATGTTGAGGCGCTGAAAGCGGAGGGCAGACGCATACTCGAAGAAGCAGAGCGCGAGGCGGGCGGAGCTATGACGCCGAAGAAGATATTCGACGTGATAAACGAAATAAAGGACAAGGACACGATAATCGCGACCGACGTCGGTCAGCATCAGATGTGGACGGCGCAGTACGTGAACTTCGGACGCACGCGCAGGTTCGCGTCGTCGGGCGGTCTCGGCACGATGGGGTACGGACTCGGCGCGGCGATAGGAGCTGCGGCGGCGACCGGCGACAAAACGGTGCTCATCACCGGCGACGGCAGCTTCGGCATGAACCTCAACGAGCTTGCGACGGCTGTGACGTACAACTCTCCCGTCGTGGTCGTGATATTCAACAACGGCGTGCTCGGCATGGTGCGCCAGTGGCAGACGCTGTTCTACGGACAGCGGTACTCGAACACGGTGCTCGGCAGAAAGACCGACTTCGTGAAGTTAGCGGACGCGTTCGGTCTGCCGGGACGCAGAGCGTCCAACATCGACGAGTTCCGCGCCGCATTCACGGAGGCGATGGAGCACGACGGACCGTTCCTCATCGACACCTACATCGACATGGACGAGTTCGTCCTGCCGATGCTGCCGCCGGGCGGTTCCATCGAGGACATGATAACGACGAAAGCGAAGGTGGAATAAGAGATCATGCGTAATGTAATTGCCGTTTACGTCGAGAACAAGTACGGCGTTTTGGCGCGCGTCGCGGGACTTTTCATGCGCCGCGGCTTCAACATCGACTCGCTGACAGTCGGCGAGACGGACGATCCCGCGTACTCGCGCATCACGATAACGATGCAGGGCGACGAGTACGAGCGCCATCAGGTCATAAATCAGGTCAATAAGCTGCACAACGTAAAGAAGGTGAAGCTGCTCGACGCCGAAAGCTCCGTTGAGCGCGAGCTTTTGCTCGTTAAGGTGAAGAACACGCCCGACACGAGAGGCGAGATAATGGCGGCGGCGGAGATCTTCCGTGCGAAGGTCATAAACTACACGGTCGATTCGCTCTGCGTCGAGGTGACGGGCGAGCCGTCGAAGATTAAGGCGTTCATCGAGGTCATGAAGCCGCTCGGCATCATCGAGATGTGCCGCACGGGCGTCGTCGCGCTCGAACGCGGCGGGACGATACTCGAAAACAAATAAACGATACCCAAACTTTTTATATACAAAAGGAGAAAACAAACCATGCAAAACATTTACTATCAGCAGGACTGCAATCTGCACAAGCTCGACGGCAAGACCGTCGCCATCATCGGCTA
>CANPXS010000039.1 GCA_947586625.1 uncultured Clostridia bacterium | reverse complement strand
CAAGTATGACGGGCTGGGATTTATCCCGCTGGACGAGCTTATGAAAGAGGAAACGGCGTGACCGAAATCACGCCGAACCCTCTTGAAAACACAAGGTTTTCAGATTTTGCAATTTTACTGTTTTACGACCACCCGGCAAAGAGGCTTCTTCTGCTTTTTCGCTTGCGAAAAAGCCAACTTTCTTTCAAAAAGTTTCCCTTTCGCAAAAATTATATTATACTTTTCTCAATATGCTCCGCTATCGAGCGAGCGGCGGCGTGGGGGATATATCGGCGCTGGCAGCGGCGCATCGCGTCCGCGCCGCCGTCGGTGAGCAGACGGTCGCACACGCGCGGCAGTTCCTTCGGCGACGATATCGGCATACTCATGCCGCGCGAGCCGAAAAATTCCATGTTGTGCGTCTCGCAGCCCGGTATCGGCGAGACGTGTACGAGCGGCGTCTCCGACACCGCCGCCTCGGTCGAGGACAGCCCGCCCGGCTTCGACACAAAGACGTCAGAGGCGCGCATGTAGTCGTGCATGCGGTCGGTGAATTCGAGCACGCGGACGCTGTCAGACGCATACTTCTCCGACAGACGGCGGAAAAGCTGTTCGTTATTACCGCAGACGACGACGAGTCCGACGTCTCCCGCGTACCGCGACGAGATGATTTCCACCATCTCCTCGATGTGACCCGAGCCGACGCTGCCTCCGGCAAGAAGTATGTACTTTTTATCCGCGTCAAGACCGAGCGAGACTCGCGCCGCCGTCCTGTCAAAATCGCACGAAAAACGTCCGCTGACAGGTATGCCGAACGGCAGTATTTTTTCCGCAGGAACACCGCGCGAGACGAAATCGTCGGTTAGGTCGGGAGCGGGTATAACGTAGCGGTCGCAGTCCGTCTCCTCCGTGAACGGGACGCAGACGTAATCGGTCGCGACATAATATGTCGGCGGCAGCGGCAAGACGCCGCGGCGCTTTATGTTCGTCAGTATCTCGGCGGGAAAAAGATGCGTCGACACTATCGCGTCAAAATGGCGCTCGGAAATGTACGTTTCGAGCGCGGGAGCCATGTGCCTGTTTATCAAATAAACGGGAGACTTGCCCGGCAGGTGACGGTACATGTCGCCGAGCTTGTACGCGGCGCCGAACGCGGACGGTATTTTCTGAACTAATTTTATGTATGCGTTGTCGACGGTGGAGGCGAGCCCCTCTCCCTCGAGCGTATACGGGTTGAGGACGTCGCAGACGTGTCCGCGAGACTCGAGCTCCTCTCTTATCGCGGCGCAGGCGGAATTGTGCCCGCCCCCCGTTCCGCATGACATTAAGAGGACTTCCATGGCAGTCTGACTTTTATCCTTTCCTTTTTTTCTTCGCTCGAAAGCAGTCGGTAAAACACCGCCAGCGTGACGAACATGAAGCCTATCCACACGTATGTGTCGACGCGGCAGACGGGCATCGCGCACAGCGTCGCGGCATACGCGGCGAGCGTGCGGTAGAAGTGGGGCGAGATGATTATCACGACGGAGAACAGTATGAACGTCACGGCGAGTATCCCCGCCGCCTCGATATGAGGAAAGAGACCGAGCAGACAGCCGAACGTGACCGCTATCCCCTTCCCGCCGTGGAGCTTATGGAACACGGAAAATATATGCCCGAGAGCGGGCGCGGCGATTATCATCGCCGTCGTCCACGACGGCGCGCCGTGCGTGTCGATAAGGAATATGTAAACGGGCAGAAAGCCCTTGAAGATGTCGCCGAAAAGCGTACATATCCCGCACATAAAGCCGCCGTAGACGAACGCGTTCGCCGTGCCGGGATTGCCGTCCCGCGAGCGGCCTGCCACGTCCCCTTTCCCGAACAGGTGCGAGAACACATTCGCGTACAGTATGCTGCCGGACAGATATCCGAGTACCGCAAATGTCACCGCGTGAAGCATCGCTGACCTCCATAGACTCGATTTTGTTTTATTATACTACTTTTTTCGACTTTTGTGCAGATGTCAAGCAAATTTTTTGAAAAAAGTTTGAAGTATTTCGCCGCCCGCTGTCATTTTTGACGTTTTTTTCATAAATCGTCGAACAAATTGAAAAAAAGCTCTTGCATTATTTTCCGTATTGTGGTATACTCTATCTTGACAGGAGTGAAGCGAGAGTGGGGCGACCCGCTCTTTGTTTTTGAATATCGCAAAAGTGTAAAAGAGGAGCGTATGGCAAAGGGTCAGGGCGGAAAAAAGAATATCGCCGCAGTCGTGACGGAGCTCATTTCGCCGACTGTCGAGGAGCTCGGGTACGATCTCTGGGACGTCGTGTTTGAGAAGGAAGGGTCGCTGTGGTATCTGCGCGTCACGATAGACAAATTCGAGGGCATCACAATCGACGACTGCGAACGCGTCAACCGCGCCATCGACCCGCTGCTAGACGAGGCGGACCCCATCGAGGGTTCGTATAATCTCGAGGTATCGTCGCCCGGCATCGAGCGCGAGCTGCGCACGCCGCGCCATATCACCGCGTTCACCGGCACGGGCGAGCCGGTCGAGGTAAGATTCTTCGCGCCGAGAGACGGTAAAAAGTCCGCTGTCGGCACGATAGAGAGCTACGACGAAGCGTCGGACACGATAACGCTGTCGATCGAAGGCGGCGAAACTCTGACGCTGCCGCGCTCCGACTGCGCGAAAATCAAGACCGTATACGATTTTGAGGACTGACAAGGTCATAAAATATAAGCAACAACAACGACACGAAAGGCTGAAACGATATGAACAGCGAACTTTTTGCGGCGCTGGACGCACTTGAAAAGGAAAAGGGCATCCCGAAGGCGTACATGCTCGAACGCATCGACGCGGCGCTCGTATCCGCGTACAAAAGAGAGAACGGCGGCGTCGGAAGCTGCCGCGTTGAGATAGACGAAAACAAAAGCGAGATAAAGCTCTATAAGCAGCTCGACATCGTCGAGGAGGTCGAGGACCCCGCGACGCAGATATCGCTCGAGGACGCAAAAAAGGTATCGCGTAAAAACGAGCTTGGCGGCGTATGCGAGATAGAGGTCAAGCCGAAGAATTTCAGACGGCTCTCCGCTCAGGCGGCAAAGCAGGTCATAATCCAGGGCATCCGCGAGGAGGAGCGCAAGCAGGTGCGCGCCGAATATGAGACGAAGCGCGAGGAGATAGTGACCGCGCTCGTCACAAAGGTCGACGACACAGACGGCGCAGTCGTCGTCGACACGGGTACGAGCGAAGCCGTGCTCGTCAAAGACGAGCAGATACCGGGCGAACGCCTCTCAGTCGGCGACCGCGTGAAGGTATACATTTCCGAGGTCAAGAGCGAGACGCGCGGCCCCATCGTGATACTTTCGAGAACGCATCCGAATCTCGTCAAACGTCTGTTCGAACTTGAAATCCCCGAGATAGCGGACGGCACCGTCCTCATCAAGGGCATATGCCGCGAGGCTGGTTCGCGCACGAAGATATCGGTTTATTCACGCGACCCCGACGTCGACGCCGTAGGCTCGTGCGTCGGCAACAGAGGCGTCAGGATAGGCAACATCCTCGCCGAGCTCGGCGGGGAGAAGATAGACATAGTCAGATACAGCGACGACCCGACCGAGTACATCTCGGCGGCGCTCGCGCCCGCGAATGTGAACGAGGTCGAGCTCGACGGCGAGCGTTCGGCTAAGGTCTACGTCGACAGCGACCAGCTCTCGCTCGCGATAGGCAAGGAGGGGCAGAACGCCCGTCTCGCCGCAAGACTCACCGGCTTCAAGATAGACATAAAGGGCAGTTAAAATGGCGCCCGCAAAGACAAAGAAAACGCCCGAACGCAGATGCGTCGGATGCGGCGAGCATAAGCCGAAATCGTCGATGATACGCGTCGTGCGCTCGCCGGAGGGCGATGTCAGCCTCGACTTGACAGGCAAGAAGTCGGGACGCGGCGCGTACGTGTGCAAAAGCGCGGAGTGTCTGCGCCGCGCCGTCAAAAGCCGCGCGCTCGCGCGTAATCTCGGCGTCGCCGTCGGCGACGATATAGCGGAGGCGCTCGCCGCCGAAATAGAGGCGGTCGGGGACGCGGACGCATGAGGCAGCTCGACAATGATGCGACGACGCGCGCGCTCGGCTACATCGGCATCGCGAAAAAGGCGGGACATCTCGCGTCGGGCACGCCGAACGTATGCGACGCGCTGAGACGCGGCGCGAAATACGCCGTGTTCATGGCGTCGGACGCGTCGGAGGCGACAAAGAAGCGGCTTTCCGATAAGTGCGCATACTACGGCGCGGAGCTTTATTCGCTGTCGTGTACGTGCGCGGAGCTCGCGCACCGCGTCGGCAAGACGGGTTCCGTCGCCGCCGTGACGGTAACGGACGCGGGACTGTCGCGCGCGGCTGTCGGCGAATAAAATAACAAACGGCAGGAAACATTAAAGACCGCCCCACGGCGGCACGGAGGAATCATATGGCACAGCAAGCCACGACTTACAGGATCAATCGTCTGGCTAAGGACCTTAACATCAAGAGCAAGGACATCCTCGATATGCTCACCGAGGCGGGACTTGACGGCAAAACGCATATGGCGATACTTGAACCGGCTGAATTCAACCTGTTCATGCAGCTCGCCACGTCGAAAAGTCAGATATCCAATCTCGATGAATATGTGAAGGGCGAAGCCGTTATTCCGAGAAAGGCGCCGAAGAAAGCGAAGGTCGAAAAAGATAAAGCGGACAATGCAGACGCAGTAAAGGAGCAGTCTGCCGCGCCGCAGGCGCAGTCTGAAAAGAAGACGCAGGAAAAAGCGCCCGAAAAGTCGCAGACAAAAGGACAGGATAATAATGCGCAGACGCAGTCAAAGTCGGATGCGCAGACGTCCTCCGCGTCTGCTGCAACTACTACGACTACACCTGCCGCGTCAACTACAACTACTACAACGACATCTACTACATCTACATCAACAACGTCGACTCCGTCGCGCGGAACTCCCGTGCTTACGGGACGCGGAACGCCCGTACTGCCGGGTAAGAAATCGCAGCAGGGCGGCAAGCAGTCGCAGCAGCAGTCACAGTCACAGCAACAGCAGTCGAAGCAGAAGCAGGGACAGCAGCAGTCGAAGGGCGGCAAGTCCGCGTCGGCGCAGGGACAGTCAAAGCCGCAGACGCAGCAGTCACAGCAGAATGGTCAGGGACAGCAGAAACGTCAGGAGAAACAGGAAAAGGTTGTCGCGATGGGGCGCGGTCAGGTCGAGGCTCCGAAGAAGAACCGCGGACCGTGGACGCCCGCAGAGGGCGCGGTCAGCGCACCCAAGAAGAAGGAAGCGCAGGGCGAGGCACGTCAGCGCACGGGCAATACGCGCGTCGTAGACACGCGCGCCGGTTCGGTCGACTTGTCCAAGTACGACGAGAAGCTTCAGAGCTACGTTTCCGACCGCGACGACAACATCGTCACGAAGCAGAAGCTGAAAAAGCAGAACAACAAGAGCGTGAGCGGCAAGGACCGCGACAAGGAACGCCGCGCGATGGAGAAGCTGCGCAAGGAAGAAGTCGAGCGTCAGCGCCGTCAGCAGCTCACGATACAGATACCGGACGAGATCACAGTCGGCGAGCTCGCCAACAGGCTCAAGATAACGTCGTCAGAGGTCATAAAGAAGCTGATGCAGAGCGGCGTCATGGCGACCGTCAACCAGACCATCGACTTCGACACCGCCTACATCATCACCGAGGAACTCGGCGCAAAGGCGGAGCGCGAGGTCGTCGTGACTATCGAGGATCAGCTTTTCTCCGCCGCCGACGACAAGGACGAGGATCTCATCGAGCGCAGTCCCGTCGTGTGCGTCATGGGTCACGTCGACCACGGCAAGACGTCGCTGCTCGACAAGATCAGGCACACGCACGTCACCGCAGGCGAGGCGGGCGGCATCACGCAGCACATCGGCGCATACAGAGTCGAGATAAACGGCAAAAACATCACGTTCCTCGACACGCCCGGTCATGAGGCGTTCACCGCGATGAGACTTCGCGGCGCTATGGCGACCGACATCGCCGTTATCGTCGTCGCCGCCGACGACGGCATCATGCCGCAGACGATAGAGGCCATAAACCACGCGAAAGCGGCGGGAGTGCAGATCATCGTCGCGATAAACAAGATGGATAAGCCGTCGGCGCATCCGGACAACGTCATGCAGGAGCTGACGAAGTACGACCTCGTTCCCGAGGAATGGGGCGGCGACGTCATGTGCGTTCCCGTGTCGGCTGTTACGGGTCAGGGCATCGACACGCTGCTCGAGGATATTCTTCTCATCGCGGAGATGCAGGAATACAAGGCTAATCCGAACAGGCGCGCGAGCGGTCTCGTCATCGAGGCGAAGCTCGACCGCGGCCGCGGTCCAGTTGCGACCGTGCTCGTGCAGAACGGCACGCTCAGATCGGGCGACATCGTTATCGCGGGTACGTCGGTCGGCAGAGTCCGCGCCATGACGGACGAGAACGGCAAAAAGCTTAAGACGGCGGGTCCGTCGGTGCCCGTCGAGATAACGGGTCTTGCCGAAGTCCCGGCGGCGGGCGACGAGTTCCGCGCCGTCGAGGACGAGAGAATGGCGAGAGAGCTCGCCGATCAGCGCCGTGCGAAGGAGAAAGAGGAAGAATTCCGCGCGAACGCGCGCGCCAACCTCTCCGACATGTTCGCTCAGATCGAGTCCGGCGTAAAGGATTTCAACATCATCGTGAAAGCGGACGTGAAGGGCAGCGCGGAGGCTGTCAAGTCGTCGCTGCAGAAGATATCGAACGACGAGGTCCGCATACAGATCATACATTCCGCCGTCGGCGGCATCATCGAGTCGGACGTTCAACTCGCGGCGGCGTCGAACGCCGTCATCGTCGGCTTCAACGTGCGTCCCGACAAGGCGGCGCTCGATATGGCGGAGCGCATGGGCGTCGATATACGCACGTACCGCGTCATCTACGAGTGCATAGACGAGATAACGGCGGCGATGAAGGGCATGCTGGCGCCTCAGTACCGCGAGGAGCTGCTCGGTCACGCCGAGGTCAGACAGACGATACATGTGCCGAACGTCGGCACTATCGCGGGCTCGTACGTGCTCGACGGCAAGATCGCGCGCAACGCGCAGATACGCATCGTCCGCGACGGCGTCGTGATATTCGAGGACAAGATATCGTCGCTGCGCCACTTCAAGGAGGACAGGCGCGAGATGGCGCAGGGCTACGAGTGCGGTATCGGTCTCGAGCGCTACGGCGACATCAAGGAAGGCGACATCCTCGAGTGCTTCCAGATGGTGGAGATAGAGAGATAAAAGTATTAAAGGCGAATATGCAAAAGGCGCGGACTTCGGAAAGCCCGCGCCTTTTTGCTGTGGGAGGCAGGGCGGCGGCGCAGGTCGCGCCCATAACTGGTTGCTCCGCTCACCGCGGTTCATCGTGCGATACGCTCCCACCGGCAGCTATCTTATATTACCTTTTGCAAAAAAGGGGAAACGTCGTCCTTCGCACGAAGGAGCCACGCGTGTTAAGGATATCTTTTTCGCAAAAAAGATATCCTTAACAATCCAGAAAAAGGCTCCCGTGTGTTCGTCGATGTTATCGAGTCGGCGGAAAAATTCGCTTAGGGCGCAGACCGCGTTTACACTATGGCATAACAGCTCCCTCGCGGCATGTCGATATCGCCGTCAAAGCGTCGTGTCTGCGTCCAGCCGTGTCGCGCCGAGCATTGCACGAGCGCGGTGCGCAAATTTGACGCTGCGAAGCCTACGGCACGACGCGCGTTTGTGACAGCGCCGACCTGCGACACGTTTTCGCTTCGCGAAAAGTGTGGCAGCTCCGAACGAAGTGAGGAGATGCTCCTCGCACAAAAACGGACTAAATAGTGTTTATATCAAGTACGCTCCGAGGATATTGTTTCCGTTTAATTTAGAAAAAAAGAAAAAAGCAGTAAAAGTTCTTGAAGAGGGGGTACGGGGGAGTGACTTCTTTCAAGAAGTCACTCCCCCGACAAAATTCAAATCACTATCACACCGGCGGGGGCGCCGTCGGGAGTGAGATTCGGCGCGGTGGATTCGGAAGAAAATCAGGACATGGAAGAAACGGCAACCGGAACCTTTTGTCGTGCCAAAAGGTTCCCCACACCCTTCCAAAAGGCGGATTTTATCCAAACCGTACCCATTAAATTTAAGACTATAAATAAAAAAAGTAATAAAAGTTCTTGAAAGAAAAGGGGGTGTCGGGGGGAAGGGAAACTTCTTGTAAGAAGTTTCCCTTCCCCCCGACAAAAACTAAATCACTATTACTCCGGCGGGGGCGCCGTCGGGAGTGAGATTCGGCGCGGTAGCGACGGCGGAGGCGGGGACGTGGAAATGCTTGGCGATGTCCCAAACCGATTCGCCGCGGGCAGGGTAGTAGACGGTGAACCCGTCGCGGGCGGGGTATTCGTCGCCGGCAGACGAAGTGGCGAACACGGCGCGCTCGCGTTTAAGCGACGCAACGGTCGCGGATACGACAAGATCCGCGTCGACGGCAAGCTCGCCGTCGAGACGCGCCGTTATCGCCGGCACGCAGACGTCGCCGTAAACGGCGAGCGTGTCGCCGTCCGCGCACGCGCAGTCGCAGGGCGGCTCATAGCTCCACGGCAGCGTGAACGGCACGGCGTCGTATTCGCCGCCCGCCACGGTCAGCGCCGTGCCGCGCAGCTCACCGTTGATGCGGACGCGCGAATTCACACATGCGGCGTCGACGATGGAGGCGGACGCGTATACGGCGGCGACGCGCGCGACCGCATTCTTCGGTATTCGGTCGGACACGGTGACGCTGCCCGTGTACGCGCAGATCGGCATCATGTATTCGACGTCGTCGCAGGTGACGGCGAGCGGCGCCGTGCAGCTGTATGCGTCGGTGACGAGCTCGGTCTCGACAGGTGTGACGGCGTCGGCGGACAGCGTATATACGACCTCGACATGTACGCCGGACGAGGCATCGTCATCGTTCAGCTCGCACGACATGACGTGCCCGCACGCGCGGACTGCTGCGTCGCCATCGACGTCGCCGTCAAACACGATCACCTCATCGAACGGCGACTTTTCCGTCACTGTTACGCCCTCACCGCCGCGCTCGTAGAGGCAGTTCACAACGACATCGCCGCGGCAGCGGTATTCGCTCGTCCCGGCATCGCCGACGGGGCGGCACTCGGTCACAACGACTGCGGCGGAGCACATGACGGGCGACGCGCCCTCGGGCAGCGATGAGATATCGACGGCGCAGAGCAGATCGCTTGCGCACGCGCTCGTGACGGACGCCATCGTGACCGTTTCGGTGCGGCACTGAAGTCCTGCTGTGCCGCCGTCGATCTCTGGCACCTCGACAGGACCCGCGACGGTGATGCGCGTGCCGAGGCGGCAGCGCAGCTGCAGCTTGCGCGGCGCCGTAACGCGGCAGAATACGTTTTCGGGCGTCGTCGACGCGTACACGACGGGCGACTCGACGCTGCCGATAACGGCAGCCGCGTCGTAGTCGCACGGCACGGTCACGCCGTATATGCCGTGCGTGTCAGCGTTTTCGCCGTCGTCGGCGTCGCAGCGCTCGGGCACGTACAGCACGCGGAACGACGCGGTGCCTCCGAGCTCGGCGGTCACGCCGCGCCCGTCCGTCTCTTTCAAATATACGCCCTCGGGTGCTGGCACGCACTCGACGGACAGCATCCTGCCTATCGCGGGAACGTAGTCCGGCAGCGTGAATTCACCCCCGCAGTCGTGGGTGATCTTCATTTCTCTCTCTAACTTTATTCTCTCCATATATACACCTCGCACGTTTTTGTATATATGTATGAGATGATTTTATAATATATGTGAGGGAGAGGAAAAACTTTTTGCAAGAAAGTTGGCTTTTTCGCAAGCGAAAAAGCAGAAGAAGGGGCGAACGCCCCTTCTTCCTATCTCCCTCACGCTCCCACTCTTTTTCAAAAACTTTTATGACATTTTTCTTTTTTGAAAAGGCTAACGGAAACAATATCCTCGGAGATAGCTTATGATAAGCACTAATCGGTCCGCTTTTGGAGAAGGTAGGGGACACCTTTTACCAAAAGGGGTCCCCGAATAAAAGTTTTCCTCTCTATATACCTTTTTCAAAAACTTTTATTACCCCTATCCCTTCGGTATGTTCCGTTTCATCATCATGATATGGAACGGTATCGACACGACGAACGTCAACAGATCCGAGACCGCCTGCGTCATGATTATGCCCTCGAGCTTCAAGCATGCGGGCAATATGAATATGAGCGGTACGAAGAATATGCCCTGACGGCAGGACGCCAGAAACGTCGCGGGCGCGACGAATCCGAGCGATTGGTAAAGCTGATTGACGAACGTGGAATAGCCGAGCACGGGCAGCGACAGGCTGAGATAGCGGAGCATGCGTCCGCCGATCTCGATGACCTCGGTGTCGCCGGGACGGAACACGCCGATTATATCGCCGGAGAAGACAAAAACCAAAACGCCGACGGTCACACCGTACAAAGTGCCGAGGAAAATGGCGGAGTTGAACGCCTTGCGCACGCGTCCGAACAGCTTCGCGCCGTAGTTGTAGCCCGCGACGGGCTGGAAGCCCTGACCGACGCCGATGAGCATGCTGCGCACGAGCATGTAAATTTTATTCGATATGCTGACGGCGGACACCGCCGCGTCTCCGTACGGGCGAACGGCGCGGTTCAGAAGCGTCGTCGCGACGCTGCCGAGGCTCTGACGGAACACGGTCGGCAAACCGACGCGGAAGATGTTGACGTAATCGGAGATGTGACGGCTCGTTTTGAATATGTTTATCTCGACGTTGGACTTTTTGAAGATGAAGAATGAAATAAGGATGAGAAACGACACGATCTGACTTATCATCGTCGCTATGGCGGCGCCGGCGACGCCCATTTGGAGAACGAGAATGAACAGCGCGTCAAGTCCGATATTGAGTATGCCGCCGCTGCAAAGTCCTATCATCGAAAGCGTCGCCTTGCCTTCGGCGCGAAGGATATTGTTGAGCACGAACGACGAGCAGAACACGGGCGCACCGAGCAGTATCCAAAAACCGTAGTCGCAGGCGAGCGGCAGCGCCGTCTCGGTCGCGCCGAAAATGTCCATCAGAAACGGCACGTTGACGAGTCCGAGCACCATTAAAAGCGCGCCCATTAAGACTGATGCGAGAAATCCCGACGTCGCGTAGAGGTTGGCTTCGTCACGCTTCTGCTCGCCGAGCCTGCGCGAGATGAGACTTTGCGAGCCCATGCCGAACCCGTAGCCGACGGCCTGTATTATCGACTGTATCGAGAAGACGACGCCGACGGCGCTCGTCGCCGAGTTGCCGAGCGACGAGACAAAGTACGTGTCGGCGAGATTGTATATCGAGGTGATGAGCATGCTGAACGTCGTCGGTATCGAGAGCTTCAAAACGAGTCCGAACACGGGCGACTCCGTCATGCGCTTGTATTCCGCTGTGTTTTTGTCTGTGTACGCCATTTACCGATATCCCCTGTTTTGATATTTCACCGTCTGTTTACAAAACCTTGACATAACAGGTACGATTATATCACAAACTGACGAAAAAATCTACTGTTTACGTGCGTTTCGGATAAAAAAGAACGGCGATATAATAAAAATGAAGATAAAGGCGGAGCGCATACGGCGCGATTTTCGTTTCCTTAATGCTCATGCATTTTTGACGGCGCGCGCATGCACGGCGAACGCGGCGAAATCGCGGCAAAAACGCGGCGCGGGACGCGCAATTTTTACATTTTTACGCCCGTTTGACAATTATATGCACGTTATACATAAAAAAGAGGCGTCCGACAGCCGTTTTTGGTAAAAAAATTCTTGAAAAATCGTAAATATTATGATATAATCCGATTAAAGCTGTATTTTAGACTTTTGGCGCCGATATACTTAAATGAATTAACCAAACATCAAAAATGCAGCCAATTTTTTGGAGGTATGAATAATGACCACAATGAAAAGGGCTCTCGCTCTTATACTGGCGCTGATCATGACGTGTGCAGTGTTTGCAGGATGCAGCAAGGCAGGCGTTAAGGACAGCGATATCACAGCATTTGACGAGAACGCAAAGTACACGTACACCTCGTGGGCGTCGGGCCTTGCATCGAACTGGAACCCGCATGACTACGAGGACACGAACAGCTCCGATATGATGAGCTACCTCATCGACAGTTTCTACACGTTCGCGTTCAACGACGAGCTCCATCCGATGGAGGACGAAACGCGTACGCCGTTTGACGGCTACGTTATCATTCCCTCGATGGCGGCTGACATGCCCGTTGACGTAACGAAGGAAGTTGCCAAGGAGCATCCCGACTGGGTGCCGGAAGGCGCAGAGAGCGGCTACGCATGGGCAATCCCGATGCGCAAGGACCTCTACTTCGACACGGGGTACCACATCACGGCTAACTCCTATGTCGAGGGTATGAAGCGCATACTCAACCCTGATTATCAGAACTACCGCTCCACCGACGTCTATGAGAATACATACGGCATCGTGGGCGCCAAGGATTACTTCTTCCAGGGCACCGAGAGTTTCCAGTCGTTCAGCGACATGGGAACGACGTATGACGATTACATCGCAAACGGCGGCTCCGACGCCGACGTCGTGATCGACATCGGCGGCTTCTGGGGCATCCAGACTGCCGAGGGCAAGACGTACGAAAGCATCGCGAGCGAGACCGAGATACGTGACCCCGCTATCGAGGAAGGTCAGCCCGAGGACTATGTCTCCGCTAAGTATCTGTGGGACAACTACCTCGGACCGAACTCCACTTCGGGTTACTATGAGGCAGGTTACACCAACCAGTACGCAGGTACTGTCAAGGTGTACGAGGACAACGTCAACTTTGACGACGTAGTCGGCTTCTATGCGAAGGACGATTACACGCTCGTCGAGGTCTTCAATGCTTCGTGCAGCGGCTTCACTCTCTTCTATAACGCAATTCAGGACTCCCTCGTCCTTGTTGAGCCCGATGTTTACGACAAGTGCATCACCACGCAGGCTGACGGCACGTACGCAAGCACGTACATGACGAGCGTTGAAACTTCTCCGTCCTACGGTCCGTACTCGCTGACCGATTATCAGACGGGCAAGCTCGCACACTTCAGCCGCAACGACAAGTGGTACGGCTACAAGGACAACGTAAACAACGTTTATAAGGATCCCGAGGACGGCAACATCTACCGTCTGTATCAGACGACGGATATCGAGATTCAGGTCCTCGCCGAGAACTCCACCGCTAAGAACATGTTCCTCTCCGGCGAACTCATCACCTACGGTCTGCAGGCAGCGGATATGAACGAGTACCGCAACAGCGACTACTGCTACGACACTCCCGGTCCTCAGATCTTCTTCATGCTGCTGACGGGCAACATTGACGGTCTGAACGCGCGCGAGGCAGCGGACGGCTTCGACCAGACGAAGGAAGATATTCAGACGATAACGTGCGAGAGCTTCCGTAAGGCATTCGCCGTCAGCTTCGACCGTCAGGCATACTGCGACGAGACGAGCCCGTCCCTGACGCCCGGCTTCGGTATCTTCGGCAAGACCATTATCTACGACCCGGATACCGCAGCTTACTACCGCGACACCGACGTTGCAAAGCAGGCGCTCTGCGACTTCTATTCGGTTGACGTATCCCAGTTCGCAAGCCTTGACGACGCCGTCAACTCCATCACGGGTTACGACCCCGAGGCTGCTAAGGAGCTTTACGCGGCAGCATTCCAGGAATCTCTTGACGCCGGCTACATCACCGACGCCGACAACGACGGCAAGTGCGACCAGACGATCAACATCGTATACGCTGTCGGTTCCGACAACATCACCGATACGATGAGACTCCGCAGCGAGTGGATGGACAACGCCATTGTTAAGGCCGTCGAGGGCACGCCTTTCGAGGGCAAGGTACACATCGTTCTGTCCTCGCCTCTCGGCTCGGGCAACGAGTTTGCAGAAGCTCTGAAGTCCGGTTCCTGCGACGTCTGCCTCTGCGGTTGGGACGGCTCCGCTATGGACCCCTACAACCTGCTCCAGGCTTACACATGGGATTCTTACTCCTACGCTGCTAACTGGTATCATCCGCAGCAGGATATGCTGACGCTCACCATCAACGGTGAGGAGATCACGATGAGCGTTTATGACTGGGCTGAGGCCGTCACCGGCAACGACACTACCGTAAACGGCAAGACGTACAACTTCGGTACGAACGACGCAGACCAGGAAACGCGCATGCACATCCTCGCAGGCGTTGAGGGCAAGCTGCTCCAGACGTTCACATACATTCCGTTCGCTAACAACGGCTCCAAGATGCTTCTGTCCCAGAAGGTCTACTATGTGACCGAGGACTACAACGCAGTCATGGGCCGCGGCGGCATTGCGTACCTCAAGTACAACTACAACGATGAGGAATGGGCTGCATACTGCGAGCAGCAGATCGCCGAGCACGGTCAGCTCCAGTATTAAGCCGTAAGGACGATATAGAACAGTTTACGTAACGATATACCGTTCCCTATGCAATCACGCGGGAGGGGGCAAACGCCCCCTCCCGTTTAGGTTATAAAGCGTTGTTTAGCGCTCATATGTCCCGCAGCCCTGCGAGGCATATGAGAGCCAAAGAATGGAGGAAATAAAATGGTTAAGTACGCTCTTCAGAGGATAGTGTACATGTTCTTTGTCTTTATGATAATTTCGTTCATGTCATTCGTCCTCATCAGAATGCTGCCGCTTCCGGCGCTTGCGCCGAACGACCCGCATACGACGATCCTCGAGATCAGACGCGAGGCGCTCGGCTACAATAAGCCGTACCTCGAGCAGTTCTGGATATTCATCAAAGGGATCGTCACCAAGTGGGACTGGGGCACGAGCGAAAAGCTGTTCATCGGCCGCGACGTGTGGGGCGTATTCGTTGAAAAGCTCCCGGCGTCAATGATAGTCAATCTGTACTCCATACTGTGGACTATCCCCGTCGGCATCGCCCTCGGCGTGCTCGCGGCGCTCAAGAAGAATACGTGGGTCGACTACACGATATCGACGCTGACGATGGTGGTCATATCGGTGCCGAGCTTCGTTTACGCGTTTTTGATACAGTACATACTCTGCTTCAAGCTGAGGTGGTTCCCGTTCGTCATGAAGGGCGGCACGGACTATTTCAGCTGGGCGATGTTCAAGTCGATAGTGCCGCCGATCTTGGCGCTGTCGTTCGGCGTCATCGCGGGCTTCTGCCGCACGACGAGAGCCGAGCTGACGGAGGTTTTGACGAGCGAGTTCATGCTGCTCGCGCGCACTAAGGGACTGACCAAGACGCAGGCGACGGTGCGCCACGCGCTCCGCAACTGCTTCGTCGTCGTCGTGCCCGCCATATTCGGCGAGTTTATCGGCATCATAGGCGGTTCGCTCATCATCGAGAACATATTCTCGATACCGGGCGTCGGCAACCTCACGATAAACGCGATACGCGCCACCGACTACAATGTGTTCATGCTGTCGACGTGCTTCTATACTGCGATCGGTCTTGCCGCCGGTCTCGTCGTCGACATCAGCTACGGCTTCATCGACCCGCGCATCCGCATGGGCTCGAAGAAATAAGGGGGTCTTACAATGGAAGAAAGAATAGAATACGAAAAGATCCCGGCTGAAAAGTTCCGCTTCGTGCAGGAAAACGAAAAGCTGCATGACAAGGAGCTTCAGACAAAGGCGCGCGGATTTTTCGCCGACGCGATGATACGTTTCGGTAAAAACAAGTCGTCGGTCATCGCGGCGTGGATACTGCTCGCGCTCGTGGTATTTTCCATACTCTCCCCGATCATATCGCAGTACAGCATATGGGACAAGGACCCGATGTACCTCAACTATGCGCCTTATGTTCCGTCGGTAGCAAAGATGGGGATAGGCATACTCGACGGCGCGAGCGTGTACAACAGCCAGAACGACGCGCAGCTCTATTACTGGCGCGGCATCGCGGAGGAGACGGGCATGGACCCAATCATACGCACCGTGCGCGAGCATGAGACTGTTACGAGGCACCGCGGCAAGGACGTCGTAAGAACGACGCTCGATATCGAGATCAACAACTACTATGCGATGGGTATCCTTTACCGTACGCTGACGTACTCGGAGTTCGAAGAAATACAGAAGTGGCAGAACGAGACGGGCATACAGGTCATATTCCCGTACGTCGAGCAGAAGGATATCGAGGGCATAACGGACAACCCGAATCTGTGGTACAGAGTCGACTCCCGCGGAGTTGCGATACCGGACGAGAACGGTGATCTCGTACCCGTATACTCGACGAGGACCGAGATGCAGGGCAAACCGTACAACTCTATCCGAATACCGAGCGACCCCGGCAACTACATTTATTCGTTTGCGAAGTCGGGCGCGCTCCAGTGCCGCATACTGTATTACAACTACTACATTTACAAAAACGGTCATGAGCCGAGCTACATAATGGGCACCAACGCCGTCGGACAGGATATATTCTGCGGCATCGGCGTCGGCGCGCGCTTCTCGATACTGTTCGCCATCTTCGTGTCGGCGATCAACCTGACGATAGGCGCCATCTACGGCTCGCTTCAGGGCTACTACGGCGGCTGGGTCGACATGCTTCTCGACCGAATATCGGATATTTTGTCGGGCGTGCCGTTCGTCGTCGTGACGACGCTGTTCCAGCTTCATTTGGCAAAGCGGGTGGGCGTCGTGCCGTCGTTCCTGTTTGCGTTCGTTTTGACGGGGTGGATAGGCATGGCGGCGCTGACGAGACGTCAGTTCTACCGCTTTAAGGGTCAGGAGTTCATTCTCGCCGCGCGCACGCTCGGTGCGAGCGATAAGCGTCTGATGTTCAAGCACATATTCCCGAACGGCATCGGCTCGATAATCACGAGCTGCGCGCTCGTCATTCCGGGCGTCATCGGCTCCGAGACGAGTATGACGTATCTCGGCATCGTCGACCTCAGCGCGTTCGCGGGCACGACGATAGGAACGCTTCTGTCACAGGGCAACGCGGCAGTGACGACGTCGCCGCACGCGGTGCTTTATCCGAGCATATTCTTAGGACTTCTGATGATATGCTTTAACCTGTTCGGCAACGGTCTGCGCGACGCGTTCAACCCGTCAACGAGAGGAGTGGACGACTGATGGAGAATAAACTGCAAGTCAGAAATCTGCGCATTTCCTTCCGCACGTCAAACGGCAAGGTGCAGGCGGTCCGCGGCATCGACTTTGAGCTCGCGGAGGGCGAAACGCTCGCTATCGTGGGCGAGTCCGGCTCGGGCAAATCGGTCACGAGCAGAGCCATACTCGGCATTTCGGCGGGCAACGCCATAGTCGAGTCGGGCGAGATAATATACGACGGTCAGGACCTTCTCAAAATATCGGAGGAGGACTTCCACAAAATTCGCGGCGACAAGATCGCGATGATATTCCAGGACCCGATGTCGAGCCTCGACCCGATCGTCAAGATCGGTCGTCAGCTCACGGAGGCGATGATACTCAAAGGAAAGATACGTCAGCGTCAGAGCAGAAAGACGTTCAACGCGTACCTCAAGAACATGAGCGAGGCGATGGCGCAGTCTGCGGAGTCGCCGGCGGACGCGGAAAAAGCGGGCGTGATGTGCAAGACGTTCGACAAGTTCGAGTTCAAGCACGTCGAGCTCGAGTCCGGGTACAATTATGCTCATGAGGCGGCTTGCGAGGCGGCGGAGGATATCGACAAGATATCGTTCGAGTTCGAGAAGGGCTCGGTGGGCAAGGACGCTGCGGACAGAATAAACGACATAGTCCGTCAGTCGCGCGAGTCGATAAACGCGTATGTTGTGCCGGAGTCGAAAAAGGACGAAATATTCGAGCTCACGGACAGCATGAAGAAGAATTTCGCCCATAAGGACTACATGGCGTCCGTCGCGGATATGAAGAAGATACGCGCGATACTCGGCGAAGCTATCGCCAAAAAAGCGCCGAACTTCTTCCGTCTCGGCTATTATCTCACGTTCTCGGATCAGCCTGTGCCCGAAATGGGCGTCGACGAGATCGACGCGTTCATGAAGGAGTATCTCGACAAAAACTTCATGCTCGAGTTCATCGCCGACGCAACGCGCGCGCTCAAATACTCGGAGGAGCGTTGCCAGAACAACATCAAAAAGGCGGTAGAGGAGCTGAAAGCCTCGGCGCCTGTGTTTGCAAGGGAGACGCTCGACAAAAAAGAGTGCTACGAGACGCTGAAGTCGCTCGAGGCGACAGTAAAGAGCACCATCGACCCGCTCGCGGTGTCTAAGGACAGCCTCATATACACGTTCCCGTCGAGCATGAAGAGCGAGATCGACAAGTATTTCAAGGATTCAAAGTCGAACGTTCGCATCATGAACAAGTACGAGCGCGAAAAGCGCAAGTACGACGCGCTCATAGCGAAGGGCAAGAAGCCGGGATTTGAGCTTGCGGAAGCGGCGGTAACGAATCTCGACCTGATAAAGTCGAACGTCAAGCATCTGATCGACCGTCTTGTCGCACACTATAACGAAATCCTTGCCGAGAACGCGGAGCGCAGCTACGATAAAGACGCGCTTCGCTGCATAGACTATCTCGTTGAGAACGCGTCCGGCGTCACAAAGAAGGTCACGCGTCAGATCGCGAAGCACAAGGCGATAAAGCTCATGGAAGAAGTCGGCATATCCGAGCCCCACAAGAGATACGACCAGTACCCGTTCGAGTTCTCGGGCGGTATGCGTCAGCGCATCGTCATAGCGATAGCGCTCGCCGCCGACCCCGACATCCTCATATGCGACGAGCCTACGACGGCGCTCGACGTGACTATACAGTCGCAGATACTCGAGCTCATAAACAAGCTCAAGGAGGAGCGCAGACTGTCGGTCATATTCATCACGCACGACCTCGGCGTCGTCGCGAACATAGCGGACAGAGTCGCCGTCATGTACGCGGGCAAGATAGTGGAGTACGGCACGAGCGAGGACATATTCTATCATTCCGCGCATCCGTATACGTGGGCGCTGCTCTCGTCCATGCCCGACCTCGACACGAACGAGAAGCTCGCCGCTATCCCTGGTACGCCTCCGAACATGATATATCCACCTAAGGGCGACGCGTTCGCGGCGCGCAACAAGTACGCGATGGCGATAGACTTCGAGCGTCAGCCGCCGATGTTCAAGATCACGGATACGCATTATGCGGCGACGTGGCTGCTGCATCCCGACGCGCCTCATGTCGACCCGCCGAAGGCGGTCACGGACAGAATTGCCAGAATGAATGCAAGAAGGGAGCAGAGATGATGGAAAACGATACGAGAGAAACATTACTTCGTGTAGAGCATCTTTGCCAGTACTTCAAAGCGGGCAATTTTACGACGAAAGCCGTCGACGACGTCAGCTTCGACATCAAAAAGGGCGAGGTGTTCGGCCTTGTTGGCGAGTCCGGCTGCGGAAAGACGACGACGGGACGTTCGATAATCAAGCTCTACAACATCACGTCGGGCAACGTATTCTTCAAGGGCGTCCGCATATGCGCGGGAATACAGTCTTATAAGGACGAGCTCAAAAAGACGAAGGATCCGGCGAGAAAAGCACAGTTGCGGGCAGAGATCAAGTCGGCGAAGTTCGACCAGAAGAACTGCGATAAGGTGTATTCGCAGAAGCAGGTCGAGGAGGTCGACGCGAAATACAGACCCGCTATCGCAAAAGCGACGGGCGAGGAGAAGAAAAAGCTCACGGACGAGTACAGGGACGCGCGCAGAAAGGCGAAGAACACGCGCCTTGTGACTCAGATACAGATGATATTCCAGGACCCGATAGCGTCTCTCGACCCCCGTATGACGGTGCGCGAGACTATATCGGAGGGACTCGTCATACAGGGCGAGCGCAACAAAAAAGTCATCGACGAAAAGGTGTACGAAATGCTCGAGCTCGTCGGACTCGTGCGCGAGCACGCGACGAGATATCCGCATGAGTTCTCGGGCGGGCAGCGTCAGAGAATAGGCGTCGCGAGATCGATAATCATGAACCCGGAGCTCATCATCGCCGACGAGCCCGTGTCGGCGCTCGACGTGTCGATACAGGCACAGGTCATCAACCTGTTAAACGATTTGCGCGACCGGTTCGGACTCACGATACTGTTCATCGCTCACGATCTGTCCGTCGTCAAATACTTCTCCGACCGCATCGGTGTCATGTACTACGGCAAGATGGTGGAGCTCGCCGATTCCGACGAATTATTCGCGCATCCGCTCCATCCTTATACGCGGTCGCTGTTGTCGGCGATACCGCTTCCCGACCCGATCTACGAGAAGGCGCGCAAGCGCATAACGTACAATCCGCTCGAGGAGCACGATTACAGCGTCGACAAGCCGAGCTTCCGCGAGGTCAGACCCGGTCACTTCGTACAGTGCAACGAAGCCGAGTATAAGCGCATAATGGAAAGCCTCGGCGAGAGCGCGAAATGAGCGAAAAAAAGAAGGACTTCCTGTACAATATGCTGGCGGGCGCAGTCATAGCGGTGCTTGTGTTTGCGCTCGGTATCAGCAGGGAGTACGAGATCACGCGCTGCGTGTGCGACGGGTTGTTCGTCGCCGCGGTGCTGCTGATAGGAATAGGCGGACTGAAAGGCATCAGGAACAAGGGCGTCTTTGACGTTGCCGGTTACGGCATAAAAAGCGCAATCGAGATAATACCGATGTTCCGCCGCGATGAAAAGGAGACTATCGGGCAGTACCGGGACCGCAAGGCATCGGAGCGCAAGGGCGCGTCCGGTATGCTGTTGGCGGGCGTAATATATCTTGCGCTGTCGTTCGCGGCGCTCGGCGTCTACTATGCAGTGAAATAAAAAATAACGAAAAACGTGTGGGAGAAACGGTCGTTTCTCCCACGTGTTTTGTATATTACGATTGTTGCGGCGTGTGTCACCGCTCCGTTTTCCAGAACGCGGCATAGTACGGGGGCAGCTCGCTGCCGCCGCCGAAGTCATGGTCGGCGCCGGTGATGAGGTCGACGGCGCGTCCGCAGCCGGCGTCAAAATGCGCCACGTACGGCGCGCTGTCGGCGTTTATCGCGACGAACACGCGCTCATGCTCGCTTTTGCGCTCGAATATGCACTGCTTATTCGTCAGAACGACCGAGCGGAACGCGCCGTAACAGAGCGCCTCCGAGCCGCGCTTCGCCGCTGCCAGCTTTGATATCCACTCGCACAATCCGTTCCACTCGGGTTTGTCGAAGCACGGACGCAGCGACGGGTCGCCGTTTTTCTTTTCCCCCTTCGCGCCCCATTCGCTGCCGTAGTAGACGGACGGCACGCCGGGCATGCCGAATTCGAGCGCGTATATGAGCGGCAGATGGCGCGGCTCCGACAGTATGCTCGCGACGCGCGTTACGTCGTGATTGTCGACGAAGGAAAGCAGGTGCTTGCCCTTATAAAGCGTCCAGTATTCGGGGCCGAACTGACGCATGAGGGAATGGTTTATCTCAAAGAGATTCATCGAATTGAAGCTCGAGTAAAGTCCCTTGTAGCATTCGTAATTCGTTGCGGAATGGAGCATCGAGTCGTTGACGAGGCGGTTGTAGTCGCCGTGCAGCATTTCGCCGAGCAAAAGGAAATCATGTTTCAGCGAATCTGTGAACGAGCGCAGGCGGCGTATGAAGTTTTCATCGAGGCAGTATGCGACGTCGAGGCGCAGGCCGTCGATGTCAAATTCGTTCACCCAGCCGCGTATGCTGTCGAAGATGTAGTTGACGACGTCGTCGTTGTGCAGATTCAGCTTGACAAGGTCGCAGTTGCCCTCCCAGCCCTCGTACCAAAAGCCGTCGTTATAGTGCGTATTGCCGCCGAAGTCGATGCGGGAGAACCATCCGACGTAGGGAGACTCCCATTTTCGCTCTTTTACGTCGCGGAACGCAAAAAATCCGCGTCCGCAGTGATTGAACACGCCGTCTAAAATGATGCGTATGCCGTTTTCGTGGAGCGCGCGGCATACATCGGCAAGGTCAGCGTTCGTG
>CANPXS010000038.1 GCA_947586625.1 uncultured Clostridia bacterium | reverse complement strand
CCTTGAGCAGCTCGTGGTAATTATCATCAAAGACAGCGTTTTCGTGCGTCTCGAAGAATTCCGCGACACGCGCGTTATACTCTCCCTCGTACTTTTCATACGCTTCGCGCGCCGCCTCGAAGCGGGCAGGGTCAGCTTTGTAATCGTCGAGGACGCGTTCGGAGAAGTCCGCGTATTCGCTGTTATACTGGCGCGCGCCCGTTTCAAAGTAAAACAGCGCACAGCATAAGACCGCCATCAGCGCAAGCAAGAGCCACAGAAATTTCATTCCGCACAGCTTGCGCAGCTCGTACAGTATCAGCTTCATGACACCTCCTTAGGATTCATTCCATATCGGATCGTCCCGGTCCGGAAGCTCGATCTGCGGATTAGTGAACGTATTGCAAAGCACATGCCAATCGCCGGTGTCGAGGTCGACCGAGCACATATAGTTGTGGCACATATAGTTGTGGAAAAACCTTGTGTTGAATGCGTTGTGGGTGTTGTAGTTCTCGACGTCTCTATACTGTGTTCCCCAAAAGAGCATATGCTCGCCGTCTATGTCATATATTTCGTATATGCTCGTGCCGCAGTCGGTGTAACATGTATCCGACGTCTTTGTTTTATGGTCATAGCGATACAGTGTGCCGCCGTCGGAGCTCGACGTGACGCGCGTGTATTTGTCGGCACAGTCGACATCGATACCGGGGATATAGTTAAGAACGTTGTAGTAGAGGTCGCCGTTGTACGGTTTGAAATCGAGCACATTTTCGGCGACGAGCGTCTCGCCGGCGTCCTTGTCGTTAAGATCCACCGCGTATACGTTCGATGTCGTTATCTTGCCATATATAAGCGACTCCTCTGCTTCCTGCGGTTTGATGCAGTCACGTTCAAAGTACAGCATGCCGCAGTTCACATACGCGCGCATTGTGAATCGGTCTGTGTGTATTTCCTGTACGCCGATATCGTATTCTTTTCTCTTGTCGTTTACGTCGTCGACGTCGCAGCTGTATATCTCCCCGCGATCGTTGATATAGTAAAATCTGCCGTCCCATATTCCCGCGCCCGTCGTAAACGGGTCGCCGTGGGACGTTATAGCCGTGTACTTTCCAGTCTCGGTGTCGATGACGCCGACTCCTATCGCCGCCGCGTTAACAAGGGTTTCATAGGAAAAAAATATTTTTCCCTCATAATACCACGCGCCTTGCACGTTTGAGACATCCGGCTCTGCCACCATGCGCTTTTCCCCCGTTTCCGGGTCAAATGCGACGAGCTGGGAAAGATTATAATATCCCGGTGGGTAATGTACATATTCTCCGTCTATGTACCCGGTGTGGTATCTTTGACCGAACATGTAGATGAGCGGCATGCCGGACTCCCGCGGAACGGTGAGCATATACGAGACGGTAGGCAAATACCCCGCGCACTCGGCACTATTGTGGTTGCAGAACGGGTCAATGCACGCGTAATATGACTTCTCGTCCTCGGATAAAAGCGAGTACATCAGGTGAGCGCCTTTTACGTTGTAGTAGGCTATGTTTTTGCACAGGAACTGCGACGAGTATACGCCCGAGGCGTCATAATCGTCGTCGGCGCTTGTCCCTTCGCCGTCGGCGGAAACGCTGTCGTTTGTTTTATCGTTATCGCCGCCGCTGTCGGCGCCGCCTCTTTTCTGCGTCGATGCGCAGCCGAAAAGTGTGAGCAGTATCATCGCAAGCGCGACCGTTAATGATATGATTTTCATTGTGGACCTCCTTGATTTTTCTGCTTTTTTATTGATTTTGCGCCGCTTCGTCGCCGAACACGTAGAGGTAATAGTCCTCGAGCGTCGGCGCGGCGTTGCGTGAATCTGGCGTCGGCGCGCCGTCTGCGATGATGCGCAGATCGACGCCGCCAGCTTCGTCGTCGCGGGAGATGTTCGTCACTCGGTGGTGCTCCTGCATCGCCACGACTTCGCTTTCAGCGCACGGCGTTATCCATACCTTGCCCTCGATCTTCTTCGTCAATTCATGCGGTGGCGCGTTGTCAACGATCACACCTTTTTTCAGCATGATGATGTCGCGCGCGATGAACTCGATGTCGGAGACGACGTGAGTCGCGATAAGCACGATTTTGGAGAGCGCGATCTTGGCGATGTAGTTGCGTATCGCTATGCGCTGCTTCGGGTCGAGTCCCGCAGTCGGCTCGTCGAGTATCAGTATCGACGGCTCGCCGAGCACTGCCTGTGCGAGCGCAAGCCGCTGTTTCATGCCGCCCGACAGCGCGCCGATCTTCTTGCGTCTCGCGTCGTCGAGCTCGACGGACGATAAAATTTCGTCTATCTGCCGCTTCGCATCGGCTTTGCCGATGCATTTGAGCGTCGCCATGTACCACATGAAGCGCTCGACGGTGAAGTTCGGATACAGTCCCGGGTACTGCGGCATGAAGCCGAGTTTTTCGCGGAATTCCACCCCCATTTTCTTCACGTCGCGCGGCTCATCGTCACCGTCAGAGAACAGTATTTCTCCGCTGTCGGCGGGCAGATTGTCGGTGAGTATGTTCATGAGTGTCGACTTGCCGGAACCGTTCGGACCGAGCAGCGCGTATATGCCGGGTTCGAGCGTCGCGGTGAAGTCCGACAGCGCGCGGTTTTTGCCGTATGATTTTGTGATGTTGTTGATTTGAAGCTGCATAAATGCCTCCTGTGTGAATGTGCGAAAATATGGTCTATATTTTATATGACGTTTTTTTCGGCGGATCGTTGCAGAAAATCGAAAAATTTTTGATTTCTGCAGCGATTATTTGTGTAATTTAATGATACATCATTTTTGTCTGAGCTTCAATATGTAAAGACAAAATAAAGTTTTAAGATTTTTTGAAGAAGTTTAAGATTTTCGAAAGAAGTTTAAGATTTTTTGAAGATGCGTTTTTTTGTGCCGCGTGCGGCGTATCTTTCGAGATGCGAACGCGCCGCCGTCCAAGTAATGGCTACGAGCCGGAGGCTTCGCAGTTTCACGTTCGCGCACCGCGCTCGTGCGCTGGCGGCGCGTCCAGCGTTCGACATAGACACGACGTCTAGACGGCGATATCGCCACGCCGCGAGGGAGCTGTTCGCAGGAAGTGTTGACGCGGTCTGCGCCCCGTTGCCTCTTTTGCCGCAGACTGGATAACATCGACGAACACACGGGAGCCTCTTTCGGGTTCGACAAGGGGGACTTTCTTGCGAGAAAGTCCCCCTTGTCAAAAACCGATTGAAGAGGGTGAAAGACGTCACCACGTCAGGTGATAAAAGGTAGCTGCCGTGGGAACAGACTGTACAATGAACCGCGGTGAGCGGCAGTTCGTCGCTAATGCGCCGACCTGCGACACGTTTCCGCTTCGCGGAAAGTGTGGTGAAACTCGGCATCACCGAATAACGCACGAGTGTTGTGCGTGAACGTGAAGCTGGGAAGCCGGTATCTCCTCACTTCGTTCGGAGCTACTAAACGTTTCCGCTGACGCGGAAAGTGTGCACGACGCTCGTAAATTGAGGCGCGCGGCGGCGGCTCTGCGCCGTCAGAACAGCGACTTACTTACTATCCTCCACTCGCCGGTTTCGATGTTGAGAATGGCGTATGCAAACACTACGTCGTCGTCCTCGGGGACAAGGTCTCCGTGGTAGGAGCCGCCGTAATATGTGCCGGTGAACAATATGTATTCGTCGGAAACGTCTGCGATCGCGTTGATGTCTGCGCCGCAGTCGGAAACTATGAGCGACGACGACATGCTCTCATGATCGTACATATATAAGTCGCCGCTGTCGAACGGATAAAACTGAGTCGGGGCGTCGGGGTCGGGGTCGCCCGCGTATACGTTGTAGTACAGATTGCCGTCATGCTCGCCCCATGCAATGACATCTTCTGCGACAAGGCGTTCGCCGGAGGAGATGTCGTCAAGGTCGACGGCATATATGTCGGCAGTGCTGAGCCATGAAGCGACTTGCAGCCGTCTTTCGGGATCTCTTTCAAAATAAAGCATATTTCCGCTGACACAGCCCAAAACGGTCGCATGGTCGCCGCGCGGGACCGTCACGCCTATGTCGTACTCCTGCCTCATGTCGGAAAAGTCGGGCGCGCAGCTGAGGACCGCGCCTCTTGACGTCATGCTCCATATACGACCGCCGAATTCCCCGTAAAGGCTCACGTCGTCGTCGTATTCCATAACGGCGGACTCGCCCTTTTCCGTGTCGACAGAGATGATACGGTCATAGAGAGGATGCTCGCTGTCGCCGGACATATATATAACCCCGTCAAGATATAAGACTTTTTGCACGTTTACCATTTCGTCAATATACGCGACGATACGCTGCTGACCGGTCGCCGTATCGTACTCCGTGACCTGCTTTGTATACCTGAGACCGGGATCGACGGTATACATGCCGTCGACGTACGTGTACATATTACATTGTCCGAACACGTATACGAGCGGGAGCGTGCCCTCGCGCTCGACGACGAGAGTTTTTTCAACAGCCGGAAAGTGTGCGGTGCACGTATTTTCATCGTGGCTGCACAGCGGGTCTATGCAGGCGTAATTCATCGTTTCGGGCTCGTCGATGAGCGAATACGTAAGGTAACACCTTTTCCCCTGATAATACACGACATCGCTGCCCGAGAAGTTGTACGACCATTCTTTGTAATGCGTTTTCTTTTTTGCGCACGACGGTAAAGGCAGCATAAGGAATGATGCGAGAAGAAGTATAAACAACCGTTTCATAAAATTTCGTAATCCTCCGTTAAGTTTATTTCGGCGCAGCTTTTTTATTATTATTCGATTTTCGGCCTTTCCGGCAGCAAAACGGACTCGTTTGCCGCAGGATAGTATTCGTACCACTCCGTGAAATCGGTCGATACATAATAAATATGTTCGTAAACAACGGACATATAGTTTACGTGTTTTTTTACAAGCTCGGGTTCGCTTTCGCTGTCAGAAAGATCGATACGGTAAAGGTCATAGTCGCCCGCAGGCGCATCTTCGACGGGAACGGAATGATCCTTTATCGGCAATAAAAGGATATTGTCTCTGATATACCCGTCATTCACATTATGCGGGGCGACCGGGAAAGTATATTCCTCGTCTATGCAGCGCACAAATTCGTATTCGGAAAGGTCGGGCGCGCACGAGTACAGATTGCCGGAATCGTCGATAAAGTAAACTCTGCCGTCATATATGCCGAGCATAAACACGTGCAGCGGTTCTCCGTTTTCCTCGAGTATCCTTGTCTCGCACGTCGCCGTATTTATACACTTGAGATATTTCATGGTATATGTGACCGTATACTCCATTCCGTCGTCGCTGAAATGAGCTGTCGAATCAGCCGGGTTGCTGTAAATAAATCCGTTGCAGTATGCGTCGACCTGATCGCTTGTTAAAATATCAGTGCTGATGCAGCGTCTTATGCCTTTTGTGATGTTATACTCGAAAAGACATGCGTCGATCCCGGGGTTCACGTTGATGCTGCCGATGTTGGACGACTGATTTTTGAAATTTTGGACGGTGTACGCAACTATCTCGTCGCTGCCATCCGGCTGAACGATAAGCCAAGCGTACTGGGTATATGCGGGACATGTCATATCGTTATGGGCGCAGCCCTCTTTGAGACATGCGACAGTTTCATTCTCACCGTCAAGATCGGCCATGTATCTCAAAGTGTGACCTTCATCATCAACTTGTTCGCCGAAAAAATGTACGGTGCGTCCCAAATGGTTATTCGTATAAAAGTAATCGTCGTTCAGTATGAACGCGTCCTTCTGTGTCGGCGTGATGATCTCTTTGAAGATGGCGCGCGCTTCTTCTCTTGTGAGTGCCTGCTCAGTTTCGGCTGTATCCGCCGTGCCGGTATCTGTGTCGTCGGCAGTATTAGTTAGGTCGTGCGAGCACGACGCGGCGCACAGCGTGAGCGATGCGAGCAGGATAAACAGGGTGATTAGTTTTTTCATGGCTTCCTCCGTATGATTTTGAAGTGACCTCTCTCCGAGCGGTCTGCATCCTAACTGTATTATGTATTATATATTCCATTATATAGTACTATATCACGCGTAGTATATTTTTGTCAAGAGAAAAAAGCGGCAATTTGCCGCTTTGCGAGTTCTTATGTTTTCCGCGATGCGGAAATGTGTGGCTATCGGCGCTGTCACAAACGAGCATCGCGCCGTAGGCTTCCTCGTTTACCCTACGCGCACATTGCTCATGCGTTGTTCTGCGCGACACGGCTGGATGAAGACACGACTTTGGACGGCGCACTCGACGTGCCGCGAGGGAGATATTCGCAGGAAATGATAACGCGGTGTTCTTTTAGAGAGGGGGTTCGGGGGAGGACCTTTTCTTGTAAAGAAAAGGTCCTCATCCCGTACCGTCTCTTTCTTGCGGGAAAGTCCCCCCTTGTCAAAAAACCTATTTGATGGTGTGAAAGACGTCACCACGTCAGATATGCAAAGGTAGTTGCCGGTGGGTACAGACTGCATAATGAACCGCGTGTGAGCAGTATCTCCTCACTGCGTTCGGAGCTACGACACGTTTTCGCTTCGCGAAAAGTGTGGGATAAAACAGTGAAGGGTACGGTTGAGCGATTACACGAAAAGCAATAATGCATAAATTTGTGAAAAACACTTGACAAATTGCAAATTTTGTGGTATAATATAGGCAGTCAATGGGATACGACAGCGCATAGGTGAAGTTCTCGCGAGCGAAGTCGTGCTGCGCCGCCGCCGCGCGTCACCCCGCGCTGCCGCGCGGGATGAGCGCCAGTATCAGCACTATGACCGCTATCGCGATAAGTATCGCGACTACGATCCCAACGACGGCGGAGCCGCCGTCCTCCATTACGCCGAGTACCTCGCCCGATGTCCCCGCCGTATCGGATGCGGCGTCGGTTGTATCGACTACGGCTGCGGTGTCGTCGACGTTCGCCGCATACGGGGAGATCGCCATCGCTGCGGCAACTGCCGCAGCGAATGTAAACGTCAAAATGCGGCATATATATTTATAAAAAATTTTTTTCATCATAATTTGCGCTGTGCGCGTTTTTGCGTTGTCCTTTCAGAAAAAATGTAGTATAATACTGAACATAAAGCATGTGTCTACGGTAATATTCTGCATTATTCCGAAAAAAACGATACGCTTTTTACGCGGTAAAATTATGGATGAAAAAAGATTTCGCAAAAACGACAGCGGATTTGTGTGCGCGAACTGCGGCGCGCATGTCGAACCGCTCGGATATACGTCGCGCAATCACTGCCCGTTCTGCCTTTGCTCGCTGCACGTCGACGTCAACCCCGGAGACAGAGCCGCCGACTGCGGCGGCATAATGCGCCCGATACGCGTCGAAACGGACGCAAGACGCGGCTATGTTATAGTACACAAGTGCGAGCGGTGCGGACACATCAGCCGCAATAAGGCGGCGCACAACGCTTCCGTGCAGCCCGACAATATCGACCTTCTTATCGAGCTGACTCGAGCCGAATAGTTATTCGTCGCCTTCCCTGTCCTTGTCGTCGGCTCTGTCAACGTCGATGTCGACGTCACGGAGCGCCTGCGCCGATATCTTGCCGTGCGTGCGCTCGAAATAGGCGATATTCTGACGCAGCAAAAATATGATATGATTGTTCGGCGTCCTGTGCTCCGCGTCGGAGATGTAATAGAGCTTGCGCAGTAAGTCCTCGGACAGACGAAGCGTCACGGTCTTGTCGTTTTTCATTTTGAAACAGTCCTTTACCGTTATATTTAAGTCAACAACATTTTACACCGCTTTCGCCTGTTTGTAAAGAGGCGTGTCCCCTGCAAATGCGGAGACGAGCACATCCTGCGGATGTGCCGTCGAGCACCAAACGCGACGCACCGATAAAAAATCACCGTACAGATAAACGATGCGGAAAATAAAAATAAGTCATGGAAAGTTTTGAAAGGGTGCAGGGGGTCAGAGTTTCTGAAAGAAACTCGTGCGTTTCCAAAGGAAACGCCTACTTTCTTCAAAAGTTCCCCTCGACAAAAACTAATTTGCGCCCAATATGGAGCGCGGCGCAATTATTTTTGTGTATTTTAGGTGAATTCTGTTGCCCAAATCCCATTAAAGTGATATAATAGGGCAAGTGTTTATGGAAGAGGATGCTTTTGATGGACAAAAAAGGCATAACCCGCATGGTAGAGAACAAGATCCGGCAGGCCATCATCGACTTCGGTATGACGAACAGGCTGTCGGGAGTTCTCATCGGCTACTCGGGCGGCGCCGATTCTGGCGCGCTTCTGTCATACATGCACAAGTACGCGGGCGAGCACAACATCTACATCGCCGCGTGCCACGTCAACCACTGCATCAGGGGCGCGGAGGCTGACCGCGACGAGCAGTTCTGCCGCGACGTCTGCAAGGGACTCGGCATCGACCTCTACGTCGAGAAGGTCGACGTGCCCGCGCTCGCAGCCGCCGAGGGCAAGGGACTCGAGGAGATGGGACGCCACGTCCGCTACCGCACGTTCCGCACGATCGTCGACGCGCACCCCGAGCTTTGCCATATCGCCCTCGCGCACCACGCCGAGGACAACATGGAGACGGTCATATTCAATATGTGCCGCGGCACGGGGATACGCGGACTGTCCGGCATACCGCCCGTGAGAGGCGAACGTCTCGTCCGACCGCTCATATACTGCACGAAAAGCGAGATAATCGGCTACTGCATCGCCAACGATATCCCCTACGTCACCGACACGACGAACAGCGACGTCGACTATACGCGCAACTACATCAGATCGGAGATACTGCCTCGCCTCGCAAGGATAAATCCGTCGCCCGAGATCGCGATATCGCAGCTCTGCACGCTTCTGCGCAACGACGACGTCTATATACAGCGTCAGGCGAATAAATTCCTCACCGACAACGACATCTCGACGAGATGCCGCCGCAGCCTTTTAGCCGAACAGGATCAGGCGCTGCTCTCGCGCGTCGTGCGCTATATGTACGACCGCGCCGCTGACGCTATATACGGTCCCGGCAGACGCTATATCGCGCTCGACTTCGAGCACGTCCGCTCGGTCACGCGCATCATATGCGGCGGAGGCGCGCACTCGCGCATATCGCTCCCGTACCGCATATGCGCCGCCGTCGAGGGCGACGAGTTCTTCTTCATATCGGAGGATGAGTACGAGTCGACGTACATGTACGCGCCCGAGTTCCGCATACGCATGGACGAGGGCGAGCACATCGTGTCGGAGCTCGACGCCGTGTTCCGCATATGCCGCGAGCAGGATCTCGAGTTCGAGCTCGGAGCGAGAATGGGATATATGCACGTCGACCATCTGAGGGTGAATTTAGACGCGATACGCGGCACGCTTTACGTCAAAAACCGCGAGGCGGGCGACAAAATAGTGTCGGGCGGCATGACGCGGCTCACGAAAAAGCTGTACTGCGACCGCCATGTTCCGCTCGCGGAGCGCGGCATTCTGCCCGTGTTCTGCGACGACGACGGAATCGTGTGGATACCGACGGTCGAGATACGCGACGGCGTCGCGGCGCCGAAGGACGCGCCCGACGACGGAGTTCTTCACATATATTACGCGCACGGCAAGCGCGCGGAAGTATAAATCAAACGGAGTTAAAGGGAGCGCAAAACGCATATGGATACGGTTGAAAAGGTACAGCGCGAGCTGCCGCGCACGACGGCGCTCGATATAGAACGGGTGCTCATTTCCGAGGAGCAGATCGCGGAGCGTGTCGGCGAGCTGGCGCGCGAGATCGAGGACTGCTACAAAACGTCGGGGAAAAAGCTGCTGCTGCTCGGCATATTAAAGGGTTCGGTCGTGTTCATGGCGGAGCTTATGAAGCAGCTGCGGGTTCACGTCGAGATCGACTTTATGCAGGTATCGTCGTACGGCAGCGGCACGACGAGCGGCAACATCAAAATCCTGCTCGACCTCGCCCGCGACGACATAAAGGAGTGCGACATTCTAATCGTCGAGGACATCATCGACAGCGGCAAGACGCTGTCATATCTCGTGGAGTATCTAAAGCTGCGCGGAGCCGCTTCGGTGCGCACGGTCACGCTTCTCGATAAGCCGTCGCGCCGCACAGTCGATTTCAGTCCCGATTTTCGCGGATTTGAGATACCGGACTATTTCGTCGTCGGCTACGGACTCGATTTCGACGAGAAATACCGCGCGCTTCCGTTCATCGGCGTGCTTAAACCGGAGCTGTACGAGAAATAATAATATAAATACGGATATAACGAAAATACTATATGAAAGACCGCGGTCGGTGATTGCCGCGGCCGCGGGGTGATCAAATAATGAAAAAAAGCAACCTGAAAGTCATCATCTTCTATATCGTGCTTATCGCGGTGATCATAATCGCGTCGGCGTCGCTGTTCTCGGCTGCGAACAGGAGCAGCCTTTCCTACAGCGAGGTGCTCGATTATTTCCGCGACGGACGCGTTATCCGCTTCGTCGTCGACGGCAACAACAACCTGACGATGGAGCTGCGCGCCGAGGGCGACTATTGGGATGAGGACGAAGGCAAGGTGCCCGACAACGTCAAGGCGACGGCGGAAGACATAGTCGCCGCGCGCGAGACGTACAAGATGCGCGACATCTCCATCTTCTACACCGACATAAACGACACCGTCGTCGCTCAGCAGGCGGCGGGAGTTATCGAGTACTACGACTTCCCGCCTCCGACGGAGCTTCCGTGGTGGGTGAGCTTCTTGCCGTACCTCATAGTGATAGCTCTGTTCGTCGTGTCGTGGATGTATATGATAAATCAGACGTCGGGCGGAGGCGGCGGCCGTATAGGCAACTTCGGACGCAGCCGCGCGCGTCTCGTCACGAGCGATAAGAAGAAGGTCACGTTCAAAGATGTGGCGGGCGCAGATGAGGAAAAGGAAGAGCTGCGCGAGATCGTGGAATTCCTCCGCGACCCCGGTCACTTCACGAAGCTCGGCGCGCGCATACCGCACGGTGTGCTTCTCGTCGGCCCTCCCGGCACGGGTAAAACGCTTTTGGCGAAGGCAGTCGCAGGCGAGGCGGGCGTTCCGTTCTATTCGATATCGGGTTCCGACTTCGTCGAGATGTACGTCGGCGTCGGCGCGTCACGTGTGCGCGATCTGTTCGACACGGCGAAGAAGAATCCCGCGAGCATTATCTTCATAGATGAGATCGACGCCGTCGGGCGTCACAGAGGCGCGGGCCTCGGCGGCGGTCACGACGAGCGTGAGCAGACGCTGAACCAGCTGCTCGTTGAGATGGACGGCTTCGGCAGCGGCTCAGGCACGATAGTCATGGCGGCGACGAACCGTCCCGACATCCTCGACCCGGCGCTCCTCCGTCCAGGCCGCTTCGACAGGCAGATAACGGTCACGTATCCCGACGTAAAGGGACGCGAGGCGATACTGAAGGTACACGGACGCGGCAAGCCGTTCGAGGCCGACGTCGATTTCGCGACGGTGGCAAAGACGACAGTCGGCTTCACGGGAGCGGATCTTGAGAATCTGCTCAATGAGGCGGCGCTATTGGCGGCGCGCAAGGGCAAATCGCTGATAGGCATGGTCGACCTCGAGGAGGCGATGATAAAGGTCATCGTCGGACCGTCGAAGCGTTCCAAGGTCATAAGCGACAAGGAAAAGCGTCTGACCGCGTACCACGAGGCGGGTCACGCGATAGTGACGAAGTTCATACAGCCGGAGGAGCCGGTGCATCAGATCTCGATAATCCCGAGCGGGCGCGCGGGCGGCTACACGCTGTCGTTGCCGAAGGACGACAGATCGTACATGTCGAAAAACGACATGAAGCACGAGATTGTGACGCTTCTCGGCGGGCGCGTTTCCGAGGCATTGATACTCGACGACATCTCGACGGGCGCGTCGAACGACATCCAGCGTGCGACTTCGATCGCGCGCAACATGGTGACGAAGTACGGCATGAGCGACGAGCTCGGTCCGATCGTATACGGTGCGGAGCATGACGGCGACGAGGTATTCCTCGGACGCGACTTCTCCGCGACGCGGAACTATTCCGAGGAGACCGCATACAAGATCGACAACGAGATCAAGGCTATCGTCGAGGAAGCATACGCGGAAGCGAAGCGCATCCTGACCGAGAACATCGACAAGCTCCACTTCATCGCGGGTTACCTTATCGCGAACGAGATAATGGACGAGGGGCAGTTCGAGGCGGCTATGTCGCGCGACGACGTCACGTACGAGCAGCTTGACGAGATGGTGGCTGAGAAGCGTAAGCGCAGCGAAGAGGAAAACGAGCGCAGACGTCAGTACCTCGCGGAGCTTGAACGCAAAGAGCGCGAGCGCCGCGAAGAGGAAGAACGCCTCGCGCGTGAATCCCACGGCCCCGACACTCCGCAGCAATAAATATTCATGTTTTTGCGAGGGAGAGGAAAAACTTTTTGAAAAAAGTTTTTCCTCTCCCTCGCGCTCCCTTTCCTTTTCAAAAACATTTATGACTGTTTTTCTTTTTGCAAAATAAACGGAAACAATATTTTCAGTGATAGCTTGAGATGAACACTATTTAGTCCGCTTTTGTGCGAAGAGCAGCTCCTCACTGTGTTCGGAGCTGCCACACATTTCCACGAAGTGGAAAGTGTCGGAGGTTTGGCGCGTAAGCGACAAAACTCCTACCTTTCTACAAAAAGGGGGCCCCTAATTAAAAAGTTTTTTCCCCCTCGCAAAAAAGTTATCAAAACAATTAACGCGAGAAATGTGCAAAAAGACGGTGAAAAACGGTCTGTTTTGTGGTATACTGTAATAAATATCGAATGAATGCGGGAAGGAGGCATTGACGGATGAAGATACTCATCACGACCGACCACTACACGGTAAAGACTAACGGCGTCGTTACGTCGCTGCAAAATCTGTGCGACGAGCTTATTGCGCTCGGACATGACGTGCGCATACTGACGCTGTCGGAGAGCATGCGCAGCCACGTCGACGGGTACGTCTACTATATCCGCTCGATGCCGCTCGCCGTCTATCCCGGCGTACGCATGACGCTGTGCCGCCGTCACCGCTATATCGACGAGCTCGTAAAGTGGTCGCCGGATGTGATACACAGTCAATGCGAGTTCTTCTCGTTCAAATACGCGATGATAATATCGAAGCGATCGGGCGCGCCCGTCGTGCACACATATCATACGCTCTACGAGCAGTACACGCACTACATCATACCCGGCAAGCGCCTCGGTCACTTCGTCGCGCGCACGTTCTCACGTATGCGTCTGCGCGGCGTGCGGTGCGTTATCGCGCCGACGCGCAAGGTCGAGGACGCGCTCCGCGCGTACGGGATAAGCAACAAGATCGTCGTCGTCCCGAGCGGCATATGCATGGACCAGCACAAGGAGCGCATAACGCCCGAGGAGCGCGAGTCTATGCGCGAGCGTCTCGGCATCAGCCGCGACATGACGGTGCTGCTCAATCTCGGCAGACTCGGCGCGGAGAAAAATCTCGACGAGATGATGCATCTTTTCGCAAAGGCGCTGTCGACGCACGACGATTTGATGTTCCTCATCGTCGGCGACGGTCCCGACCGCGGCAAGCTCGAACGGCTGTCCGAAAAGCTCGGCATCAGCGACCGCGTCGTGTTCACCGGCATGGTGTCGCCGACCGAGGTGCAGAAATACTACCAGCTCGGCGACGTGTTCGTATCTGCGTCGACGAGCGAGACACAGGGGCTCACCTATATCGAAGCAGCCGCGAACGGGCTTCCGCTTTTGTGTCGCGAGGACCCGTGCCTGCGCGACGTTATAGTACAGGGCAAGAACGGCTACGAGTACGGCACGGCGGAGGAATTTCTCCGCGATCTCGACGCCATAGAATCGGACGCCGACTGGCGCATGCGCGCATCTGTTTCGAGCGAGTCGATAGCGGAAAATTTCGACAAGTCCAATTTCGGCATCGCCGTCGAGCGCGTATACGAGGAAGCCGTTGAGGCGCACGCGTGAATGCAAAAAGAGAATATAAAAACGGCAGCTTGTTTTTACAAGCTGCCGTGTGTTTTACTTTCAGCGTTGTTTTACGGACCCGCCTCTTTCCGCATCCGCGGACGGCATGGAGTCGCTGACATAGTTGCCGTAGTATTTGCCGTAATACTTTCCGTAGTAGTTGCCATAGTAGTTGCCGTAACCGGCTTTCTTCGTGTCGACCTTGTTTAGTACAGCGCCGAGCACGGGGCATCCCGCTTTATCGAGCTGGAGTTTTGTGTCGAACTCGAAGCGGCGGTTTATCTTGCCCGCCTCTATGACGAGTATCGCGCCGTCGCACAGCTTCGCGACGATGGCGGCGTCGATGACGGTGCCGAGAGGCGCCGTGTCGATGATGATATAGTCGTAAGCGGCGCGAAGCGCCGTTATCATCGCCTCAAAGTGATGGCTGCTCAACAACTCAACCGGATTAGGCGGGAACGGACCTGCGAGTATCATATGGAAGTTTGGAACGTTTGTCGTGCATACAACGTCGCGCAGCGACGCCTGTCCCGTTAGAAAATGAGTCAGACCGAGCGTTTCGCCGTCGTGCGAATATGATATCTTGCTTAAGAGCACTGATCTGCGCAGGTCGGTATCGACGAGTATGACGCGGCGGTTCAATTCCGCCAGTGACATCGCGAGACGAAGGCTCGTTTCGCTCTTTCCCTCTCCCGAAATGCAGCTCGTCAGCATTATGACTTTCTTATCGGCGCCGCAGAACTGGATATTGGTGCGCAGAGACTTCATCGCTTCCTGAACGCGGTGGTTCACGGACGTTTCCTTTATATTTACCTTTTTCATCCGGCAATCGTCCCCTTTCCGCGTTTTTTGACGTTCTTCTTTTTATGAGATTTGAATGCAGCTTCCGCGCTGTCCTCTATAGGGATAATGCCGAGCACCGTTATGCCGAGATATTTTTCGACGTCGTCGCTCGTTTTTATCGTATTGTCCATGAGATGTGCGACTATTACGACCGCAGACACAATAAAGGCGCCGACCAAGCCGCCGATGGCGGCGTCGCGCAGCTTATGGGGAGAACTCGGAGCGGCGGGGACGTTAGCCTGCTCGACAACATTGACAGCCTCGGCGTCGACGACCGCCTTTATGTGTTCGCGGGCAATGTCGCGGACCTTTTCGACAATATCGTGTGCGATATTAGGGTCCGGATCACTCGCCTTGATCGTTATCATTCGCGTATCCGGTATGCGTGATACGCTGAGCTTGTCCTTGAGCGCCCCATGCTTCATCATGTTTCCGTCTTCGTCAGTCAGACCGAGATCGCGTATCGCCTTTTCAGTCACATCGCGGACGGTTATGAGTTGCACGTAGTCATTCGTAAGCTGTGAGGATGCGCTGAGTATGCTAGAGTCGATGCGGCTGCTGTCTTCCTTTGCGAGAACGAGTATCGTCGTCGACGACGTATACTGCGGCGTAACAAAAAACGCTTCAAAGAAGTAAACGATCAATGCAAGAAGCAGCGCGCCGAATAAGATGAAGATGATGTTATCTACTAAAACTCGTAAGATTTCGATCAGGTCGATCTCGGACGAATCACTGTCGTTATGCTGATTTATGTCCATTTCACAATTTCCCTTTTATGATTTTTTGCGGATTGTCGTGCATCAGTTCCTTGACAAGTCCCATACCGTACCTTTTTGCGAGATACGATGCACACTCGCCGAGACGCGGCGGGCGCGACGTCATGTCGTGGCAATCGCTGCCGATGAAGGAGACGGCGCCCGCGTCGAGCAGACGCTCACATATTTTTTTCTGTTTGCCGCCGAGACTGCCTATTATCGCATCAGCGTTGAGCTGTATGCGTACGCCGAGACTTATGACGTATTCGATAAAGTCGAAATCGGAACGCACATTTTCGTAGCGTTCCATATGCGCCATTATGGGCGAGTATCCGTTCGATACGAGCGTATAGAGGCGTTCCTTTATGAGAGATTTTTCGTCAACACCGGAGAATTCGACGAGGACAAAATCGGTATCCGCCATAAGAAGCTGCTCGCGGCGGCGTATATGCTCAACCATCTCTCCGTGCTCGTGGAGTTCGCATCCGAGATAGAGCGTCATGTCCGGATATTTTCCCGCGACCGCGTCGCGCAGAAGCGCGTAAGCGTCGCGTACCGCCTGTTCGCGGTTCTCGAACAGGCGCATGCGGAAGTGCGGCGTCAAAATTATGGTGCGCACTCCGTCGCGGTATTCGGCGTCGATGAGCGCCATTGAATCGTCTAACGTCTCCGCGCCGTCGTCGACGCCGGGAACGATATGACAGTGGATATCGAACAAGTCAAAAGGCAGGGCGATATTCTTCGATTTTGAGCCAAACATTATATTATTATATCGACCCTCATATATTATTATTAAAGCTGACATTCAGTATAACATATTTATTATAAAAAAGCAATCCCCAAAAAGAAAAAATGCATTTTATGCGTCGAAAGAAGATACATCTATTTATTGATTTTTTGCGAATTATTTTCTTTTGATCATATTATTTTATGAAATAATACCCAATACGGCAAAATCGGGAAAACTTTCCCTTTACTTTTTCTGCAATATGTGATAAAATAAATAGGGATATTATACCCAAATATAAAATAAGGAGCATTTCGAGTATGAAGATCTGTCCAAATTGTCATAATCCCATTGACGATAACGCCGCTTTCTGCGTACATTGCGGTACAGCTGTGGAAAACGCCGCAGCACAGAATCAAACTCCGCAGAATCCTCAGCAACCGCCTGTTAATCCGCAACAAAATCCGCCCGTCGTACCGCCGCAGCCGCCCGTTGTTCCGCCGCAGGGACAGCAGCAGTATTACGGGCCGCAGTATGCGCAGCCGATAGTCGACCCCTACGACCACACGTCCGAGTTCGACGCGAAAGATATTTCCGACAACAAGGTATACGCGATGGCGGTATACCTGCTCGGCGCTGTCGGCATCATAGTTGCGCTGCTTGCGGCGGGAAAGTCGCCGTACGCGTCGTTCCACGTCCGTCAGGGACTGAAGTTCACCATAATCGAGGCGCTCGCGCTGATCGTATCACTCGTTCTCGTATGGACCCTCATCGTCCCGATCGCGTACGCGATCTTCTCGGTGGCGCTGTTCGTATGCAAGATCATTGCGTTCTTCCAGATCTGCGGCGGCAAGGCGAAGGAGCCCTACATAATCAGAGCGTTCTCCTTTCTCAAGTAATAAGGAACCACTATGAAAAGGTGAGAGGCTTGCCTCTCACCTTTTTGCGTCTATATAGCTTTGAAGTATGACCTCCGCCGACAGCGTGTCTATTTTTTCGCGCCTGCGCGGCGACGGCACGCCGACCTCGTCCATTATGCCGTATGCCTCGACTGTCGTCAGCCTTTCGTCCCACATCTCGACGGGCAGCGACGTGAGCTCCTCTACCATCTCTGCGAACGCGCGAGCCTTCTCTGCCCTTGCACCCTCGGTGCCGTCCATGTTGAGCGGCAGTCCGACGACGATGCGGACTGCGCGCCGCTTCTTTGCTTCATCGGCGACGAGCCGCGCCGCCGTCCTCATGCCCTTCGCCTTGACGCAGCATGCGCCGAACGCGTATTTCGCTCCCGCGTCGGTGACGGCGATGCCCGTCCGCGCGTCTCCGTAGTCGACGCCCATCACGACGCCCTTATCAGTCACAGCTTTATGCCCTTTCTGTCGATGAATTCGCCGAGCTCCTCTTCGGTCGGTATCGCGTCGAGACGTCCCGGCTTTGAGACGGTGAGCGCCGATGCCGCGTTCGCATATGATGCGGCGCGTTGAATGTCGCCCGAGCGCATGTATTCGGTCAAGAGCGACGTGTCGAACACGCTGCCGACACCGGACGCATCCTCGACGGGGACGCTGTGCGCGATGACGATGTTATAGTATTTGCCGTCGTAGAGGAAAACGCCGCGCGAGCCCATTTTCACGACGTAGTATTTGGCGCGGACGATGGAGGACAGCCTTATCGCGGCGCGCAGACACGACTCCGTCGCCTTCGGCGCGATGCCGGTCATAGATTCGAGCTCGGTCTCGTCGAGGCAGAATATTTCGACAGGGAACAGTTTTGATATAGCGAAGTCGGGCTGCGTCGGTCCGCCGTCCACGAGCAGCGGTATATGCTTGCGCGCCGCGTATTCGGACGCGGCAATTACGACTCGCTCGGGCGCACGGAGCGATATGAGCGCTGCGTCGGGCAGCGCGGTGAACGCGTCCTCGGCGTCCGTCACCGATAAAAGCGCGTTCGCGCCGGGATACGTGACGGAGAGCTCCTTTGCGCCGTCGGTCAAAATCGAGATAAGTCCGGTCGATACGCGGCGGTCCATGAACATGAATCGCGTGTCGATGCCCATTTCGCGGAAAATGGCGCGCACGCGCTGACCGTTGCTGTCCGCGCCTATGCGCGAGCACAATATCGGGTCCGCGCCGAGCGCGGCCGCCGTGACCGCCATTTCCGAGCCCTCGCCGCCGGGGATATAGTCGTAGGACACGCCTGTCACGGGCGCGCCGGGATAGGGGAGCGTTTCCATGCGCTGTACGAATTCGACAAATGTCTCGCTTATGATGAGTATGCGCGGTTTCACGTCCGTCCCTCCGTCCAAAACGACTTTACTGTAAATAATTATACAATATCCTAAAATAAAAATCAACATTTTGTGCGAAGTTATTTTAGTTAATCGCGCCGTTTATTTCGCGCGCGGCGGATTGTTGAGGAACGAAATTTTTTCAATTTCGGTATTGACAACGCGCGCGGTCGGTGATATAATATACGACGTTATCGGGAATATTGCGGATTTGTGTAATGGCAGCACGACAGACTCTGAATCTGTTTGTGGGGGTTCAAATCCCTCATCCGCAGAACATCGAAAGCTCCGACTTTGTCGGAGCTTCTTTTTTGCTTTTGCCGCATACATGCGCGCGCCGGCGCATATAAATGTCCGTGAATCTTACTTTCCGCGGGGGTGCGGTCGTGGACACTTTAATTGCGGCAAAAACGAAAACAGAAAGCGAAAATAAAACTAAGGGACGGCGCGGTCTCTCGTCGGCGCAGGCTGCCGCGTCGCGGGCGAAGCACGGCGGCAACGCTATCGCGGGCGTGCGCAAAAAGTCGCTGTTGCGCCTTTACCTCGAAGGATTCTCGGACCCGATAATACGCATACTGCTCGGCGCGCTCGCGGCGAACATAATATTTTCGATAGGTCACGTCGACATATACGAGACGGCGGGCATCGTCGTCGCAGTGATGATATCGACGGTCGTGTCGGCGGTATCAGAATACGGCAGCGACAGAGCGTTCGACAGCATGCGGTCGGCGGGGGACAAAACTCCCGTCCGCGCTGTCCGCGACGGCGAGGTCACGACCGTTCCGCTGTCCGACGTCGTCGTCGGTGACAGGGTGCTGCTCGGCGCCGGCGACATGGCGCCCGCCGACGGCTTCATCGTCGAGGGCAGCGTCACAGTCGACCAAAGCGCCCTCAACGGCGAATCGAAGGACGAAAGAAAGGCGCCGTCCGCCGGCGGCGACGAGCTGACGCCCGACAACGGACGCGCGCTTCTGCGCGGGTCGACGGTGACGTCGGGCTCGTGCGAGATGGAGGTCAAAAGAGTCGGCAAAAGCACCGTTTACGGCGAGGTCGCCGAGTCGCTGACGTCGGAGCGCAGGAAAAGTCCGATGAGAGAGCGCCTGTCGGCGCTTGCAAAGGGCGTCAGCACGCTCGGATACGCGGCGGCGGCGCTCGTCGCGGTCGCGTATCTGTTCCGCGCGTTCTTCATCGAGACAGGCATGGACATGAACGCCGCGTTCGAGGCGATGAGAGACACGCACTATCTCGTCTCGGAGCTGCTCGGCGCGCTGACGCTCGCAATATCCGTTATCGTCGTCGCGGTGCCGGAGGGACTGCCGATGATGATAACGGTCGTTTTGTCGTCGAACATGAAGCGTATGTTGCGCGACAACGTGCTCGTCAAAAAGCTCGTCGGCATCGAGACGGCGGGCAGCCTCAACATACTTTTCTGCGACAAAACGGGCACGCTGACGCGCGGCGACTTCACCGTGACGCGCATAATCACCGCCGACGGCGAATACACATCTCCGCGCCGTATGCGCGAGCTCGCGCCCGCATCGTATGCGCTTTACGTCGACGGCGCGGCGCACAACACGGAAAGCGAGGTCGGAAAATCGGCTGGCAGGCGCGCCGCCGTCGGCGGCAACGCCACTGACCGCGCCATACTGACCGCAGTCCTCGACGACGCGGGCGGACGCAGACGGAGAGTCATATTTCGCCGCCCGTTCGACAGCAAAAGCAAGTATTCGCTCGCCGCAGTTGAAGGCGGCGGCGACGGCGGCGTCGTGACGTTCGTAAAGGGCGCGCCCGACTTAATACTGCCTAACTGCGAGTTCTGCCGCCGAGAGCGCGGCGAGGAGACGTTTTACAGCCGCGACGCCATAATCGAGCGCTGCCGCTCGCTCGCCTCCGAGGGCGCGCGCGTTATCGCGTCCGCGATGATAAAGGGTGAGCGTCATGCGCTCGCGCACGGCATGACGTTTCTGTCGCTGACGGTCATAAACGACGAGGCTCGCGCCGAGGCGAGAGCCGCCGTCGGCGAGCTGCGCGGCGCGGGCATACAGGTCGTCATGATAACGGGCGACGGCAAAGAGACGGCGACGGCGATAGCGAACAAGGTCGGCATCACGGACGGAGGTGACGGCGGCGTCGTTTTGTCCGGTCGCGAGCTTGCGTCGATGTCGGACGATGAGCTGCGCGAACTTCTGCCGCATCTGCGCGTCGTCTGCCGCGCGCTGCCGTCCGACAAGGAGCGGCTCGTAAAAATATCGAATTCGCTCGGGCTCGTCACGGGCATGACGGGCGACGGCGTCAACGACGCGTCCGCGCTGCGCGCCGCCGACGTGGGATTTGCGATGGGTACCGGCACCGAGGTCGCGAAAGAGGCGGGCGACATCGTCATACTCGACAACAACATCAAAAGCATCGGACGCGCCGTCCTCTACGGCCGCACGATATTCGACAGCATACGCAAGTTCATAGTTTTCCAGCTCACGATGAACCTGTGCGCCGTCGGCGTGTCGATAATAGGTCCGTTTATAGGGATAGAAGCGCCCGTCACGGTCATACAGATGCTGTGGGTCAACCTGATAATGGACACACTCGGCGGGCTCGCTTTCGCGGGCGAGGCTCCGCGCGCCGACTATATGCGCGACGCGCCGAAAAAGCGCGACGAAAAAATTCTGTCGAGCCGCGAGCTTGCGCGCGTGCTCACGGCGGGACTGTTTCAGGCGTCGTTCTGCATATGGTTCCTCGCGTCGCCCTCGATGCGCGATACGTTCGGCTTTTACGGCGACTATATGCGCTACATAACCGTGTTCTTCGCCATGTTCGTGTTCTCGGGCATATTCTGCGCGTTCAACTGCCGCACGCCGAGGATAAACCTGCTCTCGCATCTCGGCAAAAATCCCGCGTTCATATTCATAATGACGGCGACTTGCGCGGTACAGCTCCTCATCGTCTATTTCGGCGGCAGCGTGTTCAGAACGACGCCGCTGTCGCCGCACGACATGCTCGCGGCGCTCGCGCTCGCGTTCGTAGTGGTGCCGTTCGACATAATGCGCAAATTCGCGGTGCGGAAGAATAAACGATAAACAGAGCGTTTCACCTGTGGAAAAATATGCCGATAATATTCTGACGTCCTCTGCGGCATAATATATCAAAAAAGGACGGTGATATATAAATGCCGCAGAAAGGCATAATAACGCTGCCGAAAAGCGTCGGCATAATATCCGCGGCCGCTGTCGGCGGCGCGGAGGAGGAGAGCGGTCCGCTCGGCGACAGACTCGACGTGACCGACGTCGGCGGCGACGACAAATTCGGTGCTGAGACGTGGGAGGCAGCGGAGGGCGAGATGCAGAAGCGCGCGCTCACGACCGCTATAGCAAAGGCGCTTTTGACCGAACACGACATCGACGCCGTATTCGCGGGGGACCTGCAAAATCAATGCGTGGGGTCGAATTACGGGCTTCTCGACTTCGATATCCCGTATTTCGGGTTGTACGGCGCGTGCTCGACAATGGCGGAAAGTCTGTCCATCGGCGCGATAATTATCAGCGGCGGCTGCGCCGGCAAGGTCGCGTGCGCAACGTCGAGCCATTTTTGCTCGGCGGAGAAG